>JBEKMC010000027.1:0-29937 GCA_050008715.1 Acidimicrobiales bacterium | reverse complement strand
AGGACTTCGTACCGAGCGAGGTGATCGCAGAGCGCTTCGAGCAGCTGCGCATCGTCGTCGAGCGGTCCGCCCTCGCTCGCCACCGCGCCCGCATCGGGCGGGTGGAAGAGGCGCTCGTGGAAGGGCCGTCGAAGAAGGATCCGAGCATGCTGACCGGCCGGACGCGCCAGGGCAAGCTCGTGCACTTCTCGCCGTCGGGCGAGCCCGGCGCTCCGGCTGCGAGCTCGGCGGTGGGGGACATGGTGCAGGTGCGGATCGACTCGGCCGCACCGCACCACCTGCGAGGCACGCTCGTCGGTGGTGAACCGCCTCGCCGGCACCGCGCCCCACGGGTTCCCATCCGCATCCCGGTGCACGCGGCGTGAGCAGCGGGCCTCTCGCCCGCGGCAGCCGCCCGGCGTCAGGCGGGGCCCGAAGCTCCCCGTCGGGAGAGGACGTCGATGGTCGCCGCTGCCAGCAGCACGCCGGCGACGGCGATGTCGATCCACTGGCTGGATGCCCCCAGTAGGTAGAGGCCGTTGTAGATGCCACCGATGACGAGGCCGCCGAGGACGCCATGGATGGTCCTTCCTCGGCCGCCGAAGAGGCTCGTGCCGCCGATTACCGCCGCCGCCACGGCCAGCAGCACGTAGCTGTTGGCGGTCTTGATGATGTTCTCGGTCAGCGAGACCTGCCACGAGGCGAACAGCACACCGGCGATTCCGGAGGTGAGCGCCGAGAGAACGAAACCCCAAGTGCGCACGCCCGGCAGGCTGACCCCGGCTCGCCGCGCCGCTTCGGGGTTGCCGCCGATGGCGTAGACGTAGCGCCCGAAGCGCGTCCGCTGGAGCAGCGTTGTCCAACCGACGAGTACGACGAGGACGATCGGGATGATGTAGGGAACGCCCTCGATCGTCCCGAAGTGGGCGCGGTTGACGTTGCAGAACGCGACGACAGCGACGGCAGCCGCCGTCATGAAGAGAATCTTCATCGCCGTGAGGCTCGCCGGCGGGGCCGCGAGGCCCTCCTGCCGCCGGCGGGCATCCCGGACCCACAGCAACGTTCCCCCGGTTCCCGCCAGCACGATCAGCACGATCCAGCCGACCAGCGGGGCGAAGTGTCCGTAGAAGATGTCGTAGATGACGACCTCGTTCGTGACGTTCGAGTTGCCGATGCCGACGAGTGACCCATTGAGCACGATGATCGCCACACCCTCGAGGATGAGCAGGCCGCCGAGCGTGACGATGAACGACGGCATCTTCAGGCGGGCGACGAGGGTTCCCTGGATGAAACCGACCGCCGAGCACGCGAGCAACGCCACGATGATCGCCGCCCACCACGGCCAATCGGCGCCCGTCGGCTGCACGAGCTCTGCCATCACGACGCTACCGAGCACCATCACGAGGCCGACGGAGAGGTCGATCTCGCCGAGGAGAAGGGCGAAGATCTCGGCCATCGCAAGGACCATGTAGACGGTGCTCTGCTCGATCAGGTTGACGAGGTTCTGCGGCGACAGGAACTTCCCGTTGGCGATCTGGAAGCTGATCGCGACGACCACGATGGCGAGCACCACCGGCAGGACGCCGCTGTTGCCGCCACGCACCCGGACCCACCAACCCCGCACGTACTCGCCGAGCGACTGGGCGAGGATCGCGGGTGGGACAGCAACCGCCGCCACCCCAGGGGCGGCCGTGAGGTCCACTGCGGTCGCCGCTCCCATCCCGTCGGGCGCCCCCTGCCCGGCTCCCCGCTCGGTCTCAGACACGGGTCACGCTCCCGGTCCGGGCGCCACGGCGTGAGAGCACGTCGACCAGCACTGCCGCCAGCAACACGCCCCCCGGGAGGATGTACTCGAGCGGAGTGGCGAGGTTGCCCAGTTCGAGGAGGGACACGCCGTAGGCGATGCCGCCGATGAGGAGGCCGCCGAGAACGCCGTGGATGGCCTTGCCGCGGCCGCCGAAGAGACTCGTGCCGCCGATGACGGCGGCGGCGACGGAGTACAGGACGAGCTGACCGGGGTCGGCCGTGTTCGTGCTGTACTGGCCGTAGAAACGCGAGCCGAGAAGGATGCCGCCGAAGCCGGCGGTCGCCGAGCAGAGGGCGAAGGCCCAGGTTCGGATGCCGGCGACGCTGACGCCTGCTCGGCGTGCCGCTTCCGGGTTGCCGCCGATGGCATAGACATAGCGCCCGAAGCGCGTCCGCTGGAGCAGGGTCGTCCAGACGCCGAGCAACACGAGGACGATCGGGATCACCCAGGGGATCCCTTCAACCGTCACGAGACTGCTACCGCGGTTCACGTCGCAGACGACCACGACGGCGACACCCACGACCGCCACAAGGGCGATCCTGATGGCGGTGAGGCCCGCCGGGGCGGACACGAGACCGTCGCGCCGCCGAGCAGCGGCACGGCGCCAGAGGGCGGTCCCGACGAGAAAGACCACGACCGCCAGGGCCACCCAGCCGGCGGCGGGGTCGATCAAGCCTTGCACCAGGTAATAGATGACACGCTGGTTGGGCACCGACGAGCTGACACCGACGACGCCGTCGGCGCCTCCGAGGACGAGGATGAGGACTCCCGAGAAGAGAAGAAACCCGCCGAGCGTCACGATGAACGACGGGATCTTGAGCCGTGAGATGAGCGTCCCCTGGAGGGCGCCGATGACACCGCAAATCGCCAGGGAGGCGAGGATGGCCGCCCACCACGGCCACCCCGCCCCGGGGGATTGCACGAGCTTGAAGGCGATCGTCCCACCGAGAAGGGCGACGGCGCCGACGGAGAGGTCGATCTCGCCAAGGAGCAGGACGACGGTCTCCGCCATCGCAAGGACCATGTACGCCGTGCTCACATCGAAGATGTAGACGAGGTTGCTCGGTCGCAGGAAGGCGTGCTCTGGGGTGACGATTTCGAACACGACGGCCACGATCACGATGGCGAGGATCACGGGCAGGACGCCACTGTTGCCACTTCGGATCCGCATCGTCCAGGCCTTGAGGTACTCGCTCAGCGACTGGGCGAGTACCTCGGGTGGGACCTCGGCCTCGGCCGCCTTCCCCGCGTCTCCGAGCTCTACCGCCGTCCCGGCGGCAGAGCCGGCGGTTCCGGTCTCGGGCTCGGCGGGACCCGCCGTCATGGCGAAACCTCGAGCCGTGCCATCGCTCAGGCCTTCCCGGCGGCGGCCCCGGTCGGCGCGAACGGCCGGCCGCCGGCGATTCCGGTCGTCATGTACTCGACGACACTCTGCCGGTCGAAGTCACGGGCCGGGCCCTCGGCGACCATTCGTCCTAGGTGGAGGATGGCAATCCGGTCGGCGACCTCGAAGACGTCGTTCAGGTTGTGCGAGACCATCATCACCGCCAACCCGTGGTCACGGAGCCGCTCGACGAGGTCGAGCACGATCCGGGTCTGCACGACGCCGAGCGCAGCCGTGGGCTCGTCCAGCAATACGACCTTCGAGTTCCACATGACCGCCTTGGCGACGGCCACCGCCTGCCGCTGACCTCCCGAGAGCGAGGCGACGGGCTGGCGGATCGACCGAACGGTGGTGACGCGAAGGCTGGCCAGCGTCTCCGCAGCGGCTCGTTCCATCGAATCCTCGTCCAGCAGGCCGTGGCGCAGGCGCTCGCGGCCGAGAAACATGTTCTGCACGATGTCCAGGTTGTCGGCCAGCGCCAGATCCTGGTACACGGTCTCAATGCCGAGTGCGGCGGAGTCGCGGGCGCTCCGGATGTGGACCGGCTGGCCCTCGAAGAAGATCTGTCCGTGGTCGGGCTGGTGGACACCGGCGATGCAGCGGGTGAGCACGGACTTCCCCGCACCGTTGTCGCCGCAGAGCCCGGTCACCTGTCCGGGCGGCAGGTCGAGGTTCACCGAGTAGAGCGCCTGTACCGCTCCGAAGTGCTTGTCGATCCCCCGAAGACTGAGCAACGGACCCGGGCTGGCTCCCTCGGGGCTGGCTCCCCCGTGGTCGTCCTCGCCGGAGCTGTCGGCGCCTGCGATGCCTTCGTTCATATGCCAGTCACCTTAGGTTACGACCGGTCGGGTCGCACTGATCGAATAGTGCTCACGAACGCCATTTGCCGAAGCGGCGTTGGCGGGCCGCTCCATCGGAGGGCCCACCAACGCCGCTGGGGAGGCGTTCTCAACGAGAGCGCCGCGTCCGGTTCAGAGGATCAGGAGATTCCGTACTTCGTGCACAGCGCCTGGCCCGAGATGGTGCAGATGTCCGATGCGCTGTCGAAGCCGTCCTTGACGACGGTCGACTCCATGTTGGCCAGGTCAACCCACACCGGGGTCAGCAGCAACGCCGGCTCCTTGATGCTCGAGTTCGCCGGGTCGACGGTGGTGCCGTTCAGCAGGGCTGCAGGCGGCTTGTCGCCGGCCAACAGGATCGTGGCCAGGGCTACGGTCGCCTGAGCTTCCTTGTACACGGCCTTGTAAACGGAGCCGCACTGGTAGCCCTCGAGGATCCAGGCCATGCCCTGGGCGGTGGCGTCCTGCCCCGTGGTCGGGACCTTGTTCGGCTTGACGCCGTCGGCCTTCAGGTCCGTGATGACCGCGTTGGAGAGCCCGTCATTCGCTTCGATCGTGGCATTGATCGACGGGTTAGCGGTGTACTCCTGCTGGAAGATGGTGCCACCCTTGGTGTTGTCCCACCCAGGCGCGTAGTTCTCGCCGACGAGGGAGTAGCCGGCGGAGTTCGTCGCACCGGCGTTGACCGACTTGGCCGTCTGGCCCCAGACCACCGAGTTGTAGCCCTCGGCAAAGGAGATGGCGTTGGGGTCGGTGTCCTCGCCGCCGTTCAGGACGAACACCTTCGGCTTGGAGATGCCCCATGACGTGACGCAGGACTCGAAACCCTTGCCGATCAGCTGACCGACGAGCTCGTTGTCGAAGCTCACGTAGTAGGTGTTCGATCCCTGGAACGTCGCGCGGTCGTAGCTGATGAGCGTGACGCCCTTGGACTCGGCCAGCTGCGCGATGGCGACGCCGGTCGGGCCGTCGATCGGGTCCATGACGAGGATCTTGGCGCCGAGGTTGATGTCGGCGGTGGCGTCGTCGAGCTCAGTGGCGTCGCTTCCCTGGGCGTTGTCGATGCGGTACTGCTGCTCGGTGTAACCGGCGTCCGCAAATGCATCGTTCAGGTACGGCTGGTCGAAGTCGACGTAGCGGGTCGACGACGTGGTGTCCGGCAGGATCACGCCGATCTGGAGCGAGCTGGCGCCCTTCGTGGCGAACTCGGTCAGCGGCTTGAAGCTGGCCATCGTCGTCGCGATATCCGAAGTGAACGAGCTGATGCTGATCCCGCTCGGGATGGTGTTCGAGCCTGGTGAAGTGGCCGAGGTGGTCGTCGTCGACGAGCTCGAGGACGATGAGCATCCTGCAAGGACCAAGGCCCCTATTGCCACCGCGCCCAACAAACTCATCCGCCGGACCCCGGGAGATGACCGATCACTCTTCGTTCTGTGCTTCAACTCCATGCCAGACCCCTTTCGTTGGTGAGCACCCCCCACTGACGCGCTTGGGCGCGGCAGGTGTTCCTGACCATGTCGGCCTTTCGGGCCGGCCACGGCGCCTACAGTCTGCTGCCGAACGTCCCGGAGACGGTAGGGCCAAAGTACCCTACATGACGACTGCGTGACGGGCGTGGTCCGGACCGCCCAGATGCAGGCCGTACGGCCTCCGGCCGGGCCTAGAATGGACCGTCGTGGGTCTGTTCTCGAAAGTCCTTCGCGCGGGCGAAGGCAAGAAGGTCAAGAACCTGGCGGCCGTCGTACCGCTCATCAACGGGCTCGAGCCCGACATGAAGGCGCTCTCCGATTCGGATCTCGCCCGCAAGACGGTCGAGTTCAAGGAGCGGTTCGGGCAGGGAGAGGACCTGAACGACCTCCTCGTCGAGTCGTTCGCCGTCGTTCGCGAGGGTGCCCTTCGCACGATCGGGCAGCGGCACTTCGACGAGCAGCTCATGGGCGGAATGGCGCTGCACTTCGGCGGCATCGCCGAGATGAAGACCGGCGAGGGTAAGACGCTTGTCTCCACGTTGCCGGTGTACCTGAACGCCATCAACGGCCGCGGCGTCCACCTCATCACGGTGAACGACTACCTCGCGCGGCGCGACTCGGAGTGGATGGGTCAGATCTACCGATTCCTCGGGCTCTCCGTGGGGCTCGTCGTACCTGAGATCTCCGGGTCCGACGAGAAGCGGGCGGCCTACGGGGCGGATCTGACGTATGGGACGAACACAGAGATGGGTTTCGACTACCTGCGCGACAACATGGCGTGGTCCCGCGAACAGATGGTGCAGCGCGGCCACATCTACGGCATCGTCGACGAGGTCGACTCCATCCTCATCGACGAGGCACGCACTCCGCTGCTCATCGCCGGGCCCTCGAACGAGTCGACGAAGCTCTACTACCAGTTCGCCAGCATCGCCCGGGCGCTCCACCGCGACATCGACTACGAGGTCGACGAAGAGAAGAAGACGGTGATCGTCACGGAGTCCGGCGTCTCCAAGGTCGAGCGTCAGCTCGGCGTCGACAACCTCTACGACGGCGTCGCCGTCAACCTCGTGCACCAGCTCGAGAAGTCACTGCAAGCCAAAGAGCTCTACCACCGCGACGACGACTACATGATCGCCGACGGCGAGGTGAAGATCATCGACGAGTTCACCGGCCGCGTCCTCGAGGGGCGCCGCTGGAGCGACGGCCTCCATCAGGCCGTGGAGGCGAAAGAGCGGGTCCGCATCCAGGAGGAGAACCACACCTGGGCCACGGTGACGTTGCAGAACTACTTCCGCATGTACGAGAAGCTCGGCGGCATGACCGGTACGGCGGAGACGGAGGCGGCCGAGTTCGCCTCGACTTACAACCTTCACGTCGTACCGATCCCGACCCACCGGACGATGGTCCGCAAGGACGAGGCTGACTTCATCTTCAAGTCCGAGGACGGCAAGTTCGGCGCCGTCGTCGAGGACCTCGCAGACCGGTACGAGACGGGGCAGCCCGTGCTCGTCGGCACGGCGTCGGTCGAGCGCTCGGAGCACCTCTCGAAGCTGCTCGAGAAACGGGGAATTCCCCACTCGGTCCTCAATGCCAAGCAGCACGCCCGGGAGGCCACGATCGTCGCCCAGGCGGGCCGGCTGCACTCCGTCACGGTCGCCACGAACATGGCCGGCCGTGGCGTCGACATCTTGCTCGGTGGCAACCCCGAGGGCCTGGCCCGCGACGAGCTCGTGGCTTCGGGCCTCGAGCCGGACAGCGACGAGGGCAAGGCTCGGTATGCCGAGCTGCTCGCCCAGTTCACCAAGCAGTGCCAGGCGGAAGCGGACGAGGTCCGCAGCCTCGGCGGACTTTACGTGCTCGGGAGCGAGCGCCACGAGAGCCGGCGCATCGACAACCAGCTGCGTGGCCGGTCCGGACGGCAGGGGGACCCGGGGGAGAGCCGTTTCTTCCTCTCGCTCGAGGACGAGCTGATGCGGCTGTTCGCGACCGGGGCGATGAGCTGGGTCATGGGCAAGGCGCTGCCCGACGACATGCCCATCGACTCGCGCATGGTGACGAAGTCGATCGAGAAGGCCCAGAACACCGTCGAGGCGAAGAACGCCGAGGTCCGCAAAGAGCTCCTCAAATACGACGAGGCCTACGACAAGCAGCGCAAGGAGATCTACTCCCGCCGGCTGCGCATCATCGACGGGGAGGATCTGAAGGAGTACACCGAGGAGCTCCTTTCCGAGACGATTGGCAGGATCGTGGCGGCCACCTGCCCGAGCGAGTTCCCGGAGGACTGGGACATCGCGGCCCTCGTCGCGGAGGCGACGCGCTACTACCCCACGAAGTTCACGCCGTCCGAGCTCGAAGTCGCCACGAACACACAGCAGCTCGCCGAGGCCCTCCTGACGGAAGCCTACGAATGCTACGAAGGTCGCGAGGAAGAGCTCGGCGGAGCTGAGCGTGCCCGCGAGCTCGAGCGCAACGTCATGCTGCAGATCATCGACCTGCGATGGCGCGCCCACCTGGTCGAGCTCGACTACCTGCGCGAGGGAATCCACCTGCGCGGGCTCGCTCAGACCGACCCGCTCGTCGCCTGGCAGCGGGAGGCCTATGCGATGTTCGGGCAGCTCTCCGAAGGCATCGCCGACGACTACCTCCAGCACGTGTTCCACGTCAGCTGGATGGAGCCCGAGCCGGATGTCGAAGCGGACCTCTCCCAGGCGACCTACCTCGCCACCGAGGATCCGTCGGACGCCGCCGCCTCTGCGGTTGCGAGCGGTGCCAACGGCTCGGCGGCGGCCAATGCCGGACGCAACGGGCGCGGCGGGCGGGACGGCTCGACCGATGCCGGGGCCCTTGCAGGAGCGGGTGCCGGTGCGAGCCTCGGCGGCGTCACGAGCGCCCGTTCGGCTGGCGGCGATGGCCGTTCGGCTGGCGGCGATGGCCGGTCGGCTGGCGGCGATGGCCGGTCGGCTGGCGGCGATGGCCGTTCGGCTGGCGGACACGTGTTGGGCGTACCGGCGAAGTCCCAGAAGACGGGACGTAACGACCCGTGCCCGTGCGGGAGTGGCAAGAAGTACAAGCTCTGCCACGGCACCAACTGACTGCGGATCGTGAGCTCACGTGAAAAGGGCGCGCCCACAGGAGCTTCAGGCACCGTGACCGAGGCCTCGGCCCCCCGCGACTTCGCCGGGGAGCTCGAGACGTTGCGCTCGCGCCTCGAGGCGGCCAAGGCGTACCTCCGTCTGGCGGAGCTGAGCGCTCGTCTCGCCGAGCTCGAGACTCAGCTCGCCGAACCCGACCTGTGGTCCGACGCCGACCGCGCCCGCAAGGTCAGCACCGCCTACGGTCGGGTCAAGGCCGACGTGGACCTCCTCCTCGGGCTCGAGGGGGACCTCAGCGAAGCCGAGGAATTGCTCGGTCTCGGCCAGGAGGAAGGCGACGCCGGCATGGCGGAAGTGAGCGCCGATCTCGCCCAAGCCGTCGCATCGCTCGAGAAGGCACTCGACGACATCGAACTGCGAAGCCTGTTCTCGGGCGAGCACGACGAGGCCGACGCCATCGCCGAGATCCACGCCGGCGCCGGCGGCACCGATGCGCAGGACTGGGCGGAGATGATGTTGCGGATGTACCTGCGCTGGGCCGAGCGCCGGGGCATGGAGGTGGAGATCGACGAGGTCTCCGAGGGGCAGGAGGCCGGCATCCTCTCGGCGACGTTCATCGTGCGCGGCCCATATGCCTACGGCCTGCTGGCGAGCGAGCGGGGCGTCCACCGCCTCGTGCGGATGTCGCCGTTCGACTCCCAGCATCGGCGACAGACGAGCTTTGCCTCCTTCGAGGTCGTGCCGTTCCTGGAGGACGCCGGCGCCGAAGTGGAGATCGACGAGAAGGATTTGCGAGTCGACACCTACCGGTCGTCAGGCGCCGGCGGCCAGCACGTGAACAAGACCGACTCGGCCATCAGGATCACCCACCTGCCCACCGGGATCGTCGTGTCCTGCCAGAACGAGCGGAGCCAACACCAGAACCGGGCGAAGGCGATGCAGATCCTCGCCGCCAAGCTCGCCGACGTGCAGCGCGCCGAACGGCGGGCGGAGCTCGACGCCCTGACGGGGCCGGAGAGCGACAATGCCTGGGGGAGCCAGATCCGGTCCTATGTGATGGCTCCGTACCAGATGGTGAAGGATCACCGCAGCGGCTATGACACGGGCAATGTCGAGGTCGTCCTCGACGGTGACCTCGACGATCTGATGGTGGCCACGCTCCGGTGGAAGCGCGAGCGCAGCGGCTCGTGACGCCTTTACCTCCCTGTAATGGAAGGCCGCTGGTAGGGTGGCCTGCCAGCCGCGCGGGGGCTTGGCGGACCCTGCCCTTGGAAACGAAAGACGCATGATCCGCTTCGACAATGTCACCAAGACGTACAAGGGGGACATCGTCGCCTTGCGCGATGTGTCGCTCGAGATCACGAAGGGCGAGTTCGTCTTCGTCGTCGGGGCCTCCGGTTCGGGCAAGACGACCCTCCTCAAGCTCTTGTTGAGGGAGGAGGCCATCGACTCCGGCCACATCTGGGTTGCGGGCCGCGAGGTCGGGCGCCTCTCCAATTGGCGGGTGCCGTACCTGCGGCGCAATCTCGGCTGCGTCTTCCAGGACTTCCGGCTGCTGCCGAACAAGACGGTGTTCGAGAACGTGGGTTTTGCGCTGCAGGTGATCGGGCGACCCCGTCACGTCGTGGCGACGCAGGTTCCGCAGGTCCTCGAGCTCGTCGGGCTCGGCCAGAAGGCGAAGCGCTTCCCGCACGAGCTGTCGGGTGGCGAGCAGCAGCGTGTCGCCATCGCCCGTGCCTTCGTCAACCGCCCGCTCATCCTGCTGGCGGACGAGCCGACCGGCAACCTCGACCCCACCACGAGCCTCGGCATCATGTCCCTGCTGGATCGCATCAACCGCACCGGGACGACCGTCGTCATGGCGACGCACGACTCCGGCATCGTCGACCAGATGCGGCGCCGAGTCATCGAGATCGACCACGGGCGGATCATCCGCGACCAGGTGCGCGGCATCTACGGTATCGACCCGTCGCCCTCCACGACGAGAGGCGTGCCTGCTGTCTCGCTCTCGACCGGCAACGCCGTCACGACCGAGCCACCCGTCCGAGCCGAGGGCCGCCGGACGAGGACGAGGCACTGATGCCCATCTCGATCGGCTACGTCACGCGTGAGACGGCCAACAACCTGTGGCGCAACCGGCTCATGGCCATCGCCGCCATCCTGACCGTCGGGGTGTCGCTCTCGCTCGTCGGGACCGCGCTGCTCCTGCGCCAGGCGGTCAACAACTCCCTCAACGCCCTGCAGGCGAACGTCGACCTGCAGATCTTCATGAACGCCGACACGACGTCGACCTCCGCTGCGACGGCGACGGTTGCCTCGCTCGCCCAGCAGACGCCTCAGATCAAGAAATGTGTCTACCTCGATCACCAGCAGTCCTACGAGAACGCCGTCGCGCTCTTCAGGGCACAGGACGAGGAGGAGGCCATCTCCGCCCTCACGGTGGCCAGCACGCCACCCGTCTTCCAGTGCACGCTCGTGCACGCCGGCGACGCCGCCACCGTGGCGACGCTGTTCAACGGCCAGTCCGGCGTGTTCAAGGTGGAGTACCCGGCGAAGTCGATCCACACCCTCGAGTCGATCTCCAAGGTGGCGCAGGTCGTTCTGCTCGTCTTGGCACTCGTCCTGCTCGTGTCCTCGATCGTGCTCATCCTGAACGCGATCCGCATGGCCATCTTCTCCCGACGGCGAGAGGTCGGCGTCATGCGACTCGTGGGTGCAACCGCGTGGTTCATCCGACTGCCCTTCATGATGGAAGGGCTCGTGCAAGGGGTCATCGGGGCGGCCATCGCCGTGGGCATGGTGGTGCTCGGCGACTTCGGCATACGAGCGCTGTTACACCACTTCCCGGAGTTCCAGAACGCCGTCGTACCGAGCCATGACGTGCTCGTGACCGAGTTGTTCGTCGTCTTCGTCGGCATCATCGTCGGCGTCGGCGGATCGGTCGTGGCGGTCCGCCGCTTCCTCGACGTCTGATCGACGGCGGCGCTCGCCGGCAGCGCTCGCCGGCCTCGCCGGCACGGCCCGACAATGAGGACCGGGTTCCCAGCCGGTAGTGTGCGGCGCCGTGAAGGGCGTTCTGCTGGCAGGGGGGACTGGGAGCCGTCTGTTCCCGCTCACGCGCATCACCAACAAGCACCTGCTTCCCATCGGGGACCGCCCGATGATCGACTACGGGATCGAGGCCCTCGTCCTCGGAGGCGTCACCGAAGTCATGGTCGTCACGGGCGGCACGCACGCGGGCGAGTTCCTCCGGCTGCTCTCGAACGGGCACGAATACGGGCTCGACCGGCTCAACTACGCCTACCAGGAGCGACCGGGCGGGATCGCCGAGGCGCTCGGGCTGGCGGAGCGTTTCGTCGGCGACGATCCCGTTGTCGTCATGTTGGCTGACAACATCTTTGAGCGCTCGATCAAGGGGTCATTGGACCGATTCGCGTCGCAGGAGGAAGGCGCCCGACTGCTGCTCGCCCGAATCGATGAGCCCGAGCACCTCCGGCATCTCGGCGTGCCCGAGCTCGACGACGAGGGCCGAATCCGCCGCATCGTCGAGAAACCCACCAATCCCCCCAGCAACTACTGCGTCACCGGCGTCTACCTCTACCCGCCGGACGTGTTCGCCGTGCTGCCCACGCTGGAGCCGTCCGGGCGGGGAGAGCTCGAGATCACCGACGTCAACAACCACTTCGTAGCCGCCGGCAAGATGACCTACGACATCATCGAGGGATACTGGGGCGATGCGGGCGAGTCCATCGACGCCTACTACGCCGTGAACGACCAGGTCCGGAGCCACGGAGCGAATCGTCCGTGAGTCGGCGCCCTTGGGCGGGCCGCTGAATGGGGGGCTACGGGGCTCAGCCCGCAGCCGCCGCCCCTTCGGCCGCAAGGGATTTGAGGGCGCGGTAGTCGAGCTTTCCCGAGGGCGTGCGCTGCACAGAGTCGACGATCACGACATGGCGGGGCGCCTTGAACCCGGCGAGGCGACCCTTCACGTGTCCGACGAGCTCCTCTGAGGTGGCGCTCATGCCCGGGCGGAGCTGCACGATGGCGCAGATCGCCTCCCCGAAACGGTCGTCGGCCACACCGACGCAAGCCGCATCGGCCACCGCCGGATGAGTCTTCAGGCTTTCCTCGACCTCCTCGGGGTAGACCTTCTCCCCGCCGGTATTGATGACGACAGACCCCCGGCCGAGCAGCTGCAGCGCTCCGTCGGCCGCCACGGTGGCGTAGTCGCCCGGCACGGAGTACCGCTGGCCGTCGATGGTCACGAACGTCTTGGCCGTCTTCTCCGGGTCCTTGTAGTAGCCGACGGGCAGGCGTCCGCCGACCGCCAGCCGGCCAGGCCGGTCCGAACCCGGCGGTATCTCCTTGCCGTCCTCGTCGATGACCTTGGCGTCAGGCCCGATCACGAACGAGGCGGTGCCGGCCTCTGAGCCGGCGGCCGACACCGACGAACCCATCCCGAGCGCTTCGGAGGAGGAGAACGCATCGACGAGGAGCATGTTCGGATGGTGGGCGTGCAGGGCGCGCTTGGTCTCCTCGCTCCACATGACGCCCGACGAGACGATCGCAAGGACGCTCGAGAGGTCGAAGCGCCCGGGCTCGGCATCGAGGGCAGCGACGAGGGGCTTGGCGAAGGAGTCGCCCACGATCGTGACGAAGTTGACCCTCTCGCGCCCGACCGTCTCGAGGAGCCCGACGGGATCGAACGTGCGGTTGGGGAGCGTCACGACGCTCCCGCCGGCGAACAAGCACGAGTACGTGGTGAACGCCCCGGTGCCGTGCATGAGCGGACACGCCGGCAGGAGCACGGGAGGGGAGCCGGCGCTGGCCTCCAAGCCTTCGCGGACGCCGTCCAAGCCGCGATCCTCCGGCATCGTCACGAAGCTCCGGCCGTTCATCAGGCAGAACAAGTCATCCTGGCGCCACATCACGCCTTTCGGCATCCCGGTCGTGCCGCCCGTGTAGAGAAACAACAGATCGTCGCCGCTACGTCCCCACGGACCGGCGACTTGTGTGTCGACGGCCCCCTCGCCGAGGGCGCCGGCGGCATCCTCGTAACCCGTGGCGAAGTCCGGTCGTGGGCCGGAGCCGTCGTCGACGTGCAGCCAGAGCCGCACGCCGGGTAGGCGCCGGCGGATGCGGGCCACCGTGTCCGAGAACGACCCGTGGAACACGACGCACTCGGCGTCGCAGTTGTCGAAGAGGTAGACGAGCTCTTCGTCGCCATAGCGGTAGTTCGTGTTGACCGGGACCATGGCGGCCTTCATGACGCCGAAGACGGTCTCGGTGTACTCGTTGCAGTTGTAGAGGTACTGAGCGACCTTGGCACCTTGCCCGAGGCCGGCATCGAGGAGCGTCCTCGCGACGCCGCCGGCCCTGCGGTCGAACTCGGCCCAGGACTCGTGCACGGTGCCGTGCACGAGGGCGTCATGTTCGTCGCCGCGAACTTGGGCGGCGAGCTCCCAGATGTCGGCCAGGTTGAAGTTCGTCACGGCTACCTCCCCGAACGGGTCGCCCACAGAAGCGCGGAGCGGGCATCAGGATGCTCGAACTCGAAGCCGACGTCGAGAAGGCGTCGAGGTATGACCCGTGCGGAGCTGAGCAGCATCTCGTTCGCCGGTCCGCTGCCGAGGGCGACGCGCAGCGCCGTGGCTGGGACGGCCACACGAGCGGGACGGCCGACAGCGAGCGCCAGTTCAGCCGTGAACTCGGTATTCCGCAGCGGAGCAGGGCTGGTGGCATTGACTGGCCCGCTCACCGCTGCGTCGTCGATGGCCCGAAGCACCACGCGCACCTCGTCGGCGAGCGAGATCACGCTCGTCCATTGCCGTCCAGAGCCGAGTCGGCCGCCGAGCCCGAGGCGGAACACCTTCAGCTGGGGTGCGAGCGCTCCACCATGCGGCCCGAGCACGATGCCCGTACGGACCGCCACGGTGCGGATACCGGCCTCGCGCGCCGGGAGCGTGCAGGCTTCCCACGCGCGGCAGACCTCGGGAAGGAAACCCACGCCGCTCTTGCTCGACTCAGCCAGTTCCGTCTCGCCGCCGTCGCCGTAGAACCCGATCGCCGAGCCGCCGACGAACACGCTCGGCGGGCTGTTGAGCGACGCGAGCGTTCGGGCGAGGAGATGTCCGACGGCGATGCGGCTCGATCGGATCGCCTCCCGCCGGGGCGCAGTCCAGCGGTGGACGATCGGTGCGCCGGCCAGGTGGACAGCGGCGTCGATCCCTTCGAGCGACCCCCCGGGCGCTCGCGAGGCGTCGACCGTGCCCTCGGAGATGTCGATGGCGACCTCGCCGTCGCCCGGAGCCGAACGGACGACCGCGACGACCTCGTCCCCTCGCTGGCGCAGGGCTGTCGCGACGGCGCTGCCGATGAAACCGGTCGAGCCGGTCAGCAGGACCCGCTTCACACGAGGGCCGGTGGTCTGTCCGCCGCAGGCTCGGCGGCGAGGCCGACGGCGGCAAGGATCAGGCGGCTGAACTCGGCAGGATGACTCTGGTGTCCGCCATGGGTGGCTTCGGCCACCTCGTGCAGCGACCCGGCCGGGAGCAGCCGGGCGAGATCCGCTGACGCCCGGCGATGCCGTTCCGTCGTTGCCTGCCCGCAGACGACGAGTACCGGCATCAAGAGCTTGGCCGGATCGAACGGGGGCGGGTCGTGACGGATGGCGGTGACTTCGGCGACGAGGGCCTTCCCGTCTTTCAGGAGGTCTTCTCGCACCTTGAGCGGGAGCAGTTCGAATCGCCGGTCGCCGATCTGGCGCCGGAGGAACGCCTCGGCGGCCTGCTCGGGCGTCACGTCGTCGAAGTGGCTGGTCCCGCCACCGTCGAGCGTCCACGACTCGGTCCACGGCATCGGCGGCTCGTACGCGACCACCGACTTCACGAGGTCGGGTCGCCGTTCCGCAAAGGCGAGCACGACGGCACCACCGTAGCTGTGGCCCACGACGGTGCATCCGCGCTCGGCCACCACGGACTCGAGATCGTCGACGTGCTCGAGCACGTGGGCGGCGAGCGGCTCGGCGGCGCGAGAGCCGGCGTAGCCGCGGCGGTCGTAGGACACGACGTGGCAGGTCACCATCAGCCGGGCCCGCACGCGGGCGAAGCTCGTGTGGCGATCCATGGCGCCATGCACGAGCACGACGAGAGGTGCATCTGGCCCCTCGTCGCTCGGCAGGTCGTCGATGAACAGGCCCTGGGGGCTGAGGTGTCCGGCCACTGCTCGAGAAGGTGCGCTCGGCTACTGCGTGGCGCGCGGGTCTACGGCGGGACCGAACGGCTCGCCGGCTTCGATGTAGCACTCCTCGTGGAAGTGCTCGATCCGGTTCCAGGTGCCGTCCTCGTAGACGTTGACGATCACCTGGCGAGGATGGACCCGGGCGGCGAACTTCACCTGGCGTGTGCAGTGGCGGCACATGGCATCGTTGCCGGGCTCGACAAGGCGCATCACGGCGCGACTTGCGGCGGTCCCAGGACGCGAGCTCATCAGTCCAACCTAACGCCGCAAGCTGGCCGCGCCGTCGACACGTCCGCACGCTGTACCTCGTGCGCCCACCCCGTGCGCCGACGCTGTGGCCCCGTGCGCCGGCGCTGTGGCCCCGTGCAGCAGCCTCGATAGCATCCGAGGCGTGGCGAACGACACGATGCGAGACGGAGCCGCCGGCGCCTACGGGGCAAACGCGTGGCTCGTAGAGGAGATGTACGAGGCGTACCTCGCCGACCCGAGCTCCGTGAGCGAATCCTGGCAAGAGTTCTTCGCTGACTATCGGTCTCCGTCTCGGGCTTCGTCCGAGTCCGTTGCGGCTGCGGCCGTTACCGCCGCCGCCGAGACACTCTCGTCGTCGCCGGCAACGGCCGCCTCCAACGCTGCAGCCGCCGCGCCGACCAGTTCCCCCGGAGTCGGTTCAGGGGGGAATGGGGTGGGCGGTAGTCCGGCCCCCGCGCAGGAGACGGAGAAGCCCACCGCCATTCGCGGAGCCGCCGCACGGGTCGTCGAGAACATGATCGCCTCCCTGTCGGTGCCGACGGCGACGAGCGTGCATCCGGTGCCGGCCAAGCTGCTCGAGGTCAACCGGCAGATCATCAACAACCAACTCGGGCGGACGACCGGCGGCAAGGTCAGCTTCACCCACATCATCGGGTGGGCGGTCGTGCGGGCCCTGCAGGCGGTGCCGGCGCTCAATTCGTCCTTCGTTGCCGACATGGACGGTGCCGGGACGCCCGGGGTCGTGCGCCACGAGCACGTCGGCCTCGGCCTGGCGGTGGACACCGAGCGCTCCGACGGCTCACGCTCGCTCGTCGTACCGTGCGTGAAGCGAGCCGACGAGCTCGATTTCGCCGGCTTCGTGCACGCCTACGAGGAGCTCGTGCGAAAGGTGCGTACGAACAAGCTGGCAGTCGAGGACTTCGCCGGCACGACCGTGACGATCACGAACCCGGGCACTCTCGGCACGACGCAGTCGGTTCCGCGGCTCATGCCCGGCCAGGGCGCCATCGTCGGCGTGGGCTCGCTCGCCTATCCGCCCGAGTTCGCGGCGGCAGACCCGGCCGCGCTCGCCGAGCTCGGCGTCTCGAAGGTCGTCGTGCTCACGTCCACCTACGACCACCGGGTCATCCAGGGGGCGGAGTCCGGGATGTTCCTGTCGCGCATGCACGAGCTGCTCGTGGGGGAGCACGGTTTCTACGACGAGATCTTCGACTCCCTTCACGTGCCGTATCAGCCGGCTCGCTGGCACCAGGACGTCAACCCGTTCGCGGGCGCAGACGGGGAGCGCGGTCGCCTCGTCAAGCAGGCTGCCGTTCAGTCCCTCATCAACATCTACCGGGTCCGCGGGCATCTCATGGCCCACCTGGACCCGCTGCGCCAGCACGCCCCGAGCCTGCACTCGGAGCTGGACCCCCTCACCTACGGGCTGACCGTGTTCGACCTCGAACGGCATTTCATCGGCCTGAGCGGAGAGGCGGAGATGCCACTCGGCCGCATCCTCGGCATCCTCAGGGACGCCTACTGCCGCACCATCGGCATCCAGTACATGCACATCCAGAATCCGGCGCAGAAGCACTGGATCCAACAGCACGTCGAAGGCGTCCCAGTGACGATCACGGCGGACGAGCAACGGCATGTGCTCGCGCGGCTGAACGCAGCCGAGGCCTTCGAGCGCTTCCTCCACACGCGCTACGTCGGGCAGAAGCGTTTCGGCCTCGAGGGCGCCGAGTCTGCCATCCCGCTCCTCGATGCCATCTTGGACGAGGCCATCTCGAGCGGCGTCGAGGAAGCCGTCCTCGGCATGGCGCATCGCGGGCGCCTGAACGTTCTCGCCAACATCGTCGGCAAGTCCTACGGCGAGATCTTCGCCGAGTTCGAGGGCAACCTCGACCCCGAGACCGTCCAGGGCTCCGGCGACGTCAAGTACCACAAGGGCGCGAGCGGCAAGTTCGTGGGCCAGGGAGGGCGCGAGATCGGCGTGACCCTCGCCTCGAACCCATCGCACCTGGAGGCCGTGGATCCAGTCGTCGAAGGCATGGCGAGAGCGCGCCAGGATCAACACCCCAACCTTGGCGCCTTCCCGGTGCTGCCCGTGCTCGTGCACGGCGACGCCGCCTTTGCCGGCCAGGGCGTGGTTGCCGAAACCCTCGAACTGTCCCAGCTGCACGGCTACAAGACGGGCGGGACCGTGCATCTCGTCATCAACAACCAGTTGGGTTTCACGACTCCGATGGCGGCAGCACGGTCGTCGGTGTACTGCACCGACGTCGCCCTCAGCGTGCAGGCACCGATCTTCCACGTGAACGGCGACGACCCTGAGGCGTGCGTGCGGGTCGCCCGCCTGGCAGTGGCCTTCCGCCAGGCCTTCCACAAGGACGTCGTGATCGACCTCGTGTGCTACCGGCTGCACGGCCACAACGAGGGGGACGACCCGAGCTACACCCAACCGCTCATGTATCGAGAGATCGCCCAGCACCGCAGCGTTCGCAAGCTCTACACCGAGTCGCTCGTGAAGCGGGGTGACATCACCATGGAGGAGGCGGAGGCGGCCCTGGCGGACTTCTCCAAGCGTCTCCAGCAGGCGCTGGACGAGACACGGGCGACGGCGCCACCCCATCTCGAGCGGCTCAACCGTCACGCACCGCCCGCCGTGCCAGCCCTGTCGAGCGTGCGCACGACGGTGGAGCGGCCCCGCCTCGACGAGATCGCCCAACTCCTCCACAGCACACCGCCGGGTTTCACAGTGCATCCGAAGCTGGCCCGCCAGCTCGATCACCGCGCCGAGATGTACGCATCGGGCCACGTGGATTGGGCACTCGCAGAGGCGCTCGCCATCGGAAGCCTCCTCGCCGACGGCATCGACTGCCGGGTGGCGGGCCAGGACACCCGGCGCGGCACGTTCAGCCAGCGCCACGCCGTCCTTGTCGACTACGAGACGGGGGCCGAGCACATGCCGCTCACCGACGTCTCCTCGTTGCCCGATCTGCCGGAGGGCGGCGCCGGCACCCTCATGATGTACGACACCTTGCTGTCCGAGTACGCCGCCCTCGGCTTCGAGTACGGCTACTCGGTTGAGGTGTCACGAGCGCTTGTGGCGTGGGAGGCGCAGTTCGGCGACTTCGTGAACGGAGCCCAGATCGTCATCGACAACTTCATCGCCGCCGCCGGCGAGAAGTGGGGCCAGCAGTCGGCGCTGGTGCTCCTCCTGCCGCACGGCTTCGAGGGGCAGGGGCCGGAGCATTCGTCGGCGCGGCTGGAGCGTTTCTTGCAGTTGTGCGCCGGCGACAACATGACGGTCGCCCAGCCGACAACCTCGGCGCAGTACTTCCACCTGCTGCGGTCGCAGGTGCTTCGCAGCACGCGGCGACCCCTCGTCGTCATGACGCCGAAGTGGTTGCTGCGCGCTCGACAGTCCCGATCCGAGATCGAGCACCTCACCGAAGCCGGCTGGCTACCGGTTATCGACGACGACGCCACCGCAGTCGGTGGCGAAGTCGACGCCACGGACGTCACACGGCTCGTGCTGTGCACGGGCAAGGCTGCTTTCGACGCCATCGGCCGGCGTGACGAGGTCGGCGCCACCGTCGCCGTCGCCAGGGTCGAGCAGCTGTACCCGTGGCCGGCGGAGGAGCTCGGGGCCGTGATCGCTCGCTACCCGGCGCTGCGCGAGGTGGTGTGGTTCCAGGAAGAGCCGGCCAACATGGGCGCCTGGAGCTACGTGCTCGGTCGCCTGCCGGAGATGGTGCCGTCCGAGGCCCGGTTGTCGGTCGTGAGCCGGCCGGCGGCGGGCAGCCCGGCGACCGGGTCGGGCACGGTGCACCAACTCGAGCTCCGGGATGTCCTCGACCAAGCAGTCGGAGCGGTTCCGGAGCCCGAAGCCGAGGACTGACCGCCGGCGCCGGCCGGCGCTCGAACCGTGTGCACAGGGTCACCGCAGGGGGGGTCGCCCGGTCACTTGGAGCACGAGGTTCGCCGGCGCCGGGCCGGCGCTCAGCGCAACGGGATGCGCAGCGCGGTTTCGAGGTCGTCGAGCGCCTGCTCCTCGGTGACGAACTTGATCGTCGTCATGCCGAGCTCACGAGCTGGTCTCAGGTTGATCCCGAGGTCGTCGATGAACACCGCCTCGACGGGCACGATGCCGAGCTCGGTGCAACAGTGCTCGAAGAAAGCCGGCTCGGGCTTGCGCACGCCGAGGCGCGACGACTCGAAGACGTGATCGAACAGGTCCAGGACGCCGGCCGTGGCGCCTGCCGACGATCGGGCCGGGAGGAAGTTGTTGGTCGCAAGGGCGACGAGGTAGTGCTCGCGGGTCCTCCGGACGGCGTCGATCATCGCCGGGCGCGGCGCTCCGCCGAGCAGCCCGAGGACGGCGGCGGCGTCGACTTCGTGGCCGGCGGCTCGAGCTTCCTCCTCGAACAGGCGGCCGAATTCGTCGACGGAGACCTCGCCGCGCTCGAGTCGTGCCCAGGCGTTGGCGTGATGGTCGGTGGCGTTCAAGCTCCGGACGAAACCCTCCGGCAGCCCATTCTCAGCCTCGTATCTCCGAAAAGCCGTGAACGGGCTCTCGGAAAGGACGCCGCCGAAGTCGAACAACACCGCCCGGAGGCCTGTGTCCCGGTTCCCCAGCATTGCGAGGTCGCGCCGCTGCGACGCACCCCGTCGCCCCTCGCCTGCAACCATGGCAGGACATTACGACACCCGGATTCGCTCCCGCACCCTCCTGACCTGCTTGACTAGGTTGCACATGGCCCCTCAGCACATCGTCGTCGACGGTTCCAACATCGCCACCGAAGGTCGCTCCACACCGAGCCTCAAGCAGCTCGAAGACGCCGTGGCCGAACTTCGTCGTGAGCATCCCGGCGCGGAGGTCACGGTGATCGTGGATGCCACCTTCGCTCACCGGATCGACGCGAGTGAGCTCGATCGTTTCGAGGCGGCTGCGCTCGCGGGCGAGTACGTGCATCCGCCGGCGGGTGCCATCGGGCGGGGCGACGCCTTCCTGTTGCGGGTCGCCGAGAAAGTCGACGCCACCGTGTTGTCGAACGACTCGTTCCAGGAATTCCACGGCGAGCATGCGTGGCTCTTCGAGCGTGGCCGCTTGCTCGGTGCCACGCCCGTTCCCGGCATCGGCTGGATCTTCTCGCCTCGCACGCCCGTGCGGGGGCCGACGAGCCGGCAGGCGGTGCGAGAGGCCGACCGGGCCAGGCGCGACGTCTCCAAGGCCATCAAAGTGGCGACGCTGGAAGCGGTGGCGCCTCCCGGGGTGAGCGGGCCGAAGCCGAAGATCGGCGACCGCCGCGTCATGCGCCAGGTGCCGGCGGCCAGCGCGGCGCAGCGCCAGCCGCTCTTGCCTGCGGCCGTGAACGATCCCCTGACGTTCGTTTCGTTCATCGCCGAGCACCCGCTCGGAGCAGAGGTGACCGGGCGCGTCGACAGCTACACGTCCCACGGCGCCGTCGTGATGGTCGGCACGGCCCAGTGCTACGTGCCCCTCGCCAACCTCGGCAGCCCGCCACCACGCTCTGCCCGGGAAGTGCTGTCACGGGGCGAGGACGTCACGTTCGTCGTGAGGGCGCTCGATCCCCAGCGTCGCGGCGTGGAACTGGCCCTGCCCGGCGTCGGCACCGTGTCCGGAACCCCGAGCGAGGAGATGATCGCCGCCGAGGTGCGCCTTGCCCGGAAGCGCCAGCCGGCTGCGAGGAAGGCTGCCTCCGGCGAGCCCGCTGTCGACACCTCACCGGCGGAGGCGCCTGCGCCCGTCACGAAAGGTCGCAACCGGAAGGCGACCGACGTTGCGAAGCCGGTGGCACCCGCAAAAGCGCCTCGTGTCGCCAAACGTGCCGACGCCACAGACGCTGCCGGCAGCCCGGTACGGTCGGGCCGCCGCAGCTCGGCAACGGCGGCCGTGGTTGCGGAACCGGCCGAAGCGCCGGCAAAGGTGTCCACAAGGAGGTCGGCCGGATCTGTGCCGGTGCCAGGAGCCTCGCCGACTGCACCAGAGGCCGAGGCGCCGACGCGCCGTCGCGGCAGGGTGAAGGCGGCGCCAGCGGCCGCGGAAGCACGGCCCGTGGCCGGGGTCACGCCCGCCAAGGCGAAACGAACGTCCAAGGTCCAGCTGGCACCGGCTCGACATGCAGCCCAGCCAAGCCCGGAGAACCCAACCCCGCAGAACGCTGCGAAGCGAGCTCGACGCGTCTCCAAGGACGCCGCCAAGGTGGCCGCACCGCTCCCGCAGAAGGCCGGCCGTACCGGAGGCGGCACGAAGGCAGCGAGACCGGCGCCACCGAGCACGACGACAGCCGCGGCGAGAGCGCCGGAATCGAGCGCACCGCCGTTGCCACCCCGGACGCGCACCCGGAAAGCGAGCGGGACGCGCGCCGCGCCGGCGGAGTTGCGCTCAGTTTCACCCGATCCGGACACGGCGACGGCGCCACCATCGGGCCCGAGGAAGTCCCCGAGAGCGGTGAAGAAGGCATCCCCTCGACGCTGATCGCCTCCGTCGCTTCGAGAGCCCGCGCCATTAGGCTCCGACGATGCCTGGTGTTCCGCCGATCGAGGGCGTGCTGCCGCACCGCCCACCGTTTCTGTTGTTGAGCGGCGTGAGCTCTGTGGAACCCGGAGTATCGGCCTCGGGTTGGTGGGATCTCACCGGCGATGAGCCCTTCTTCGAAGGGCATTTTCCCGGTCGCCCGACCCTGCCGGGCGTACTCATGGTGGAGGCGCTTGCACAACTCGGTGCGTACGCAGTGCTGACCGACGCCCGCTTCGCACACCGACTGCCGCTGTTCGGAGGGATCGACCGCGCCCGCTTTCGCCGCCAGGTGGTTCCCGGTGACCGTCTCGATCTCGAAGTGACGATCGGTCGGATGTCGGCGCGAGCCGGCACCGGCCATGGCGTCGCCTCCGTCGGTGGCGCTCGTGCGTGCGACGTCGACCTGCTCTTCGTCCTCGTTCCAAAGGAGGCTTGAACGCCAGTGCGGCTTGCGACCTGGAATGTCAACTCCCTGAAGGCGCGACTCCCGCTCCTCGAACGCTGGATCCTCGCGACACAGCCCGACGTTCTCTGCCTGCAGGAGACGAAAGTGGCGGACGAGAC
This sequence comes from Acidimicrobiales bacterium, assembly GCA_050008715.1. Classification (GTDB taxonomy): domain Bacteria; phylum Actinomycetota; class Acidimicrobiia; order Acidimicrobiales; family Bog-793; genus JAKACA01. Next base: position 6,783 of record JBEKMC010000027.1, on the reverse strand, counting down.
CTTTCCAGCTGACTTCTTCGCCGAGCTCGGCTACGAGACAGCCCACAACGGGAACGGTCCTTGGAACGGAGTCGCCATCGTGTCCCGCGTCGGTCTGGACGAGCCCGGTCGCGGTTTCGCGCTGGAGGATGCCGGAGCAGAGACCCGCCTCATTCGCGCCCGGTGCGACGGTGTCACCGTCGTGTGCGTCTACGTCCCGAACGGGCGGACGGTCGACAGCGAGCATTACGCCGCCAAGCTCACCTGGCTCGACCAACTGCACGACTACGTCGCGGGTACCCATCCTGCCGACAACGACGTGGTCGTCTGTGGCGACTTCAACGTCGCGCCCACCGACCTCGACGTCTTCGACCCTTCGTATTTCGAGGGTTCGACGCACGTGACGCCGGCGGAGCGGGCAGCTCTCGGCCGCCTCCTCGGCCTCGGGCTCGAGGACGCCTTTCGGTGTCAGTACGAAGGTGTCAGCGGACTGTTCAGCTGGTGGGACTACCGCGCCGGGAACTTCCACAAGGGCCGGGGGATGCGGATCGACTTGATCCTCGCCTCGCATGGGGTTGTCGAACGGACTGAGTGGATGCTGATCGATCGCAACGCCCGTAAGGGGCAAGGCTCGAAGACAGAACCTCAACCGAGCGACCACGCACCGGTGCTAATGCAGGTAGAGTAATAGGTGCGGAGAGTGACTGAGCGAATGCGTTGAGCGCGAATCTGCTAGAGTGAGGCCACGAATGTGTCAAGGTGTTCGTGCTCTTGGACGATGTTTCTATCCATGAGGACTGGTGTGGCGACTGAGCGAGGGGTCACGCTGGGATGAATCGAGTCGACGTGAGGGATCCGAAGAACAGTCTCCGTGGTTGCTTCCGCGCGGCGCGCCACCGGCTCACTGCCCGCAACGACGCCGGCATCTCCATGATCGAGCTGCTCGTGGCGGTCACGATCATCATCGTGGTCCTGTTATCCGGTACGGCGGCAATCGACTTTGCATTGACCGACAGCAATACCCAGCGGTTGAACGTCGAGGCGACCAACCTCGCCGTCGCCCAGGAGGAGCAGGCCCAGCAGCTTGCGGCAACGCTCGGCATCGGTCAGACCACGAAGACGATCACGATCAACACCACGACGTTCACGATCGTGACGAACGTGAGCGACCTCGATCAGAACGGCGCCACCCTCGTGACGGTCTGCACGTCGAGCGGGACTTCGATCTCGCAGCAAATCTGGCAGGTGACGGTCACGGTCACGTGGCCGAAGATGAACGGCGCACAACCGATCACCCAGTCGACCGAAGTGTCTCCGGGACAGGACAACGCCCTCGACTTGTCCAATGGGGAGATCGCCGTGTCCGTCACCGGCACGAACTTCCTGCCGCTCACGACGCCGATGAACTTCACCGTCACGCCGAATTACATCTCGAACCCGTCGTCTCCGCCGGCCTATCCGACGCCCACCGGCGAGACCGATCCCGCCGGCGCGACGTTCAACACCGGTAACGACGGCTGCGGCGTCGTCACGGGCTTGTCCACGAGCCCCCTGTGGAACTACATCGTCACCCTCACCGGCAACCCCGGGTGGGTATCGTCCAGCGAGCTGAGCGACTCCAACGTCGTCGGCGGTGTGACACAGGATCCGACAGAGACCCTCACCACGCTTCCCGGCCAGGTGACGAGGGTGAACCCAGCCTTCCAGATGGCTCAGGGCATCACGACCACGTTCACGCTCACGCCCGTGGACTTCACCTGTGCCGGCGGCAACCCCAACGGAGCCACCGGCAGCGGACCGCCGTCGCCGGCGGGGTGCAACCCCGCGGCGGGGCCGCCCCCTGTGGCGACCTTGCCGGTCACCGTCGGCAACTCGTCGCTCGCGAACAGTCAGTACACGTTCGGCAACGACTCGACAGCCATCACCTCGGAGCTCCTCTATCCCTATGGCCAATACGACGTCTGGTCCGGGGACATGTCACAGAGCAACCCTGGCGCCACCGTCACCGGTCTGGGGTCTTTCCTCTACCCCGGAGCCGGTTCGACTGACGACAGCCCGACGCCCGTCGTGCTCACGTTCGGAGGAAGCGGAACCACGGCCATCGTGTCCGTCCCGACCTACGACCTCGCGATCAAGATCACGAGCGCCTGCTCCACACCAGGTCTGGACGCCACCGAGCAGGCGGGCTCCTCGATCATCTACCCGCTCAACGCTGCGACCGGCGGTGTCAGCTCCTCCGGGATGCCGCTCGGCGAGTACAAGCTCACGAGTGCCTGCTCGACTTTCTCGGTCAGCGGCGGGGCGTACATCTGGATCACGCCCACTGGTCTCTACCAGTCGACGACGGCGGTGGCCAGCCCCGTCTACGCGAACCACGTCGCCGCCAACCAAGTGCAGGTGACCGAATGATCGCCGGGAAGCGCAGGCCATCCAGCCTGGGCGGAGACAACTGGATGCAGCGGCTGGTGCGACGTTCGCGGCAGCGTGACGAGCGTGGCATGACGCTCATCGAGGTCACCGTGACGGTTGCTCTCACGGGCATCGTGATGGCCATGGTGACGGTCATCATCGTCAACGTTCTCAACGAGACGAGGGGCGAGGCCGCCGGTCTCGTCGGCGTGCAACAAGCTCAGGTCGCCGAGCGCACGTTCACCCAATACCTGCGGTCGGCCGTCTCGCTGCTCGCCATCCAGTCCAATGACATCACGTTCACCACCTACACCGGGACGGTGAGCGGCGTGCCTCAACTCGAGACCATGGAAGCCCAGCTGTGCCCGACGAAGTCCGCCTTCGTCGACTCGCTCGAGATCATCCAGGACTTGCCGCAGTCGCCTACTCCCGGCTGGAACGGTTTGCACGAATGCATCTCCCCTAACTCGCCCGGGACGACCACCTTGGCCGTGCCCGCCAACGTCCGTCTCGTGGAGGCGTTCGACGTCCAGCCACCCAAGTCGACCGACATCTTCACGTATTACAAGTTCTCCGGCTCGAGCTTCACGGCGATGTCTTCGACCGCTACGGCCTCGAGCCTGGCGACCGAGATCGCCGCCATCCGGATCAATGTGACGTTCCTCCCGCCACCGGGGGCCGTCAGCAAGGGTTACCACGCCGAGTTCGGCACGTCCTTGTCGACGGAGATATTCCTGAAGAACGAAACCGCGTCAGCGTCGTGAGGTACCGATGACACCTGCCCTGCACTCATGCGGTTCCCGGCTTCGCCGGGTGTTCGGACAACGACTGGAAGCGCTTCGTGCACGAACCGACGAGGGACAGGCGCTCGTTCTCGCGCTCATCGTCGTCCTCATGATCGGCATCTTGCCGGCCGTCATCCTGACGACCCTGCAGCAGGAGATGCCGTACGTGTCCGAATCCGTGAATTACGAGGCGGCGCTGGCGGCGGCCGAGTCGGGTGTGCAGGAGTACGCCAACCTGCTCGACCAGTACCCGGGTTACCAGGTGTATGCCCCGCAGCCCGGTGGCGCCACCAAGATCAACGACCCGACTCCGGCCCCTGGGTTGCCGGGCGGCAACAACGCCGCCTTGGGCGCCTGGGCGCAAGTCACGGGCACGAGCCCGCCGGAATGGTTCACCTACTATCCCGACACCTCCGAGCTCACGTCGGCGCAGTCCACCGCGAACCCGCTCGGCGGAAGCCTCCTTCTCGTCGTCACGGGGAAGGCCGGCAAGGGCAAGACGGTGCAGTACCGGCGCATCGAGGCGGCCCTGACGCTCACCGGCGTGATCCAGGACGTCTACTTCTCGAACTTCGAGCAACCCGGGTCCGAGGACCTCGACCAGTGGGTGAATACGTACCCGGCGGGTTGCACCGCACAGGGCGGCGGGTGCCAGCCGACGTCGGGTGCCAACGAGTACGACGAGGTCACGGCGACCACGCCGGCCGGCTACACAGCCTCCAATGGGGCTACCAAGCAGCCCATGGCCACGGCTCTCTGCCAGTACGACGCCAACCAGCCGAACACATTCATCGACTGGTACAGCGCCAACATCCAATCGATCTATCCCATGCCCGGGTATCCGTACAATGACACCGCGACGCCCTACGGACCCTCGAACCAGTACTACGGACCGTGGTACGGCTCGTTCCCGGATCCGCTGAATCCCTCGTACCAGTTCGGGGCGGCACCGCTAGCGCTGAGCTACAAGCCGGGTTCTCTCGGCTCGCATCAAGGCGATCAGAGTGCCTGCAACACGAACTACTGGATCAGCGGCGACGACTTCAACGGCCCCGTCTACTCCCAGGACGAGCTGACGACGTGCCAGAACCCCCAGTTCAACGGATCTCCCTTCTCTCTCGCCACAGCCGTCCCGGGGACGTTCGTCTTCCCGACCGAGAAGGGTGGCGTGGGCTGGCCGGGAGCGGGCCCGTCGAAGGCGAGCGTCAACTCGGCTACAGGCTATGGGAGCACACCGTGGGGCTACAACTGGGACCCCTGGCAGGACTGCGGAGGCGGGTCCGGCACGCCGGCCGGCGCTCCCAACGCGCCCACGCTCAATGTCGCTCCCTCGTTTGGTGTGGCACAGTCACTTCCGCAAGCCAACCAGGCCCTCACCAACGAGATCGAGACCGGAGTCGTGCAGGGCTGTGTGTTCACCGGGCCGACGATGATCCGCTTCTCGTACAACGTCTCGACCACCCTCGAGACGATGTACGTGTGGAGCCCTCTCACGAAGAACACCTATGGGATCGGATCGCCGAGCCCGGCGAACGGGACGACCACGAACTGCGGCTACACCGCTCCGAACGGTGGCCTCTGCCCCGGAGACAGCGCATGTACGAATGCGACCGCCCAGGTGAACGCGAGCAACGTGGTGCAGACCGGCGATTTCGCCCAGATTCCCGTCACGGCGAACGGCCTGGCGCTCGCCGTGCAGAGCCTCCCGACGGCAGCGGGCGATCCCAACGACTGGAGCACGCTTCCGACGCCGACGGCAGCCACGGCCGGGTACCCGGCCTCGCCCGGATGCATCGATCCCTGGGTGAACAACGACTCCGCGGCGCCGATCACGGTGTCGGGAACCTGCGTCGAGGGTGACGCCATCCTCTCGGGCGCCGTCTCCTACCGGGTGACCGTGTCGGCGGCGAACGACGTCGTCATCGCCCGCAGCCTCGTCGACGGCTGCGCGGTCAACGCCAACGGCACGTACCAGAACACGCTTGCCAGCTGTGGCAGCTCGCTCGACGTCCTCGGTCTGATCGCACTGAACAACATCTGGATGGCACGCCCGTACAACCCCTCGACCGGGAAGATGGCACCTGCGTGCGCCGACGACGTCGACATGCCCACATCGGCGCTGCCGACCATCGGCTGGGGCGACATGGTCCCGAACTGCACGGTCGTGAACCCGGTCATCGATGCCGCCACGGCGGCGTTGACCGGCTTCTTCGAAGTGCAGTACTGGCGAGAAGGCGACGCCTCCGGAGGCACGATCCACTTCAACGGGTCGGATGCCGTCAACAATGCCGGTCAGTTCGGTGTGTTCAACTCAGGTGGCGGTCTCACCCAGGGCTACCTCCTCATCCTGAACTACGACACCCGCCTCAAGGCGACACCGCCGCCGGACTACCTGCCGGCAACCGACTCCATCTGGAAGGTGTCCGCCTGGGTCACCTGTGGAGGGACCACGCCGAACCCGGACTCGTCGGCCTCGTACCCGTCTGCCACCGTGCCCGCATGTACCCCCTTGCCTGGGGCCGTAGCGCCCTGAGCTGAGCCGTACGGCACAACCGGATCGCTGCTACGACGCCGGCAAACCGATCGGGCCGGCGTCCTCATAGCCCTGCCGCACCCCCTGGCCGGCCCGCCGCGCCAGCTGTTCCGGCTCGTACAGCATCCAATAGGCGTTGAGGGCGTGCTTACGGGCGCGTGCCTCGCCGACGGGGACGAGCTTTTCGGGGTCGTCCTCTTCGCTCTCGTGCACGAAGACCTCGAGGATGTGGGTGGACGTGAGCAGTTGCGCCATCATGATGCCCTGCGACGCCTCGTGGGCGCAGACCTGGTCGATGGCCGCCCGTCCCGGCATCCCGAGGGCGAGGAGGATCGAGCACCCGTCACGTTCCACGAGCTGCTTGCAGGCAACGGCGAGGTCCTTGAAACCCGGCACGGTCCGCCGCACGACCTCGAAACGCTCCCCGTATCCCTCGCACGACTTCAGCTCATCGAGGGCGTAACCGCCGAGGTCGAGTCGAGCGAACATGGTGTCCACGATTCCGATACGGTCCACGGGAGTCATCCTGCCAGGAATCAAGGCGACGACCGGCCGGCCGCGGCCCAGCGGGTCGCCGACGAGGAGGCAGCCACCGTGGCCTGGGATTTTTCCACCGAACCGGAGTTCGCCGAGCAGCTCGCCTGGATCCGGCAGGTCGTCCGCGACGAGCTCATCCCCCTCGAGACGCTCCAGCTGAGCCCGAGCCAGCTCCGCCGAGCCCTTGCGCCGGTGCAGGAAGAGGCGAAACGCCGTGGGCTGTGGGCGGCTCACCTGCCTCCTGAGCTCGGGGGGGAGGGCTTCGGGCAGGTGAAGCTCGGGCTGATGCACGAGATCCTCGGTCAAACCGCCTACGGCCCGGTGGCCTTCGGGAACAACGCCCCCGACTCGGGTAATGCCGAGCTGATCGCCATCGGAATCAAGTCGACCGGTCGGGAGGAGCAGCGGGCGCAGTGGCTGGAACCGCTGCTCGCCGGCGAGATCCGCTCGGCGTTCTCGATGACCGAGCCGGGCGCAGGCGCCGACCCGACGTTGCTCGCCACGCGGGCCGTGCGGGACGGCGACGAGTGGGTGATCAAC
>JBEKMC010000026.1:0-30696 GCA_050008715.1 Acidimicrobiales bacterium | reverse complement strand
CCGCCGGCCCCGCCCCCGCCGCCAGCATCAGGCACCGCCTGCACCCCAGGCACCGCCTGCTGGTGGTCCATCATCTCAGCCATGACCATGCGGATGAACTCGTCAGCGTCATCGGTCATCCCGCCCGCGACACCTCCGTAGATGGCGCTCGACGACGGCACCACTCCGGCGCTGTGTTGCGCCACCGCGTACGGCACGGCTTCGGCGAGGTCGGAGGCGAACGCCGACGCAACCCCCGGCACCGTCTGCGGCCGCGTTACCGCCATGTGCAACGCGTTCGGGTACTGCTGGCCGTTGAAGCGCCAACCCCTCAGCCGCATGAAGTCGTTCACGTGGTAGACGTCGAACTCGTCAGACGTGAAGCTGAACAGGAACGTCGGACTGCCGAGAAGACGAAGCTCCGGATGCGACCGGACGGCTGCCGTCATGAGCGAAGCGGTTTCGAAGATCGATGCCGCATACGACCTGTAGCCGGAGCGGCCGAGCTGGACCATGGACGCCCACGCCGCTGCCAACAGCCCGCCCGATCGGGAGCCGTCCATGCCGGGCGAGCAGTACTTCCCGCCCGACCAGTCCGTCAGGTAGAAATACTGCGACCTGCGCTGGGCCTCGTCACGGAACAGCAGCGTCGACGTCCCTTTCAACGAGTACCCGTACTTGTGCGTGTCCGCCGAGATGGAGGTGACACCGGGCACACGAAAGTCGAACGGCGGGATGTCGTATCCGAGCTCTTCCCCGAACGGCAAGATCCAGCCGCCAAGGCATCCGTCGACGTGCAGGCCGACACCGCGTTCCAGTGCCAGCTCTCCCAGCGAGGCGATCGGGTCGATCGTCCCATAGCCGTAGTTGCACGCCGACCCGACGATGGCAACTGTCTGGTCGTCGATGTGATCGGCGATCCACCCGAGGTCGGCCTGTGTCGTCTCCGGGTCGACGGGTGCCCGGCGAAGCTCGACACCGAAGAGATGGCAGGCCTTGTCGAAAGCTGGGTGAGCGGTTTCGGGCTTGATGAGGTTCGGGCGCGTGACGCCCCGCGTCGAGGCTGCAAGCTCGCGATACGACAGCACCGCGTGCAAGATGCTGCCGGTGCCTCCAGTGGTGACGAGGCCGGCGGGTGTGGAATCGCTCACCTCGGATCCGTGCATCAGGTCGAGCGCCATGGCGATGATCTCGCCCTCGAAACGTGTAGCACTCGGGCACATGTCCCGCTGCAGCGCGTTGACGTGGGAGAAGAGGCCGAACGCCTCGTTCATGAAGTCGTAGTGGTCGTGGTCCCCGCAGTACATCGTCCCCGAACAGCGACCGGACTCCCACGTACGGTCCTCGAGCTGTGCCATCTCCCGCAGCTCGGCGAGCACCTCGGATCGCGCCCGGCCATGCTCTGGAAGGACACGGTTGACGCCGTAGCGCTCGGCGTAGGGGTATTCGTTGCTCACGGCGCCTGACTCCTCGTTGATTGGCCTCACCCGGACGGGATCGGCGGATCCAGCTTCCCAACTACCATGTCCGCGTGTCGAACGAGCTCGGATCGCAGCACACCGCTTCGGCTCCGAACGGGCGGCTGGCGGCCGTGCACCTGGAGGTCGCTGCTCGCCTGGAGCGCTCGGACCAGCGCTACACGCCGGCCCGGCGGCTCCTCGTCGAAGCCCTCTCGACGGCAGCACGGCCTCTGACGGTCCCCGAGCTCGTCGCCCTGCATCCCGACGTGCCTCAGTCCAGTGCCTACCGCAACGTCACGGCGCTCATGGAGCTCGGCGTCGTGCGGCGGGTGGCGGGAACCGACGACCATGGGCGTTTCGAGTTGACCGAAGACCTCTCGGGTCATCACCACCACTTCGCCTGTTCGGTTTGCGGCAAGGTTGAGGACCTCGAGCCATCTGTTCGGCTGGAGCAGGCGCTCGCCGAAGCAGCCCGGGTTGCCTCCGAGGAACAGGACGTCGAGATCAGCGAACACCGCTTCGACTTCGTCGGACGTTGCTCGAGCTGCCGGGCGGCCGAGAAGCGGGCATAGCCGCGCCGTCCGCAGGCCCCAGCGCCGGCGCTCAGCCCGTCGTCACCTCGGACTGCGCCTTCTGTGCCGCCCCCACGGCGGCGAAGAAAGCACCCGACCGCGCCACCCCGGAGAAACCACCGCTTGGCGCAACCGACTGCGTCGAGGTCACTTTTCCTGCCGAGACGTCGACGAGCGCACCCCAGAAAGCATCCGGAGACGACGGCGGTGGGAGTTGCTCGCCGGCGGCCGTGCAGGAAGCACCGGAGCAGGCGATGCTCATGAGGTCTGGCTTCACGTGCTGAGGCGCGCTCGCCTTCCCGCCGTTCAACGTGAGAACGAGCCCGCCCGTCTCGGTGTAGCCGGCGCTGTAGCAGCGCGTCGCCGACACGCACGACACCCCGTACAGCGAATCACCCGGCACGCTCTGCAACCGCCCAGGCTTCCCGTCCTTCGTGGTGAGCACGAAACCCGTGACCGTCGCACCCTTGTCGAAGTACCCGACGACGTCACAGCCCCCGCCGAAGCACGAGATGCCCTCGACGGCCGCATCGCTGATCCCCTTCGGTGACGACAGCCGATGCAGCTTGAGCGAGCTGCCGTTCCACGAGCCCAACTCGATGGCTTCCGGAGTGACGAAGATGTCCGTCCCCGTCACCTCGCACGCCGTCAGCTTCGTGCAGGCGATTCGCGTGAGGGTCACGCCGGCCGGCACGGCGACGAGCTTTGTGGACTTGACGACACCCGAGCTGTTGACGACGACAAAGCGGGCACCCACGCCCGCCTGGTCACCGAGTGCAACGCAGCCGGATTTGGCCGGGCAGCTGACGGAGAAGATGCCCGAGAGCTGAGCCACGGTGGACACGTGCCCAGGCAGGCCGGCGCGCAAGGCTACGACGTCGCCGACACTTCGCTCGTTGTAACCGACAAGGACGCACAGCGAGGCGCTCAGGCACGAGACGGCGATCTGGACACCCGCCACCGGCTCGTTCTTCAGCGCGCCCGCCGGCGCCTTCCCCCTTGCCGGCGCATTCCCCCCCGCCGGCGCCTTCCCCCCCGCCAGCGCCTTCCCCCTTGCCGGCGCCTTCTCGGCAGCAACGGTTCTCGCCGGGCTCACCGCCAGCCCGAGGAGCGCCAGCACGACGGCGAGCACACCGACTACCCCTGCTCGTACCACCTTCACGCGCACACTCGAGACGGGCACGACGCAGACTCTATCGAGCACACGCTACGGCCGTCAGCCTCACCGACCAGGCGACCTCCCCGACCGGGGCGACCTCCCCGACCAGGCGACCTCACCGACCAGGCGACCTCCCCGACCAGGCGACCTCCCCGACCGGGGCGACCTCCCCGACCAGGCGACCGCAGCATCAGGCGCAGGCGCTACCTGTGTGCCGACGCCGACATCCGCGCCCGCTTGGCGTGGGCGATCGCCCGCCCGCGCGACTGCTGATCGAGCGTCGCCTTCCGCAATCTCACCTGATGCGGCGTCACTTCGACGCACTCGTCCTCCCGGATGAACTCGAGCGCCTGCTCGAGCGACAACAGTCGGGGTGGAATGAGCCGTACGAGCTCCTCGGCCGTGGACGAGCGCACGTTGGTGACCTTGCGCTCCTTGGTCGGGTTGACGTCCATGTCCTCCGACCGGACATTCTCGCCGATGATCATTCCCTCGTACACCTCGACGCCGGGCGCCACGAAGAGCGCTCCCCGGTCCTGCAGGTTGAACAACGAGTACATCGTCGTCACGCCCGAACGGTCGGCGACGAGCGAACCGGTCGGGCGCATGCGAAGGTCCCCGAACCACGGCTCGAAACCCTCGAACACATGATGCAAGATCCCCGTCCCTCGAGTGTCGGTGAGGAATTCGGTCCGGAAGCCGATGAGGGCACGCGCCGGTACGAGGTAATCGAGCCGCGCCCAACCGGTCCCGTGGTTCACCATCTGCTCGAGGCGGCCTTTGCGCACCGCCACGAGCTGGGTGACCACACCGAGATAGTCCTCGGGGACGTCGATCGAGACGTGCTCGACGGGCTCGTACACCTTGCCGTTGATGATGCGGGTGACGACCTGCGGCTTGCCGACCGTGACTTCGAAGCCCTCCCGGCGCAGGACCTCCACGAGCACCGCCAGCTGAAGCTCACCGCGACCCTGCACTTCCCAGGCGTCCGGCCGTTCGGTCACAAAGACGCGAAGCGAGACGTTGCCGACGAGCTCGGCGTCGAGGCGGTTCTTGAGGAGGCGAGCGGTCAGCTTCGTGCCCTCCCGGCCGGACAGCGGTGACGTGTTGATCCCGATCGTCATGGACAAGCTGGGTTCGTCGACCGTGAGCACCGGGAGTGGGCGCGGGTCGTCCGGGTCCGCCAGCGTCTCACCGATCGTCACGTCCGCCAGGCCGGCGACGGCGAAGATATCACCCGGTCCGACCTCGTCGGCGTCGATGCGCTCGAGGCCCTCGGTGACGTAGAGCTCTGTGATACGGACGTTCTGGATCGTCCCGTCGTGCCGGCACCACGCGACTTGCTCCCCACGACGCAGCGAGCCGTGCAGCGCGCGGCACAACGCCAGGCGCCCGACGTAGGGCGAGGCGTCGAGGTTCGTGACGAGTGCCTGGAACGGATGGTCCGGGTCGTACGTCGGTGCCGGGATGAAGGATCGGATCGTGTCGAAGAGCGGCTCGAGGTCCGTCCCCTGTGTCTCGGCCGCCAGGGACGCGCGCCCCGCCTTGGCATTGCAATAGACGATCGGGAACTCGATCTGGGTCTCGGTGGCGTCGAGGTCGAGAAACAGCTCGTAGACCTCGTCGACAACTTCCTTCGGCCGTGCGTCCGGCCTGTCGATCTTGTTGATGACGAGCACGACCGGCAGCTCGAGCGCGAGCGCCTTCCGCAACACGAAACGCGTCTGAGGCAACGGCCCTTCGCTCGCGTCCACAAGCAGCAGCACGCCGTCGACCATGGCCAGCGCTCGCTCGACCTCGCCGCCGAAGTCGGCGTGGCCGGGAGTGTCGACGATGTTCAACTTCATCCCACCGTGGCGAACGGCCGTGTTCTTGGCCAGGATCGTGATGCCCTTCTCACGTTCGAGGTCCATCGAATCCATGACCCGGACGTTCACTTCCTGATTGGCGCGGAACACGCCGGACTGCCAGAGCATGGCGTCCACAAGTGTGGTCTTGCCGTGGTCGACGTGGGCCACGATGGCGAGGTTGCGGAGATCAGCGCGCGAAATCATCTAAGTAGAAACCCAAGGGAAGAGAGGGACCGAGCTGCGGATCCGCCGCTCGTGGCGAGTTTACCGGCCCTACGAAGCTGCCAGAGCGAACCCGTCTCCCCGTCGCGCTTCGCCCGGTACATCGCCACGTCGACCGCATGGACGATGTCGAGCGCGTTGTCGTCGGGGCTACCGGCTGCGACGCCGAGGCTCGCCCGTGCTGCCGAGCCCACGACCTCGGCGCTCTTCAATGCCGTTCAGCATGCGTTCGGCGATCTCCAAGCCAGCGTGATGATCGGCAGCGAGAGCTGGAACGGCACACTCGTCGCCTCCGACTCGGGCCAGCACGTCACCGCCGCGCATCATTTTGCTGAGCGTGGCAGCCACTTGCATGACGAGGGCATCTCCTGCAAGGTGACCCTGCGAGTCGTTCACTTATGCCCGCACGACCCTGGTCCTCTTCCGTCACGAAGCTTTCCTCGGTCCCTCGCCGCCCGAGGTCCCCTTCGGGAGCGACGTCAGGCGTCCCAGGAACCCATGCGGTCCCGGGCAGCTTGTCGACTCGCTCGTTCTGCAGCGGTGACGACTTCCGGGAGGCGCATGGCGAGGCGGTAGTAGGCCTCCATCGTCGAGATGGCCTCGGGCGGCGCCGAGTAGCGGCGCCGGGCGCCGACGGGTGTGAGCTCTGGCCGGTACCCGTACTTGCGCAGCAACTGGGTCATGCGCCCCAGCTCTTTCGCGATCACGGGCTCGTAGGCGGGCGGCATCTTGTGGCCGGTCTCCTGCCACGTGCCGTAGTCGAGATCGCCCATGATGCTGCCGGTGCCCGCTCGCTCCACGTTGACGTACAAGTGCCTCCAGGCAGAGGCTCGCAGGCCGGCGGCGATGCGATCGGGCAGCTCCGCGGCGATCTGCTCCGCCGCGTCCGTCATCTGTTCGTAGGTGTGCGCCGCACGCAGGATGTCGGTGCGGTGCACGTCGGAGGCCGCCGCACCTTCGACCGCGTCACGACACCACTGTTGCGCCCAGTTGCCGAGCATCTGCTCGAGTGTGGCCGCTGCTGCCGCCATTCCCGCCAGGTGCGCGTCGAGCACGCGCTTCGCATCCGTTGTCCCGCGTGTCTCATCAGGCATGTGTTCCTCGCCTCGACCGTTCCCGCCCGTCGCGTCAAGCCTACGCCACCCCTTCAGGGGCAAGCTGAACGAGACAGCTGGTCGCCGCTCGCGTTGCAACGCCGAAGCTGCCAGACTTCGGGCATGGAGCTACAGCGCTGGTACAACGGCGGCCAGCCGCAGACGTTGCAGCTCGCGCAGATCCTGCTGTACACGAACGCCGTCATCGAGCTCTTGCGCCTCCTTTTCTCCGGAGGATTCCTACCGGTTGGGACGGTCGGCTTCGCCCTGTTGCTCATCTCCACCCTCTGGATCGCCGTGCTCGTCGGGCAGGTGCTCGGAGCGCTCGGGATCGCCAACTCCCGCAAGCTGGGCTACCGGGTCGCCGTCGGGGTCGCCTGCCTGCCAGTGCTGCTGCAGCTCTACGTGCTCGTTCGGTACCACGTCGCCCCCGTCGACATCTTCAACCTGTTGTTCGAGGTCGCCCTCATCGCCTCCCTTCTGCACCCTCAGAGCCGCGAGTACCAACGCATCTGGTTCCGATAGGGGGCCGTTGACGCATCAACCAAATGTGCCGCTAAGGTCGATCGCCTGGGGCGCGGCGCAAGAGTCGGCGAACGAGAAGCGAGCGGACCAAGATGAGGTACCTGGACATGGCCCGAGACGGTCATGCATCAAAGAGGGACCTGGCTCAGATGGGGACCTGCATCAGAGGGGGACCGTGGCGATGACGACGGGAGCGTGGAAGTGAGCGACAACGGCGTCGAATCAGCTGATCGGGTCGATGCGGCTGATCGCGTCGATGCGGCTGATCGGGTCGATGCAGCTGATCGGGTCGAGGTGGGCGGGATGCCGACGCCCGCCGGCCCACCGCATTGGCTCGACGAGCGGGAGAACCGCGCGTGGCGAAGCTATTTGTCGATGCAGGCACGCCTCCGTCACGTGCTCGGCAAGGAGCTGCAGCAGCAGACGGGCCTGTCGGATTCCGACTACGCAGTGCTCGTTCACCTATCGGAGGCGCCCGGAGGTCGGCTTCGTCCCTTTGAGCTCGGCATGGCCGCCGACTGGGAGAAAAGCCGGCTCTCGCACCACCTCACTCGGATGGAGCGCCGTGGCCTCGTAGCGCGGCAGAACTGCCCGTCAGACAGCCGGGGTGCATTCGTAGCCTTGACCCCGGTCGGGAGGGCCGCGATCGAGGTGGCCGCCCCGTTTCATGTCGAGCAGGTGCGGCGCTGGTTTCTCTCGGTCATGTCGCCTGAGCAGATCGAGATGCTGACGCTGATCTCCGAGACCGTGGTCTCCCGAATGGAGCCTGAGGACGAGACGCAGGCTTGCAGCGAGGCGATGGATGGCGGTTGGACGGAGCCCACGGAGACTTCGGAAACTGATGACGTGGACGTAGTAGCGTCGGCTAACGATTCGGTATACTAACTATGTGAAGGCCGAACAACAGCTTGTCGATCGCCCAGTCTCCCCGCCAGCTGAGACGGCCCTAGCCGCCCCGACTGCCCTAGCCACCCCGACAGCCCTAGCCACCCCGACTGCCCTAGCCACCCCGACTGCCCTAGCCACCCCGACAGGCCCCGCCGCCCCGACTGCACCCGCATCCCCGACAGGCCCGGCCGCCCCGACGTCCTTCGGTGCCGGGCGGATCGCCGCTTGGATCGCCCGGCAGGTCGAGCTCGGGTTGACCGAAAGCGAGCTGTCGCTCTCTCAATACCGCGTACTCGGGCTGCTCGCCGAGGGCATGGCATTGCCGTCGTCGATGGCCGACCGCCTCGACGTGCGACGTCCCAGCATCACTGCCGTGGTCGATGTGCTCGTGAGCAAGGGGCTCGTCGTGCGCTCGCATGGTGAGAATGACCGGCGGCAAGTGACGCACGGCATCACGGCGGAGGGTCGCAAGGTGTTGGCCGGAGCTGACGTCGCCGTGGAAGCCCGCCTTGGCGAGATCGCCTCGTGTCTCGACACCGCCGGCGACGCCGATCAGGCGATGCGAACGCTGTCGCTCTGGGGCAGGGCGCTCGTGAACTGGCGACGCGCCAAGGTGGCGGCGCGTTGACGCCCCAAGCGTCCAACTCGGGCACCTCCACCACGCCGGCCACCTCCACAGCGCCAGCCACCTCCACAGCGCCAGGCACCTCCACAGCGCCGGCCACCTCCACAGCGCCAGCCACCTCCACAGCGCCAGGCACCTCCACAGCGCCAGGCACCACCACAGCGCCGGCCAGATCCACAGCGCCGGCCACCTCCACAGCGCCGGCCACCTCCACAGCGCCGGCCACCTCCACAACGCCGGCAGCCTCGACGGCACCGGCCACGTCAGGCCGGCCATTCGTGCCGAGCTCCATCGAGTCCCGCTACGCCGCTCCCGCGGTCTCCATCGATCCCGACGCATCGAAGACATGGCTGCGACGGGCCTGGCCGATCGCCTCCGCCCACAAAACGGGTTTCTTGATCGCCATCATCCTCTCGTTCGTCGGCCTCGTGCTCCAGGTGCAGATCCCGAACCTGCTCAACAAGGCGATCAGCAACTCGATCACGACCCACACGGTCGAGCTGCGCTACTACGTGTGGTGGATCGTCGTGCTCGGCGTCGTCGCCGGCGTGACCGGCTACATCTCCCGGCTGTTCCTCTTCAAGACCGCCTACCGGATCGAGTTCGATCTCCGGAACATCATCTACGAGCACCTCACGCGGATGTCGTTCTCGTTCTACGACCGCGTGCAGTCCGGGCAGCTGATCTCGCGGGCGAATTCCGACATCCGCTCCGTGCAGCTGTACATGACGTTCGCCCCGCTCATCCTCGTGCAGTGCTCGATCGCGCTCGTGGCGTTCGGGTTCATGCTGTCGATCGACGTGCCGCTGGCGCTCATCTCGATGGTCACCATGCCGCTCGTGTACATCGTCGGCGTGATGATGCGGAACTCGCTCTTCCCCGTGTCGTGGCTCATCCAGTCGCGTCTCGCCGACGTGGCGACGATCGTGGACGAGAACGTCAACGGCGTTCGGGTCGTGAAGTCGTTCGCGGCCGAGGACCAGCAACTGAAGGCGCTGGCGAATGCAGCCACGAAGGTCCAGTGGGGCTACATCAAAGATGCCGACCTGCGGGCCCGCTGGACGCCGGCCATCCAGAACCTGCCACAGCTCGGCCTCGTGCTCGTGCTGCTGTTCGGCGGCTGGATGGTCATCCAACACCACCTCGGCATCGGTGCAATCCTCGCCTTCAACGCCTATCTGCTCATGATGCAGGCGCCGTTCATGATGCTCGGAATGCTCATCATGATGGGCCAGAGGGCCGCCGCCTCGGCCTCCCGCATCTACGAGATCCTGGACGAGCGCTCCGAGATCGTGAATCGTGCCGGCGCCGTCGAACTCGTGAGCGCCGAGGGCGAGGTGACCTTCGACGCCGTCGACTTCGCCTACCCCGGCGAGGATCGACCGCTCGTATTGAGCAACTTCGACTTGCATCTCGCACCGGGCGAGACCGTGGCGCTCGTCGGGCGCACCGGTTCGGGCAAGTCGACGGTGGCGCGGTTGCTGACACGGTCCTACGACGTCACCGCCGGCAGGCTCCTCGTCGACGGCCACGACGTTCGGGACCTCACCCTCGAGAGCCTGCGAGCCAACGTCGGCATCGTGCTCGACGAGCCCTTCCTGTTCTCCGTGTCGATCGGCGACAACATCGCCTACGGGCGGCCGACAGCCGACCGTGCCGAGATCGAGGCAGCTGCTGTCGCCGCCGGGGCCGACGAGTTCATCCGCGACCTGCCGCACGGGTACGACACCGTCGTCGGGGAGCGGGGTTACACGCTGTCGGGCGGTCAGCGCCAGCGCATCGCCATCGCCCGCACGCTCCTCGTCAACCCGCCGATCCTCATCCTCGACGACGCCACGAGTGCGATCGACGTGCAGGTGGAACAGCTCATCCACGATGCGCTCCGCCTGCTCATGCAAGGGCGCACGACGATCGTCATCGCCCACCGGCTGTCCACGATCAACCTCGCCGAGCGTGTGGTGCTCCTCGAAGGCGGCCAGATCGTGGCCGACGGCACCCACAGCGAGCTCCTCGAGTCCTCACTGCTCTACGCCGAGATTCTCGCCCAGGTCGAGGAAGAGGTCGACGCCGACGTGAATCCGCCCGAGGATGCCGTCACGGCGATCCGGCCGCTCCGGGACATGCCGCCGACGATGCCGGGAGGGTTGCTCTCATGATGTTCGGAGGCGGCGGCGGCGTACCAATGGGCCGCCCGGCCGCGCCCGGCCTCCCGTTCGGTGGCATCCCGTCGGAGCTGCAGGCGGGCGTCGACAAGCTCCTCGCCGAAGAAACCACCTCCCCGGCCTCCTCCATCGCCTTCTCCCAGCTCCCGACGGCCGAGGAGCAGCGCCGTCTCACACTCTGGCGCCTGCTGACCGAGTACCCGGGGATGCTCTGGCTGGCAGCCATCCTCGTGGTCGTGATCGCCGTGGTGACCCAGGCCGGACCGACCATCACCGAATACGCCATCGATCACGGGATGGCCCCGCGACACGGCGACCTCAAGGTCGTCGCCCTCGCCGCCGTCGTGTATCTCGTGTCGGTCGCCGTCAGCGCATACGCCCAGCGGGCACAAGTGAAAGTCACCGGACGCCTCGCCGCCTGGGTCATGAACGATCTCCGCGTCAAGGTGTTCACGCATCTGCAGCGGTTGTCGCTGGGTTTCTTCACTGCGGAGAAAGCCGGCGTGATCATGAGCCGCATGACGAGCGACATCGAGAACCTCCAGCAGCTGCTGCAGGACGGCCTCGCCCAGTTCGCCATCCAAGGGCTCACGATGGTCGTCATCACCGTTCGGTTGTTCACCTGGAACGTGCGCCTTGCCTTCATCACCGTCGTCGTGATCATCCCGATCCTCACGGTGATGTCCCTCTGGTTCCGGATCGCCTCCGAGCGCGGATACGACAAGGTCCGCGACGGGATCGCCAACGTGCTCGCCGACCTGTCCGAGAGCCTTCACGGCGTCCGCATCGTCGCCGCCCACAACCGCCAGCGGCACAACGTCATCCATCACCGCAACGTCGTCGGGAGCTATCGCGACGCCAACGACTACACCGCCCGCATCAACGCAATCTACGGCCCGGGTACCCAGATGCTCGGCGTCCTCGGGCAGGCGGTCCTGCTCGGTGTCGGCGGCGACATGGTGCTGCGCGGCTCGCTGTCGCTTGGCGTCCTCGTGGCGTTCTTCCTCTACTTGAACCGCTTCCTCGCCCCGATCCAACTGCTCGTGCAGCAGTACAACACCTACCAGCAGGGCCAAGCGTCCGTGTTCAAGCTGCGGACCCTGCTCGAGACGGCTCCCGACGTCAGCGAGCGACCCGACGCCACCGAGCTTCCGCCGATCGCGGGCGAGATCGTGTTCGAGCACGTCTCCTTCGGTTACGACCCTGCCGTCCCCGTGATCCACGACGTCGACCTGCGCATCGCCCCGGGCGAGACGGTGGCGTTCGTGGGCTCGACCGGAGCGGGGAAGTCGACGCTGGCGAAGCTGATCACGCGTTTCTACGATCCGACCGCCGGCCGGGTGTTGATCGACGGCCATGACCTCCGGGACGTCACGTTCCTGTCACTGCGCAGCCAGCTCGGCGTCGTGCCGCAGGAGCCGTTCCTGTTCGCCGGGTCGGTGCGAGACAACATTGCCTTCGCCCGCCCGTCCGCCACCGAGGAGGAGGTTCAGGAGGCGGTCCGGGCGGTGGGGCTCGGCGACGTCATCGACCGGCTGCCGGACGGCCTCGACTCCGCCGTGCACGAGCGTGGCCAGTCGCTCTCGTCCGGCGAGCGGCAGCTGCTCGCGCTCGCGAGGGCGTTTCTCGCTCAACCGCGGGTCCTCGTGCTCGACGAGGCGACGTCGAACCTCGACCTTCAGTCCGAGACGAAGATCGAAGCGGCCCTCGACGTGCTGCTCGAAGCTCGGACAGCCGTGCTCATCGCCCACCGCCTCTCGACCGCCATGAAGGCCGACCGCATCGTCGTAGTCGAAGGAGGCGAGATCGTCGAGTCGGGGAGCCACGATGCCCTCGTCCTCGCCGGAGGCCGATACGCCGAGATGTACTCGACCTGGGTGCGCCAAGCCGAAGGCGAGAAAGCCGGCTCTGCGCCCCACCCCTGAGGCCCACTGGACCCCTCGGTGCTAGAGCGTTCCTGTGCTAGAGCGTTCCGGTGCTAGAGCGTTCCCGGTGCTAGAGCGTTCCCGGTCCCGGCAACGGCGCCGGCTGCTTCCTCGGCGGGAAGAGGCGTATGTCCCAGGCAGCCTCCATCGGTGCCATGAGGGAGCTGGCGAGGAGATCGCCCCCGTAGTTGGCGATGTGGATCCCATCCGGATCCCTCAACAGCTCCGTCTGGCCGTTCACGACGACGGACTCGGTGTAGGCGCCCTGCGGAGTGGCAAACACGGGCCAGGAGGCGAAGTACGTCGCGCCGGGGTGCCGCACGGCCTGCCCGCGATAGATGCCGTTCAGCTCCTGCATCACTCCGGCAAACGTCGGATCCTGCATGATCGGCATCCCGACCCAGAGCACGCGGGCCTTGGCCGCCAGGCATTCCTTCATCATCAAGGCGACCCGAGCGGCGTAGGTGCGATGCCACAGACCCGTTCCGAAGCCGACGTAGCCGCCGTTCACGTCGAAGCTCTGGCCGTCGTTGCCTCCGATGAACACGATCACGGCCCCAGGGTGGTCGCTGTGGAGCTCGGACTCCAGATGTGCCGGCCAGTTGTAGTAGTCCGGGCGTGCGAGGCCGGTGTCGCCGACGGCGGCTTGGATGACGTGGACATACGGATCGGAGGCGAAGATGTCGTCTCCGAGCCCGAAACCGAGATCCTCGCCAAGCGAGTCACCGATCTCGAGGATCGTGAGCGGATGCTGCGCCGTGGGCTGCTGCATGGGTCGTTGCATCGGCGACGTCGTCGTGGTCGTGGTGCTCGGCTTGGGCGCCGTCGTCGAGGAGGAGCTCGAGGTGGAAGAACCGCCCGTGGAACCGCCCGTGGAACCGCCCGTCGTAGGTGGGTGAGCGCCAGCGCTACTCGTGTTGCACGCCCCGAGGACGAGTGCCGCCAGGCACAGGACGGTGGCGACTGCACGGTTGCGGTGGAGCTTGGTTTGCACGTGTCATATCTATCAAGAAGGCGACCACTCCGTGGTTCAGTGCCGATCGAGGCACGCCGTATGCTCGCCGGGTGATCATCCTCTTCGGTACACGAGGCCGCGTTCGCACGGTCGGCAACCTCACGATGCAGTGCCCCTTCTGCGGTGTCACGTGCGCGGAGGCGTTGCGGGAGACCCGCCGTTTCTTCACGCTCTTCTTCATCCCGATCATCCCGATCTCACACAACTACGCGCTCGTGTGCTCGTCGTGCGGCCAGGGGCGCAAGATCGACAAGCCGCAAGCCGAGCAGATGAAGGCGTATCTGGCCGGCCACGCCATCCCGTCGACTGTCCAGCCGGAGACGTTCGGTTTCGCGAACCCGGGCGTTGCGGCGACGGCGCCGCCGCCCGACAGTCGCCCGACGGGTCGGCCCGGGTTCTGAGGCCGTCCAGTCGCCCGACGGGGCCGCCGAGACCGCTACCGATAAGGCCCGAAGTCTGGCGCTCGCTTCTCGGCGAAGGCTTGCACTCCTTCGTTGCCTTCCGGCCCGTGCGCGTACAGCTCGAGACCGTCGAAGGCCAGGTTCGAGATGCCGGCGATGTGGTCACTGTCGGCGTTGAACGAATGCTTCAGGAACTTGAGCGCCGTCGGCGAGTACGAGGCCATCTTGCGCGCCCAAGCGCGAGCTGTCGGCAGCAGCTCCGGCGCCGGCACGACCTCGTTGACGAGGCCCCAGCGCTCGGCGGTCCCGGCGTCGTAGAGGTCGAGGAGAAACCAGATCTGCCGCGCGCGCTTCTCCCCCACGACCCGTGCGAGGTACGCCGAGCCAAAGCCGGCATCGAACGACCCCACCCTCGGACCAGCCTGCCCGAACGTCGCATGCTCGGCCGCCACGGTGAGGTCGGCGAGCACATGGAGCACGTGGCCGCCGCCGACGGCGGCGCCGTTGACGGCGGCGATGACGGGTTTTGGGATGTCGCGCATGATCCGGTGCAGCCGCTCGACCTCGAATGTCCCCCACTCCGTCTCGCCGTACCCGCCGGTCTCGGCGCGCTCTTTGATGTCGCCCCCACTGCAGAAGGCACGTCCGCCCGAGCCCGTGAGGATGACCGCCGCCACCCGCCGGTCCGCCCAGGCGTGCTTGAACGCCGCGATGAGCTCGTCGACCGTCCGCCCTCGAAAAGCGTTCAGGCGTTCCGGCCGGTTGATGGTGATGACGGCAAAGGAATCCTCTTCCACTTCATAGGTGACGTCCGTGAATTCGTCGATCCGCATATGTCCTCCCTCGGGACGCGCCGAGAGCCTCAGGCGACGGGGCGCACGGCTGAATCTACGGCCGCCGGCGCGCGGCGGCCATCGGCGCTCACCCCTATGTTGGCCCCATGCGATTCGAGCTCGCGACGAGGTCCCCGCAACCCACCGGACGGCCTTCGGAGGTGCCCGAGCGCCCGGCACCCGAGGCGCTGGTTTCGCTGGCCGGCGCGTGTGGGGCAGTACCATGACCGGCTCGGGGACGACCGGCCCGCCGACCGGCGAGCCTGGAATGACGGTCGGCGAGGTCCTTGCTGACGCCTTCGGCCGCGTGCGCGAGCGGGTGAACGCCGTGCTCGACGGTCTCGAGGAGAGCGACCTCGTCTATAGGCCAAACCCTGCCGCCAATACGATCACGTGGCTCGTATGGCACCTCACACGGGTCCAGGACGACCACGTGGCCGCTGCCGCCGGCGTCGAGCAGGCCTGGGACACAGGAAGTTGGCGTGATCGCTTCGCCCTCCCGCTCGCGCCCGGCGACACCGGTTACGGGCACACCGCACACCAGGTGGGCGTGGTGCACGCCAGTGCCGAGCTCCTCCGTGACTACCACGAAGCCGTGTGCGAGCAAACGCTCGCCTTCGTCACGTCGCTTCGCGAGGCTGACCTCGATCGTGTCGTCGACACACGGTGGGACCCTCCTGTCACGCTCGGCGTGCGGCTCGTCAGTGTCATCGACGACGACCTCGAGCACATCGGCCAAGCCGCCTACCTCCGGGGCCTCGCCGAGCACCGTTAACCGGCTCGGAACCCTCCGCACGGCGCCACACGGCCTCAGATGCCCGGCGTCCCGCCTTCCTGAAACGCGTCGCCCCTCAGGCTGCCGATCCCCAGCGAGCCGCTCGGGCCGTCGGCGGACCCACCCTCCGCCTTTGCCTCGATCGCGAGGATCGAGCCTTCCTGGAAGAGGTACGTACGGAGGTGGCGGTCGAGGACAGGGTCGTGACGGCGCAGCCATTCGAGCGTCATGGCGGCGTGTTCCTTCTCCTCGTCACGGTTGTGCGCCAGGATCGCTTTCAGATCGTCGTCCGTCGCCGCGTCGACCCGCTGGTCGTACCAGTCGATCGCCTCCAGCTCTTCCTGGATCGAAACGATCGCACGGTGCCGATCGATCGTCGCCGGCGTCAGCCGATCCCCCGGCTCGTGCAGCCCTGCGCTCTCTGCCATGTAACTCCCTTTCCTGTTCCTGTTCCTGTTCCTGTTCCCGTCGCTGGCTGCCGGCGCCTCGGTTCGCTGCCGGCCCCGTTCGCTGCCGGCCCCGTTCGCTGCCGGCCCCGTTCGCTGCCGGCCCCGTTCGTTGCCGGCCTCGGTTCGCTGGGCACTCCGGACGGCTAGGCCACCCGGGACTGCCGTGACGCCTGACCGAGGACGTTGACCAATGTCTCACAGAACCTCGGCAGGTCGTCGGCCACGACGAAGGCGACTCGAAGTCGTCCCTCATCCGGCGAGGGGCCGCTGTGCCAGCCCGAGATCCGACATCGCCCTGCGATAGGCGACGGCGACTGCGTCGAACTTCAAATGGATCTCGGCGGTGATGTCGAACGGCACGCGATCGGGCCGTTGAGACTCGACGATCCTGCGATCCTGCCCGAAGATGACGTCTTCGAAGTCGGAGATCGTGCCGTCGCCCTTGTCGAGGTCGTAGTTGCGGGCGACGAACAGGAAGCCGCGGCAGTTGCCCGAGTCAACCGGCTGCGAAGCGAAGAAGTACACCATGCCTGCCTCACCGCCCCATCCGAGGCGGAGCACGAGCGTGTAGGGCAAGTGCACCTCGTAATGACTCTGCCGCATGGGCCGCTCGGTGTCTTCGTTGGCAAAGATCGGGAAGTCCTCTGTGTTGGGTGCCTCCGGGCGCACGATGTCGTATCGGAGGACGTGGCCATCGGTGCGAACGGAGTAGTCAGGGACGACCGGCCGCGCAGGATCGCCGAGCAGACCCGGATGGACCCAGGGGAAGTGGCCGAAATCCGTGAAGTTCTCCAGCTGTCGCGAGGCGTCCGCTCGCCAGGCATACGGCCCGCAGCGGACCGCCCGCCATGACTCGGACTCCAGCTCGGGGACCTCCGGCAGGTCCCAGCGGGGAGCCGACAAGGACACCCAGACGAGCCCATACCGCTCCGCGCACACGAACGACGGCACTCTCGCCTTGGGCGGCACGCGGGTCGGCTCGTCCAGCTGGGGTATCAACGTGCACCGACCGGAGCCGTCGTAGTGCCAGCCGTGGTACGGGCAGATGACCTCGTCGCCGGCGACGCTGCCGAGTGACAGGGCGGTGCCGCGATGCAGGCAGACGTCGCTCATGGCCCGGACCGTGCCGGCACCGTCGCGCCAGATCGCGAGGGGCTCGCCGAGCAGCGTCGCCGCAACGGGCGACACACTCACGTCCGGGGACGAGACAGGAACGTCCGAAGAGAAGGCGACCGGATGCCAGCAGTCCCGCACGCCGGCGAACGTGCTCACGGGAGGGCGGGTCCCAGGGCGAGGGCGGGTCCCAGGGCGAGGCCGGGGCCCACGGCGGGAGCGGGAGCGGCGGCAAGTACAGTCATGCACGCCAAGCCTACGAGGCAGACCATCCCGGCGCCGCCGGCCGGCCCGTGGCGGCCTACCGTTGACGCCATGGGCAGGCAGCGATGAGCAAACGATGAGCAAGCAACGCCTCGAGGGCTTCAGCGACGGCGTGTTCGCCGTCGCCATCACGCTTCTCGCCCTCGATCTGGCCATCGCAGGACCGGGTCACGGGCGGCTCCTCGCGCAGCTCGGGCATCACTGGCCGGCGTTCGTCGCCTATGTGCTCAGCTTCTTCACGATCGGCATCATCTGGGTGAACCACCACGGGCTCGTCTCGAACATCGCCATGGTGGACCGCAGGCTCATGTTCCTCAACCTCTGCCTGCTGCTGTTCGTCGTCGCCCTCCCGTTCGCCACCTCCACGATGGCCGAGTACCTGACCACCGGCGGCCAGGATGCCGACATCGCGATGGCGCTCTACGGGGCGGCGTTCGCCGGCATGTCGCTCGCGTTCACAGCCATCTTCGAGTGGTCGCTCAAGGAGGGCCGGTCCCTCCACGCACTCAGCCGGGAGCGGCGGCCGGCTGCCCGCGTGCGTTTCACTGCGGGTCTCGCCATGTACATGGCGGCCATCGGCCTCGCCTTCGTAAACCCTTACGTGTCGCTCGCCATCATGGGGATCACCGCCGTGTACTACGTCGTCGAGCGCACGCCCCAGCTGAGCACGCCGGCGGCCGACGAGGAGACTTAGGCTTCACGGCATGACGATCTACTTGCGTCCGATGACGGACGACGAGCTCGGCGGGTGGATGGAGGAGCAACGCCAGGGCTATATCGAGGAGCGGATCCGCGCCGGCGAGCCGCCGGACGAGGCCCGGCGTATCGCCGCCGAGCAGTACGCCACCCTCTTTCCAGGCGGCCGACCTGCCGGCGGTCACTTCTTGTCGCGCGTCATGGAGGACGACGAGCCGGTTGGTTACCTTTGGATCGGTCCTCGCATGACCGACCAGCCCGACTCCTTCTGGGTCTGGGACGTCGCCATCGACGAGCCGTACCGTGGGGGCGGACGCGGCCGGGCGGCGATGCTGCTCGCGGAGGACCAGGCGCGAGCCGCCGGCGCGACCCAGATCGGCCTGAACGTCTTCGGCCACAACACCACGGCACGCCACCTCTACGAGACCCTCGGCTACGAGACGACGGCTGTCCTCATGCGGAAGGACCTGCCTCATGCGGAAGGACCTGCCCCCTCGGACATGAAGGAGGAAGAGCGTCCCTAGAGCCGACCCTGGCGCGGGTCGAGGGCGGCCCCAGCCTTCTGCCCGATGAAGTTGAGGGCCATGATCGTGAGGAAGAAGGCGATCATCGGCGCGAACGTCACCTGAGGCGCCGTCGACAACTGCTGTTGCCCCTCGGCGATCATGCCTCCCCACGACAGCGAGTTCGGGGAGCTGAGCCCGAGGAACGCCAGTGCGCCCTCGGCGAGGATGGCGATGGAGGCGCCGATTGCGGCGTAGGACGCGATGGGGATGGCGACGAGGGGGAGGACGTCGTGGAACAGGATGCGGCGCGGTTTCGCCCCGAGAGCCAGCGCCGTCAACACGAAGTCGCGCTGGGACACCGCCAGCGAGGTTGCTCGGGCGATGCGGGCGTAGGCCGGTATCGACAAGACGTCGATTGCGAGAATGACGTTCTGGAGGCTCTGCCCGAGGAAGGCCACGAGCGTGAGGGCGAGGATCAACCCAGGGAGCGTGAGCAGTACGTCGGTGATCCACACGACGACGATGTCGACGACCCCTCGATAGAAACCGGCGAGCACCCCGAGGCCACCGCCGATGGCGAGCCCGACGACGACCGACGTGCCGCCGATCAGCATGGAGATGCGGGCGCCGGTCACCACCTGGCTGAACAGGTCGTGGCCGATGAGGTCGGTTCCGAAGAGGTGCTGCCAGGACGGCCCTTGGTTCGGTAGTCCAGCCAGCACCTTGTTGGGTGGGTCGATCGGCAGCACGTTCGCGAAGATGGCAGCGAAGATGACGAGGGCCAGCCAGGCGACGGCGAACCAGAAGGCGACGCCGAGCTTGGGGGCAAAGGCCCCGTCCTCGAGGTGAGCCGCCGGCGCAGAGAGCGCCTCGAGGCGAAGTGCCGCGATCTCGGAGTCGGCGCCTCCCGTCGACTGGCGTGTCGTCGCAGCGGCTTGCTTGGCCTTGTCGGCCGCCTCGGCGAGCGACGACTGCAGGGCCTCCTCGGCCCGAGCAGTCGCCGACGGCGGGAGCGGTCGTGACCGACCGGTGTCAGCCGATGAGCCGCGCACGGCGAATCCTCGGGTCGAGCACGCCATACAGGGCGTCGGTGATGAAGTTGACCGTGACGAAGCCGGTGGCGATGAGCACCACGATTCCCTGCACGATGAGGTAGTCGCGCTTCTCGATCGACGTCACGAGGAGTGTGCCCATCCCCGGCAAGGCGAAGATGTTCTCGACGACGACGGCGCCGGCCAGTAGCCCACCGACGCTCAGGCCGACGAGGCTCATGAGCGAGAAGCTCGACGGGCGAAGCGCATGGTGCACGAGCACGTACCACCTCGAGAAACCCTTCGACCGCGCCATCAAGATGAACTCCGACTTGAGCGTCGCGAGCAGGTCGCCCCGCAGCACGCGGGCGAACAGCGCCAGTTGGCCGGCTGCGAGGGTGATGGAGGGCAGCAGGATCGACTGTGGCGTTGCCACGACCGCCGGCGAGGTGCCGCTGCCGAGCGAGAACCAGGTGGACTCGCCACTTGCCGGGAACACGTGGTACTTCACGGAGAAGAGGTAGATCAACAGCTCGCCCAGCATGAATGCGGGCAGCGCCAGCAACGCCAGCGTCGAACGGCTCACGAACTTGTCGAACCAACCGCCAGGTCGCAGCGAGCAGAGCATCGCCGTCGGGACGGCGAGACCGAGCGAGATGATCTCGGCAATGATCATCAGCTCGATCGTGAGCGGGAGGCGGGCACCGATGGCGCTCGTGACGCTCTCCTGGCTGATGTAGGACTGGCCGAGGTTCCCGCGAAGGGCGTGCCCGAGCCAGATGAAGTACCGCAGGAACAGCGGGTGGTTCAGGCCGAGCTGGCTCGTGAGCTCCGCCCGCGCCGACGGGTCGCCGGCGGCCGGCCCGAGGATGGCGTTGATGGGGCTCCCCGGAAGGAGGTTGAGCAAGAGGAACGTGAACAGCGTGACGGCGAACACGACCGTCACCATCCGCACGAACCGCCAGCTGACGTAGCTCAACATCGGGAGGGTTCAGACGTCGGTCAGCTGCTCAACCAGAGCTGGTCGATGGGCACGTCGATGCCGGCGTGCAGCAAAGCCTCCTGCGCCGTGCCGTCCGGGAACACGCCGAGACCGAGCCCGTGCACGCTCTGCGAGAAGATGAGGCCGTCTGGTGCCCGGCCGAGCCAGATGTACGGAGCCTCCAGGGCGAACTGCTTCCAGACCTGGCCGTAGGCCGCCTTGCGGTCGGCAGGGTTCGGGTTGCTGCGGCCGATTCCGAGATAGTGGTCGGTCGTGTTGTCCGAGAGGCGCGCGAAGTTGAGAGCGACGGCGCCGATCGGGTGGGCGTTCGCCGAGAGCCACCACGTGGCGTCGAGGTCCGGATCGATCGAGCCGAACTGCGTCCAGCAGTTCGCCTGGTAGCTGCCGAAGATGGCGTTGTTGATATACGTCGCCTGCTCGGTGTAGTTGAGGCTCACGTCGACGCCGATCTGCTGCCACTGCGCCTGCACGAGTTGCATGGCCTCGGGGTTCGTGCCCGAGTCGGTACACCCGAGCGTGAATTTGAGCGGTCCGCTGATGCCCTTCGACTTCTCGTAGCTGGCGATCAGCGTCTTCGCCTTGGTCAGGTCCGGCGAAGTCGGATACCCGGACGGCACGTACCAGGGCGACGTCGGCGCGTACGGTTCCGTCGCCACGGACCCGAGGCCGAGCGAGATCGTCTCGTTGATCTGTTCCTGGTTGGTGGCGTACTCGAGAGCCTGCCGGACACGAAGGTCGTTGAGCGGGGCGGCGTCGGTGTTCAACATGATGAACGCCGGCTCGTCCACGAACTGCTCCACCATGTTCTCGCTGTGGTCCGTCAAGTACTGCTTGATCTGGCTCGCCTCGGTCGTGTACATGAGCTGGATCTGGTTGGACTCGAGCGACTGCAGGCGCGTGGTCGGGTCGGTGATCACGTGGAAGACGATCTCGTTCACGTGCGGGAGGCCCGGGCGCCAGTAGTTCGGGTTCTTCGTGACGGTCAGCGTGGAGCCTTGGATCCACTGCTTGAAGAGGAACGGCCCGCTCCCGATCGGATCGTTCGTCGAGGCATTGCCCTTCGCCTTGAGTTGCGCCGGCGCCGCGATGAAGCCGGGTTGGGAGGCGAGCACCGACGGGAAGGCGACCCACGGCTGGCTCATGTGCACAACGACGGTGAGATTGTTGGTGGCAACGGCGTTCACCATCGGACCGAGCGCTTGGCCGACGAGCGCCGAGGCTTTAGCCATCGTCAGCTGCAGCACGACGGCGGCGGCGTTCAGTGGCTGTCCATTCGAGAACTTGATGCCCGGCCGCAGGCCGATGGTCCACACCGTGTACGTCGAGTTCGGCGTCACGGACTTGGCGAGGTACGGATGTGCCTGGCCGGCGGCATCGTATGCGCAGAGCGGGTCGAAGATCGTCTGGGCGACGTAGTAGGAGGCCCCCGCCCATTCGCTCGACGTCGGGTTCCAACCGTCGGTCTCGGCGTCGAGGCCGATCGAGAGGGTGCCGCCGTTCTGCGGCTGGAGCGTCGTCGTCGGGCCTGTCCCTGTCGTGCTCGTGCTCCCGCCGCCACCACTGCTGGCGGACTTGGCGCAGCCCGCCGCCACGAGACCGAGCACCGCCAATGATACGAGCCAGGCGCGCCTCTTCATCTGTTCCCCCCTCCGGCAGCGCTGCACGCTGCACGCTGTACTGCAGCTCCCCGACCGCTGGCGGCATGTTTACCACCTGGACCTGCTGGAGGCTCGGCGTCCGGCGGGACTGGAGAAGTGGCTCAGCCGATCTCCCGAGGCGCTGTGCCGGCGGCGTCAGGACCGGCGCCAACGGAGGCGACGAGCACGACGCGCTGGCCCCGTTTCGATGCGCGACCCGTGCTCATCGGCTCACCTGCCGGCGGCCACGCTCGATGATCGCCTCCTTCCGGCCTGCCACCTCGTCGGGTCGCCCGTGCCCGGCGCGCCGCCACTCAGCCGCCACGGTCAGCTCGAGCTGCCATGCGTCCTCGGCAGTGAGGAGCGATCCTTCGGCGTAGGTGGCGAGGATCCGCTCGACGCCGGCGGGGTCGTTGCCGGCGATGTCGGCGGCGATCGAACGGGCGACGTCGAGCAGGTCCGCATGTGGCACCACATGGTTGACGAGGCCCCACGAGAGTGCCGTCTCGGCGTCGACGAAGTTGCCGGTGGCGCTCATCTCACGCGAGCGTCGGAGGCCGACCGCTTGCGGCAGGAGGACGGTCAGTCCCCAAGCGGGCTGGACGCCAACCCGCGCATGGGTGTCGGCAAAACGCGCACGCTCCGACGCCACGAGGAAGTCACACGCCAACGCCAGCTCGAGGCCGCCGGTGACACACGCTCCGTTGATCGCCCCGACGAGCGGCTTGCGACGAAGCGGAAACGGCCCTCGACGCGACGTCGGCTCACGTCCCACACCCTCGGCCGCGCCGAGCAGATCGTCGGAGGTCGCAAGCTCCTTCAGGTCAAGACCGGCACAGAACGCCGGGTCGGCACCGGTGAGGACTACGGCGGCGACGTCATCGCTCGCCTCACAGTCGCGCACGGCTCCGGACAACGCTCGCAGCACAGCCGGCGACAACGCATTGCGCGCCTGCGGGCGATTGAGCGTGATCGTGGCCACGCCGTCGGCGGCCTCGAGGATGACGATGTCGTCGTTCGGCATGCCGCAGTTTTGCTCACGCAGGCGGGTCATGCGCCCCGACGGCGATCCGTGCCAAGGTGTGTCGGTGCCGGCCACCCCCGTCCCGCCACCGGCGGCGTTGCTCGGAGACGGTTTGCCGTGACGGTGTTGCTCGACGGGGTCTCGCTCAGCCTCGATGACGTCGTGTCGGTCGCCTACGGGCGAGACGACGCCAGATTGGCGCCGGGTGCGGCAGAGCGCATGCAGGCTCACCGGGAGGTCGTCGTCGAGGCGCTGGCCGGCCGACGACCCGTCTACGGGTTGACGACGGGTGTGGCAGAACGCAAGCGGGTGACGCTCGGCGAATCCGATCAGGCACGCTTCAACCGGACCCTGCTGCGCAACCACCTGATCGCCCAAGGACCTGACGCCGCCCCGGAGGTCGTGCGGGCCACGATGCTCATCCTGGCGAATGCCTTTGCCATCGGCGTGTCCGGGGTGCGCCCTGATCTCGCCGACCTCCTCATCCGCGCCCTCGGGCAACGCGCCGAGCCGCGCATGCGCACGCTCGGGTCGGTCGGGCAGGCGGATCTCGGCCCGCTCGCCGACCTGGCCGACTGGCTGGTCGAGTGGGCCGCCTTCGAGTTGGCCGAGAACGAAGGACTCGCCCTCATCGACACGAATGCCTTCTCGACCGCCACCTCCGCGCTCGCTCTCGCCAAGGCCGAGGACCTCATGGACGCCCTCGATGCCGCCGCCGCACTCGACTTCGAGGCGTTCGGCGCCAACGTCAACGCGCTGCATCCGGTCGTGGCCGAGACTCGCCCGTCGCCCGGCGTCCGGCGCGCCCTCTCCGCGGTCCGCGCCGCCCTCGCCGGCAGCGTGCTCTTCGAGGCGGCTACCGCACGAAACCTCCAGGATCCGCTCACCTACCGCTGCGTCCCCCAGGTCCACGGCGCCGGCCACGACGCTCTCACCTACACGAGGACGACGGTCGAGCGTGAGCTCAACTCCTCGCAGGGCAACCCGGTCGTCGTCCTCGCCGAGCGGGCCGTGATCTCGGTGGGCAACTTCGACCCGGTGGCGATGGCGGCAGCCGTCGACTTCGCCCGCATCGGCCTCGCCCCCGTCGTCACCTCCGCGGCCGAACGGACCGTGAAGCTCCTCCAAGCGCCGACCTCCGGCCTCTCAGCCGGGCTCTCGGCCCAACCGGCGACCGGTGACGACGGCCTCGCCGAACTTGCGGTCGCCTCACAGTCGTTCGCCGCCGAGGCGCGGCTGCTCGCCCAACCTGTCTCCTTCGAGCTCGCCAGCACGAGCAAGGCCGAAGGGATCGAGGACCGAACGACGATGGCGGCCTTGTCCGGTCGACGTCTCGACGAGATGGTGGCGATGGCGTCCCGCGTCGTCGCCGTGGAGCTGGTCGTCGCGGCCCAGGCGATCGACCTGCGTCGCCTCGGCCGGCTCGGCACCGGGACGCAGGCCCTCTACGACCTCGTTCGCCGTCACGTACCCGCTCCCGGAGCGGACACGGCGTTCCCGCGCGATCTCGAGCCGCTCGTCGGAGCCGTGAGAAGTGGCGAAGTCTCGGGCATCGTGAAGGCATCCTCGCGATGAAAGGGCCGGCGTGGCGACGTACTTCCTGAAGCGCCTCGGCCTGTCCGTCATCACGCTCTTCCTGCTGAGCCTCGTCGTCTTCTACGCCGGGCAGGTGCTGCCGGGTGACCCGGGGCGCTACATCCTCGGGCCACTCGCCGCTCAGAGCGCCGTCGCCGCCCTCGACCACTCACTCGGCGTCGACCGGCCCCTCGTGAGCCAGTACTGGACTTGGATCTCGCATTTCGTGCGAGGGGACATGGGAACGTCGTACACGTTCCAGTCGCCCGTGGAGCCGTTCATCTCGAGCGCGGCGGTGCAGTCGCTCAAGCTCGCCGGCGTCGCCTTCGTCCTCGTCGTCCCGCTCAGCATTCTCGGAGGTGTGCTGGCCGCGCTCAAGGTCGGGCGGCCGCTGGACCGCATCATCTCGATCGGCGGCCTCTCGGGCTCGACGATGCCCGAGTTCGTGTCCGGGGTCGTCCTCCTCGAGATCTTCTCGATCGTCTTTCACGTGTTGCCGTCGAGCGCCACGTCTCCGCCCGGCGCCTCCATCCTCACCCAGCTCGACCACCTGCTGCTCCCCGCGATCCCACTCGTGCTCGTGCTCTTCGGGTACATCAGCCGGATGGCCCGCGCCGGCACGATCGAGGCCCTCGACTCGGACTACGCCCGGACCGCCACCCTGAAAGGGCTACGCCGGTCGGTCGTCATCCGGCGGCACGTGTTGCGCAACTCGCTGTTGCCGACGATCACCGTGATCGCAACGCAGATGGGCTATCTCATCGGCGGGCTGCTCGTCGTCGAGACCCTCTTCAACTACCAGGGCATCGGGACGCTCGTGTTCAAGGCCGTCAACGGCAAGGACTTTCCCATGCTCGAGGCGGGTGTGCTGTCGATCGGCATCGTGTACATGCTCGCCACCCTGCTCGCCGACATCGCCTATTCGTTGCTCAATCCCCGCATCCGCCTCGGAGGTGCGGAGTGATCGGCGGCCTGGACCGCCCCGACGCCGTCGGTGCAGAAGAGCTGCGCGCCCTCGGCAGCAACGGCCCGACGGCCCCCCGCACCGTCTGGCGGCAGCTGTTGCGGTCGCCGACGTTCCTCATCGGCGCCATCATCGCCCTGTTCTGGATCCTGTGCGCCGTCTTCGGAACGAGCTTCGCCCCCTACAACCCGACGATCGGCCAGTTCCTGTCCACGAACGCCGCCCCCTCCGGCGCCCACCTGTTCGGAACGGATCAGCTCGGCCGCGACGTCCTGTCGCGCGTCATCGTCGGCGCCCGCAACATCCTCATCATCGCCCCCGGGGCCACGGCGCTCGGGACCGTCGTCGGCACCGCCCTCGGCCTTGTCATGGGCTATTTCGGCGGAGCCGTCGACGCAGTTGTCGGGCGTCTCGTCGAGACGGTCCTCGCCCTTCCTCTCATCGTCGTGTCCGTGCTCTTCGTGGTGGCACTCGGACCTTCGGTTACCACGCTCGTCGTCGTCATCGGCTTCGTCTTCGCGCCGCTCATCGCACGCACGGTGCGGGCCGCAGTGCTCGGCGAACGCGAGCTCGACTACGTCGCCTCCTCACGGCTGAGGGGCGACTCGGCCATGCACATCATGTTCGTGGAGATACTCCCGAACGTGCTGCCGCCCATCCTCGTGGAGTTCACCGTCCGGATCGGTTATGCCGTGTTCACCGTCGCTACGCTGTCCTACCTCGGACTCGGGCCGCCACCACCGACGCCCGACTGGGGCTACGACGTCTCCCAGAACTACGCCACCCTGTCGGCCGGCTACTGGTGGCAGACCCTCTTCCCGGCGCTCGCCATCGCCTCGCTCGTCGTCGCCGTCAACCTCATCGCCGACGGCACCGAGTCGGTGCTGGCCCAATGACGCCGGCCGGCCCCGTGTCCCCCACCGACCCTGTCACGCCCAGCGGCCCTGTGCCCCCCGCCGGCCAGGTGCCCCCGGACGAAGCCCTCGTCATCGACCACCTCGACGTCAGTTACCGGGTGCGGGGCCATGACGCCAAAGCGCTGTCGGACGTGTCGTTCCGCGTCCGGCGAGGCGAGTCCTATGGACTTGTCGGCGAGTCCGGGTCGGGTAAGTCGACGCTGGCCGTCGCCGTCGAGCGCTACCTCCCGAGAAACGGCCGCATCAGCGCCGGCTCCATCTCCGTCAACGGCAGCAACGTGCTCGCGATGAACGGCGAGGCGCTGAGGAACATGCGGGCCAAGACGGTATCGATGGTGTACCAAGAGCCGGGTCGGGCTCTGAACCCCACGCTCCGGGTCGGCCGGCAGGTCGCCGAAGTCTTCGAGGTCGCCGGCGCGCGGCGAGCCGATGCCGAAGCGCGGGCGACGGACGCGCTCGCCATCGTGCAGATCGCCGATCCGGCAAGCGTGATGCGCCGCTACCCCCATCAGCTCTCCGGTGGCATGGCCCAGAGGGTGGTCATCGCAATGGCACTCGCGACGAACCCGTCGCTGCTCATCCTCGACGAGCCGACGACCGCCCTCGACGCCACGGTGGAAGCGGAGATCCTCGACCTCGTGGCGAGGCTTCGCGCCGACATCGGCTCGACCGTCCTGTTCATCAGCCACAACCTCGCCGTCATCGCGAAGATGTGCGACCGAGTCGGCGTCCTGTACGCCGGCGAGCTCGTGGAGGAAGGCTCGGCGGCCGCCGTCTTCAACGAGCCACGGCACCCCTACACGGTCGGTCTCCTCCGCTGCATCCCGCGCGGCGGGCTGCGGAAGGGCCACGGGCGGTTGGACACGATTCCCGGGTTTCTTCCTTCGCCCGGATCGCGACCCACCGGCTGCATCTTCTCGCCTCGCTGTGCCCTTGCAGACGACCGATGCCGGTCGGAGGTGCCCCCGATGACCGACCTCGGCAACGGTCGGCGCGTGAGCTGCTTCCATTACGACCGAGCGACCGACCTGCCTCGCTCGACCCCGGTGGAGCTCGTGATGCCGGCGGCGCCCGCCACGCCGAGGCCGGTCGTGCGGCTCGCCTCGGTGTCGAAGACGTTTCGGTCCCGGGGCGAGGACGTGAAGGCACTTGTCGGCGTCGATCTCGAGCTTCGGCGGGGAGAGACGCTCGGCCTCGTGGGCGAATCTGGCAGCGGCAAGACGACCCTTGCCCGCGTGCTGCTCGGGCTGATCGAGCCCGACGCCGGCTCCGCCATCGAGCTCGACGGCAAGGACGTGGACGGAGGCGTGCGGGCACGCACCAGGGAGCAGCTGAAAGCGCTGCAGATCGTCTTCCAGAACCCCGATTCGGCCCTCAACCGGCGGCACAGCGTCCGCAGGATCATCGGGCGGTCGGTGCACAAGCTCGCCGGCCTGTCGGGCGCGGCGCTGCGCCGGCGGGTGACCGAGCTCGTCGAGTCCGTGCGGATGGAGCCTCGCCATCTCGTCTTGCGCCCGAGTCAGCTGTCCGGCGGCCTCAAGCAGCGCGTCGCCATCGCCCGCGCCTTTGGAGGAGAGCCCCGCGTCATCGTCTGCGACGAACCCACCTCGGCCCTCGACGTCTCCGTGCAGGCCGCCATCCTCAACCTGCTCGTCGACCTGCAGCTGACCGAGCAGGTCACCTATCTGTTCATCTCGCACGACCTGAGGGTCGTCGGGTACCTCTCGGACCGCATCGCCGTGATGTACCTCGGCAAGCTCATGGAAGTCGGGCCGTCCGACATCGTCTTTGCCGCCCCTCACCATCCCTACACCGAGGCGCTCGTCTCCTCGGTGCCGAACTTCGGCGAAGAAACCCGCAGGCGGATACGGCTCTCGGGCGAGATCCCGAGCGCAGCCGAACCGCCGCCCGGATGCGTCTTCCACACCCGCTGCCCGCGCCGCCTCGACAGTGGTTTGTGCGAAGACGTGGCGCCACCTCTCGTGGAGGTGGCGCCAGGGCATCTGATGGCCTGTCACATCGACGTCGATGAGCTCCGGCGACTGCAAGCCGTCGACGTGACGGTACGCCCCACCACTAGTTCTGTGGCGAACAGCTGTCTTCCTGATTGACCCCTTGGCGGGCGTCTTTCGGGCATACACTGCGGCGTCAAGGAACTGTAAGAATTGGTAATGTCCTTTATTGCGATGGATTTGGTGATATAACTGTGAGCTGCCGGTCCTCGGGTGTCCTCGGGGCCGGCAACGGACCTCAGGAGAGACAGCCAATGACGATCGACCACAAAGAGCTTGGGAGGCTTCGCAGCCGCACAGGCGAGGTCGAGAACCACATCATCGACGAGTTCGTCGCGGGCCACATCTCACGCCGGGACTTCCTGCGCCGCGGCACCGTCATCGGAATGTCGCTCCCCCTGCTCGGCGGGATCCTCGCCGCCTGCGGCAGCAGCACGTCGGGCTCGACTACTTCGTCCACGCCGGCCGGGTCGACAGGAGCGACCATCAGGGCCGGCATCGTGGTGCCGACGGGGGACATCAACCCGGTCACCGTCGCGGACCAGGGCGGCCTCGACATGCTCGGCCAGACGGGCGAATACCTGTGCCTGTCCCAGCAGGACCTGACGCTGAAGCCGGTGCTCGCAACGAGTTGGTCCCCCAACTCGAAGAGCGACGTCTGGACCTTCAAGCTGCGCAGCGGCGTCAAGTTCCACAACGGCCAGGCCATGACGGCCGACGACGTCGTCTACACCTACAAGCTCCAGTCGGAGCCGACCGGTAAGTCGAATGCGCTGTCCGCCTTCAGCGGCGTGCTCACGCCGGCCGGCGTGAAGAAGATCGACGACCTGACGGTGCAGTTCAGCCTGGAAGCTCCGAACGGCAACTTCCCGTACCTGTGCTCTTCCGACAACTACAACATGATCATCATCCCGAACAACTACGACCCGACGAAATGGCAGTCGTCCTTCATCGGGACCGGGCCGTTCGTTATGAAGTCCTACACGGCAAGTGTCAGCGCCACCTTCGTCCGCAACGAGCAGTACTGGGGAACGAAGGCGCTCCCCGCCGAGACCATCTTCAACTTCTACAGCGCCCAGCCGGCACTCATCACCAACTTGCAGTCGGGCGCCATCGACGTCGTCGGCCAGTTCTCCGTAAGTGGCGGCGAAGCCCTCATCGGCGGCGGTTACAACGTCATCAAGCTGCGCTCGAGCGCCCACCGGGAACTCTCGATGCGCTGTGACATGGCGCCGTTCACCGATCCGCGGGTTCGCCAAGCGGTGGCTCTGTCGCTCAACCGGCCCGAGACCGTCACAAGCTTGTTCCAGGGCTACTCCGACATCGGCAACGACAGTCCGTTCGCCCCCGTGTTCCCGTCGACGAACACGTTGATCGCCCAGCGCGCCCAGAAGCTCGCACAGGCAAAGTCTCTGCTCGCCGCCGCCGGCCACCCCTCGGGGTTCTCCACGACGCTCACGACCGAGAGCCTCCTCGAGATCCCGCTCTTCGCCCAGATCGTCAAGCAGTTCGCCGGCGACATCGGAGTGGACATCACGCTCAAGATCGAGTCCTCGAGCGCCTATTACGGCGACGCCGTGTTCGGGAAGTCGGACTGGCTCGATGCCGTCATGAGCCTCGTCGACTTCGGGCACCGGAGCGTTCCCAACGTCTTCCTCACCGCCCCGCTGCAGAGCACCGGCACGTGGAACGCCGCCCACTTCAAGAACACGAAGTACGACCAGCTGACCGCCCAGTACGTGGCAGCGAGCGACCTCGGCACGCAGCGGAGCCTCGCCGGCCAGATCGAGACGCTCCTCTTGCAGGAGACGCCCATCATCTACGCCTACTTCTACAACTACCTGACGGCTACCGCCAAGAACGTGTCCGGCGTGTACCCGACGGCCATCGGGCATCTGTTCCTCTACAACGCATCGAAGAGCTAAAGGCGGTACTCCATCTGATGACCTCGTCGCCGTTCGCACCTCTGCTCGAGCCGGGGGACTCGACCGTCCCCCATCGCAGGCCGGCGAGGTTTGCT
>JBEKMC010000025.1:0-31240 GCA_050008715.1 Acidimicrobiales bacterium | reverse complement strand
GTCCCGGGCCGTGGGGAGAAGATGAACGTGAAGGCGCTGTCGTACTCCGCCTCCGCCACGACTTCGAGCGTCGCCTGAAAGTCCGAATCGGTCTCGCCCG
This sequence comes from Acidimicrobiales bacterium, assembly GCA_050008715.1. Lineage (GTDB taxonomy): Bacteria > Actinomycetota > Acidimicrobiia > Acidimicrobiales > Bog-793 > JAKACA01. The sequence continues at coordinate 31,140 of JBEKMC010000025.1, read as the reverse complement.
GGAATCCGACGATGATGTCCGTCGACACTGCCAAATCCTCGATGCCGGCGCGAGCAGCCGCCAAGCGCTCGAGGTATCGCTCGGCGGTGTACCCCCGGCGCATGGCCGCCAGCACCCGGTCGCTCCCGGCCTGCAGCGGGAGGTGGAGCTGTTCGCAGACGGCCTCCGTCTCGGCCATGGCGGCGATCGTCTCTGGCCGCAGATCCTTCGGGTGTGGGCTGATGAAGCGCACCCTCCGGATTCCCTCGACTGATCCGACGGCTCTCAGCAGATCGGCGAACAACGGCCTCGGCCGGCGGGCTCCCTCGTCGACCCAGCGCTGCCCGGTCTGGTGCACGAGGCCCGTCTGGTGCACGAGGCCTGTCTGGTGCACGAGGCCCGGCGCCCCGGCCCGCAGCCTCGTCGTGAGGTCACGGCCGTAGGAGTTGACGTTCTGGCCGAGCAACGTGATCTCGACGGTGCCGGCGGCAGCCAGCTGCTCCACCTCCCGTACGAGATCCCCAAACGGCCGGCTGACCTCGGGCCCGCGGACGGACGGCACGATGCAGAAGGCGCAGGAGTTGTCGCAACCCATCTGAATCGTCACCCAGGCGGCATACGGCAGATCGGATCGCACTGCCATGGCGGTCGCGAACTCGGAGCCGTCATCGAGCCGCGGTGCCTCGAGGATTTCGATGACCGACTCACCGCTCTCGCGCGCTTGCCCGAGCAGCGCCGTCACCCGGCCGACGTTGTGCGTCCCGAAGACGGCGTTCACGTGCGGGGCCCGCTCCAGGAGCAGGTCCCGGTCCTTCTGTGCGAGGCAACCGCCGACGGCGATCTGCATGCCGGGATGCTCAGCCTGGAGCGACTTCAGGTGGCCAAGGGTGCCGTAGAGCTTGTCATCTGCGTTCTGGCGGATGCAGCACGTGTTGAGCACGACGACGTCGGCCTCGCTCACGTCCGTCGTGCGCTCCAGCCCGTCGGCGACGAGCAACGAGGCGATCCGCTCCGAGTCGTGCTCGTTCATCTGACAGCCGAAGGTGCGCACGACGAACTTACGCGGGGAGGTTGCTTCGCCAGGCACCTTGCAAGCCTACGTGCCGTACCCAGCGGTCCCGTCCGGGCGTCCAACTGCAGTCGCGATGCGGCGGTCCCACGTAAAGGTACGTTGCTTGGCCTACGACCAGAGATTGTCTCTGCAGACCTACCGCAGGCCCAGTCGGGTCTTCCCGTCGAGCAGCTCGCGGGCGATTTCGAGGTGTCCAGAGTGGGTGGCCGTCTCCTCGATGAGATGGAGGACGATCTCGCGCACGCTCTGCCGCTGTTCGGTGTCCTCGGTGCCGTGCCGCCCGCGGGGTGGCGAATCGAGCGGGGTCGTTGCGAGCATCTCGTCGGTCTGGTGAGTCTGGTCCCGGTAGTAGGCGAGGACCTTGGTCGAGGGCCAGTCGATGACAAAGGGTGCGTACGGGTCGTACGGCTCGTCGTCGAAGTCCTCGTCGAAGGGGTGACCCGGGTCGTGAGCGAGGATCACGCCACACGTCCAGTGACGCTCGGCGCCCCCGAGATGCGCCACGAGCCCTGCCGGAGTCCAGCCTGACGGCACGACCGAGGTATGCCACTGCTCCTCGGAGAGGCCGTCGACGATCGAGCGCACTGAGGCGCGCTGGCACTCGAGCGCCGCGAGGAGTGCAGGCCGATCCGCCTCATCGAAGCTCGGTGTCATCACGCGATGATCGCGCCGATTGGAGGGTCTGACAACGCCTCGGGCAACAACCGCCACATGAGGGTCCGGGCCAGCCACGGGCCGGCTCTGGTCCCCGTCCGGGCTTGCTCCAGGGGCGACTCGACCGACGGCGCAGTGCGCCCTGCTCACGCCCGGCCTCGCCCCGCCGCCACAGGCCGACAGCCGGCCGGTGAACCCGAGCGCTCGAGGTTCGCCCGGGCCGGTGGAGTGGGTGCGCCGCCAGACTGAACCGTGTGCGCAGGACGACCGCAGCGGGGGTCGTCCGGTTGCTCTGTGCTCGAGGTTCGCCCGGACCGGTGGAGGGGTGCGCAGGCGCAGCCGCGGGGGCGGGGCGGGGGCGGCGGCATTTGGTGCGACCCCGTCAAGTTGGCTGGTTCGTTGTGGCATATACGCCCCAACGAACCAGCCAACCTTGACTGAGAGCGTCTCCGGGCCGCCGGCGCCCGCTTTTAGACAGGCCCGCAGTGTCGTGACCTGGAGGCGGCCAGGCCCCGACCTCGGCGTATCAGTGATGGTGGTGGCCGTAGGCGGGTTCGCCCGTCGTGCCGTCAAGAACGAGCGGGCTGTTCGGCCGGCGGAAGTCGAACATCGACTGGATCGATCCGGCACTCGTGTCGGCCGCACCGTTGCCGAGCGCCGGCAGGTGCCAGTTGTACTCGATGAAGCTGACCACCGAGCTCTGGTCGATGAGCGTGTTGTCCACGTAGTTCGCCCGTGCAAATGGCGAGATGACGAGGAACGGAAGCCGTGGCCCGACGCCGCAGCGACCCTCTTCCGAAGCGGCCGTGCTGCTCGTCGGCACGATGGCGCTCGAACCGCACGAGCCTGCCCCGGTGAGGGTGTCGAGGCTCGTCTCGGATCCGGTGACGATCGGGCCGAGCACGTGGTCATACCAGCCGTCGGAGTCGTCCCACGTGACGACGATCGCAGTCGAGGACCACGTGCGCAGGCTCTCGAGGTGGTTGATGGTGTCCACGAGCCAGGTCTGCTCGTCGAGCGGGTTGGAGTAGCCGGCGTGGCCATCCTCGTAGGCGGGCGCCTTCAGGTACGACACGGCCGGGAGGTTGCCGGCATCGGCGGCAGCCCAGAAGTCGGCGCTGTCGTACTGGTGGTTCGCCTGGTCTGTCTTGCCGACCATGGACACCGACGTCGGCGGCAGGTGCATCGGGTTGGCCGTCGAGGCGTAGTACTGGAACGGCTCGTGGTGAGGGATGTAGTCGGTCACCGTGTTGCCGCCGACGTTCACATGGCTCTCGCTGCAGATCTGGGCGGTGGTCGGCTGAGTCCCGTGGCCCGGGACGTAACCGTCGTCGAAGCCGCCTTCGAACCATCCCCAGGTGATCCCGCTCGTCGTGAGCTCCTCACCGATGTTGTTGCCTCCCATCTCGAGGGTCGAGGCAGGGGCGCGACCGTCACCACCATTCGCCGTCGGAGCGTACGAGCAGATGTCGAAGTACGGGTCGGCGTCGCCGTAGGCCGTCCCGGAGCCGGCGGCCGGCTGGTCCGCCACCGACGTCGGGCCCGTGGCGGAGGTCGTGAGCGTCGAGTCGAGCACGTTCGTGCTGTCGTATCCGGGCGGGTCGCCGCAGGAGGCGTCGTTGATGGTGGCCGAAGTCGGTCCGCAGATGGCCCCGTAGGTCTGGGCGGACGTCACGTTCAGGGCACCGGGAGTGGAAGGCCCGTACGTCGTCCCGAACATGTTGTCGCTCATGGCGAAATGCTGGGCGTAGTTCCACAGCGCCGTGACCGTGTTGCCGTCGTAGTAGTCCATCACGGCGTAGTTGGAGCTGGCGCCGGCGGGCACCGTCTCGGGAGAACCGTTGTAGTTCTCGCCCGCGAGGCATTGTGCGAGGGTCTCGTTGTACCCGGTGTTCTGGGCGTAGAGATCCTCGCCGCCGTGGTCGGCGGCGCTCTGCTCGGCTGAGTAGGAGTGGTCCTGGTCACAGGTCATCGGATCGCTACGGTCGAGGCGCATCGGATTCGACTCGTTGGCGTTGTTCGTGAGCAGCGGCCCAGTCGGCACTCCCGCCGTCACGGCGTTGGCGAGACCGTTCACCGTCGGGGTCCCGCGCTTCGCCGTGAAGGAGGGCTCTCCGGCCGGATTGGCGGCGTAGGGGTAGGTACCGAAGTAGTGGTCGAACGAGACGTTCTCGTCGAAGATCACGACGAGATGCTTGATGGGCGTGGCCGTCTTCAGGTAGTGCGCCGTGCTGAGGTCGGCAGCGGCACGAACCGGTGACCGCACGCCCGCCGCTGAGGTCGAGGCCGTGAGGCCGGTCAGTAGACCGCCCACCGCCAAGAGGGTGACGGCTCCCTTTGCGGGAATTCTCATTCATGACCCCTTCCTCGTTCGCGGGGGGGCGGTCCACCCGCTTCGGCTGCGACCGCCGGCGGCCCTTGAAGGCATCTGGAGCGGTACGAGCGGAAGGTAGTGAGCCGAGGTGTCATCCAGTCGAAGAGCCGGGGTTACGAGGATGAATGGCGTCTGAATTATCCGTGTCGCGGATTGTGCGCTGGCCGGCAGCCGTGGCCGGCCGGCACCTCGCGACGGTTTACTCTGCGGCCTCGGCGAGCGCCTCGGCGAGGGCTGGATGGACGAACAGGCTCTCAGCCACGTCGACGACGCGCAGGTTCGCCGTCACAGCGAGGGCGATCACGCTCACGAGCTCGGCGGCGTGGGCTCCGACGATGGAGCCACCGAGAACCACGCCGGTGGCCGGGTCGGACACGAGCTTCACGAAACCCCTCGAGTCGCCGTCGATGAGCGCACGGGAGTTGGCCGCATAGGGGACCTTCGTCACACGGATCTTCCGTCCGAGAGCGAAGGCTTCCGCCTCGGCCAGGCCGACGTCGGCGATCTCCGGCTCGGTGAAGATCGCCGACGCCGCCTTGTCGTAGTCGAGGTGGCGGTGCTGACGGGAGTGCAGGCCCATGGCGTGCTCCGCGACGCTGTGACCCTGCACGGCAGCGACCGAGGCGAGCGGCAGGCGGCCGGACAGGTCCCCGGCGGCGTAGATGTGGGCGATGTTCGTCTGGCAGTGATGGTTCACCGGCACGTGACCGCTGGCGTTGACGGTCACGCCGGCCGATTCCAGGCCGAGGCCTTCGCTCGACGGAATGGACCCGATGCAGATGAGGGCGTGGCTCCCGGCCACCGACCGGCCGTCGTCGCAACGCACGACTACGCCCGATTCCTTCCGGTCGATGCCGACGGCGCGGGCACCGATGCAGAGCTTCACGCCCCGGGCGAGGAATTCGGCTTCGAGGGCGGCCGCCACCTCCGGGTCCTTGTTCGGCAGCACCTGTTGGCGCGACACGATGAGGGTGACGTTCGAACCGAGGGACCAGAACATGTGCACGAACTCGACGCCCGTCACGCCCGAGCCGATGACGACGAGATGCTCCGGGATCACGGGCGGTGGGTAGGCCTGGCGCGTGGAAAGGACGCGATCTCCGTCGATCTCGGCCCAGTCGGGGATGCGCGGATACGAACCGGTTGCGAGCAGCACCGCATCGGCGTCGAACGCTTCGCTCGCCTCCCCGGGCACGGCGACCTCCACGCGGTGTGGACCCGTCAGCCGTGCCGACCCGCGCACGATTCGCACGCCTTGGCTCTCCAGCTGCCGTGTTCCCGAGGCCGCCAGGCGGTCCTCCACCTCACGGACCCGGACGGCTAGCGCTTTGAGGTCGACCTTCGGTGCGAGCGGCTCGAGCCCGAGTATCTCCGCTCGCCGGGCACGGCTCACCAGCCCCCCGGTGGCGATCATCGCCTTCGAGGGGACGCAGTCCCACAGATTGGCTGCGCCTCCTACTACGTCACGTTCCACGACGACGACTTCGGCGCCGAGGCGAGCGGCAGTCGACGCAGCTCGAAGGCCGGCCGGCCCTCCCCCGATGACGACGAAGCGCATGCCGACATCTTGCCAGTGATACTCGGCGTGCCGGCGATCCGCGGCCGCCTCGCGCACCGCCGGCGATCCGCGGCCGCGTCGTGCCGCGCCGGCGCCTCAGGGTCGGGGCTCGCCCGCCCGCACCCCGAACTTCTCCAGGGCGGCGTGGTAGCGCCCGATGCGGGCCTCGAGCTCCGAGGCAAAGGCGGCCAGGCCGTCCTGACGCTCCCGGACACGTTCGCGCAGCCGCTCGAGGATGGCGAGGCCCTCGAGGAGAATCTCGTCGCGACGTTCGGGCGGCGGCCCTGCCAGATACTCCTCACGCAACCCGTCGAGGCGGTCCGACGCACGAAAATGCTCCGCGATCTCGTCGAGCTCGAGACCGAGGAGCGTCTGCAACTCGCGGACGCGCCGGATCCGTTCGATCTCGTCCGGGCCGTATCGGCGCTGAGCGGTCTCGGTGACGCGGGACGAGCTGACGAGCCCGAGCTCCTCGTAGTACCGCAACGTGCGTGTCGTCGTACCGAGCAGCTCGGCCACCTCGCCGATCGACAGCAACTTTCCTTCGGTCGGCGGCGAGGGCGCCACCGTTGCTGAAGCGCTCATCTCACTACCGTACGGGTCGCGCCGGGGAGAGCTCGGCCACTCTCCTCGAGCTGGTCCTCGTTGCTCGATCCGTCGCCGTTGGCCGGCATCGCCTGCCTCGCCGACACGTCCGACGCGCCAGCCACGCCATCGGTCGCGACGGGCGCGGTCGGCTGACTCCCAGAGACGATCGTGACCGCGCCGTGCACGTACTTGCCGCCGCTCAGCCACGATGCGCCGGCGGCCACGAGACAGGCGCCGGCGGCGAAGTCGAAGGCCTTGTCGAGGCCTGCATGGAACGGAGCACTGATCAGGCCGGGGAAGTAGCTCCGGCTCGTCAGCTGCTGGGCATGCGCAGCGGAGAGGTGGTGGATGGACGATCCGAGCAGCACGCCCATGGGGTTGTACCCGAGGAAGGCCGCAAAGAGCGTGCCGACCGGGGGCAGGTGCGAGATCTGCCGTGCCTGTCCCGCCGGGACACCGGCCGCCAGCAGGCCCGAGTCGAGATGCCCCGGTAAGCCGGCGGCAAGGCCGAGGACCATCAGCGTGAAGAACACGCCGATCGACAGCACCATGGCGGAATTCTGGAACGTGGCGCTCATCCCGCCGCCGACCCCGCGCTGGCCGGGCGGGAGGCTGTTCATCACCTGCGCACGGTTCGGGGATGCGAACAAACCCATCGCCAATCCGAGCAACAGCAGCAGGAGGGCGAACCACTCATAGGAGAAGTTGACCGGGAGCTTCTCGAGTGCGAAGAACGCCGCTGCGGAGATGATCATCCCGAGCGTCGCGAATGGCCGGGCCCCGTAGCGGTCGGACAGGAGGCCGGAGATCGGCCCCGAGACGAGAAACCCAACCGTGAGCGGCACCATGTAGATCCCTGCCCAGAGCGGCGTCTGCGAGAAGGAGTAGCCGTGCAGTGGCAGCCAGATCCCTTGCAGCCAGATGATGAGGATGAACATGAGGCCGCCTCGCCCGAGCGAGGACAGGAGCGAGGCAAGGTTGCCCATGGCGAAGGATCGCAGCCGGAACAGCGGCAGGTGGAACATCGGATCGGTCACGTGGACCTCGATGATGCAGAAGGCGACGAGGAGGGCGACGCCGCCGGCCAGGCTGCCGACGACCATCGGGTTCGTCCAGCCCATCGTGTGACCACCGTAGGGCTGGATGCCGTAGGTGATGCCCACGAGCACGGCGATGAGGCCGACGGCGAAAGTGACGTTCCCCCACCAGTCGAGGCGAGCGGGCTTTCGCTCACCCCGCTCCTCCAGCTTGAGATACGCCCACACGGTGCCACCGATCCCGATCGGCACGGACACGAGGAACACGAGCCGCCAGTCGACGGGACCGAGCAGCCCGCCGATGATGAGCCCCATGAAGGAGCCGGCGATGGCGGCCACGTTGTTGATCCCGAGGGCCAGTCCTCGCTGGTTCGCCGGAAAGGCATCAGTAAGGACGGCGCCCGTGTTCGCCATCAACATGGCGGCACCGAGACCCTGCACGACGCGCATGACGATGAGGTAGCTGGCGCCGGCGCCGCCGTGCATCCAGACGACCGAGAGGAGGATCGAGCCGACCGTGAAGACGCTGAAACCGAGCACGTACATCTTCACGCGGCCGTACATGTCGCCGATGCGCCCGAAGGTGACGACGAGCACGGCCGTCACGACGAGGAAGCCCATGAGCATCCAGAGCAAGTAACTGACGTTGCCGGGCGCGAGCGGATTGAGGCCGATGCCGCGGAAGATGTCCGGCAGGGCGATGAGCGTGATCGACGAGTTGATCGTCGCCATCATCATCCCGAGCGTCGTGTTGGAGAGGGCGATCCACTTGTAGCGGTCGTGGTCTGTAGTCGAAGGCATAACCTTGCAGACAATAGCGCCTGCTCTTCACGTCAACGTCAAACTTCACGGCGAGCCGCGAGGGACGTCCTCGTTCACCTGCAGTTCATCTCCGCGCCACCAAACCGGGAAGTTAGGGCCAGAGATTTACCCCTTGTTCACCTCCCGTCCTCGGGGACGTCAGATGGGCTGCTTATGCTCCGCCGCGGATCGTTGAAGGCGGTCGCTTCCGGCCGCCCGATCCCAACCACACAGGAGACAGGCACACGATGCAGAAACTGATGAGGCGCGGGCGACGCGTCGCGATCGGCGGGGTGCTCTCGGGCGCGCTTGCCGCCGCGATGGCGATCTCGAGCCCAGCGGGGGCGTCAACAGCGCCGGCGGCCAACCACATCATCGTCGGGTCGGGTTCCTCGACGACCTACAACATGATGCAGGCACTCGACACGTTGTTCAACGACTCGCTCGGCTGCTACATGACGCAACCGTCCGGGACTACCCAGACTCTCGGATTCCAGTGCGCCACGGCGAACGGCGGCAACCAGGCGGGCGTCAGCTACACCGAGAACCCCATCAACGACGTGGCGACTGAAGAGCCGGCCTTGGGCTCGAGCGCGGGTGTCCAGCAGCTCGAGTTTGGCGGCACGGGCAGCGACGGAGCGGTTCCTGCGAACCCGACCGCTGTCGTGAACTACGCCCGTTCGTCACGTGCCAACAAGACGAGCGACTACCCGGGCCTGAACTTCGTGGCCTATGCCACTGACGGCGTCTCGTTCCTCACGTTCCCCGAGGTGAACGGCAAGGCCACCCCGAGCGCCAAGGTGAAGAACCTGACGACGCCGCAACTGGCCTCCATCTTCCAGGGCAAGACGAAGAACTGGGACAAAGTTGGCGGTACGAACGCCACGATCTGCGTCTACGTGGCACAGACGAGCTCCGGGACAGAATCGACCTGGGCGAGCAATCTCATCAGCTCGGGCACCCCGGCGCTGCTCAACGCCTACGTCGACGGCCTGACGTCGCTCAACGGTTGCAAGACGCCGAAGAACGTGTCCTACGCCACGTCGCACACGATCTTCGAGAACGAGGCGCAGGACATCGTGAAGAACGGTGACGAGGCCAACGCCATCTTCTTCTTCTCCTACGGGAAGTACCAGGTGGTCTGCGGCAGCACGCCGGCAACGAGGACCGCTCAGTGCGACAACAACCTGAGCACGACCACGACGAAGACCTACCTCGGGAGCATCAACGGCGTTGCGCCGAGCCCGACGACGATCCTCTGCGACACAAAGGCGTGCTCGGCGGCCTTCCCCGTGATCCGCGACCTCTACAACGTGTACTCGAACGGGACCTTCCCCGTCTCGAAGAGCGCAGAGTTCGGCTTCCCGGCGGCGACCCCGGCGACGATCAACTACGTGAGCGAGATCGGATTCCTGTGCAAGCCACAGCTCACCTCGAAGGGCGCCAAGGTGGTCGACCCGAGCACCGGAGCCTGGTATCGCACCGAGATCACGACCGTCATCAAGTCGCAGGGATTCATCCCCTTCCCGCTACAGACCCGGGAGAATCAAGGCTCGGTCGACGCATCAGCCGCGGCGGTGCTCAAAGCCGAGAGTGACAAGACGTATCTCCGCAACGATCCCATCGCCGGAGCGACGATCGCGAGCAACGAAGCCAAGACTGATCCTTCGGGCTACTGCGAGGTCTGGACAACGGACCAGAACACCGCTCCTGCCTGAGCAACTCATACTCGCTGAGCTGACCACCGCCCGGCCCTTACAGGGCCGGGCGGTGGCGCGTCCCCGTCCCTTTTTCCGCTCCAGTGTTTACCAGGAATTCACCTGGAGTTCAGGCTGCCGATGCCTGACGTTGGGTTTACGTTTCGACTCTTTCGATAGACATGAGGGGGCGGTGCCCTCATCCCAACGTGTTCCGCCCTTTCGACCAACCAGCCGTCCAGACCAAGTTCAGGAGCCCCACGCGTGAGCGTTACCTCGGACGGTCAACCGGACGTGGGCGCGACCCGTCCCGCCGGCCCGCCGGAGCCGCCAGGAGCTCCTGTACCTCGGAAGATTCAGGTCCGCCGCTCCAAACAGGACCGCCTCTACCGAGGATCGGTTCGCGGCACCGCCATCGCCGCCTTCGTCCTGTTGTTTCTCATCGGGACGTTCCTGCTGCTGAAGTCCCTGCCGGCGATCGACCACGAGGGGTGGGGCACGTTCCTCACCACGACCGGCTGGAACCCGAGCGGGACGCCTCCGACCTTCGGAATTCTCGCCGTCCTGTACTGGACGATCGTGATCGCCGTGATCGCCCTCGTGGTCGGCGTGCCGGTCTCGTTGTGCGCAGCCTTGTTCATCACGGACTACGCGCCGCTGCGGCTCCGTCGCGCCCTCGTCGCGCTCATCGACCTCCTCGCTGTCGTCCCGTCGGTGATCTTCGGCCTGTGGGGGCTGTTCCTCCTGCAAGGGAACCTGCAGGGCTTCGCGAGATTCCTCTCCGTGCACTTCAACTGGCTGCCGCTGTTCAAGAGCGGGGGCAACCCCGAGTTCACGAACTCGGCCTTCATCGCCGGAATCCTCGTCGGCGTGATGATCGTGCCGATCGTCACGTCGGTGTCCAGGGAGATCTTCTCGCTCACGCCGCCCGGGGAGCGGGAGGGCGCTATGGCGCTCGGTGCGACGAAGGCCTCGGTCATCCGCACCGTCGTCCTGCCGTTCGGTCGGGGAGGGTTCGTCGGTGCGGTCATGCTCGGGCTCGGCCGGGCGCTCGGGGAGACCATCGCCGTCGCGATCATCATCTCGCCCTCGTTCATCATCACGGCCCACCTGTTGACGCCGGGGGCCAACTCGATCGCTGCGCTCATCGCCCGCGAGTTCGGCCAGGGCGGCAAGACCGGCGCCGAGGCGCTCCTCGGGGCGGGTTTCGTGCTGTTCGTGTTCACGCTCCTCGTCAACTTCGGCGCCTCCTACATCGTGAACCGCTCGCGTACCGGAGCGAGTGCCTGATGTCGATCGCCACGCTCCGGCGGGTCACACATCGCCGGCCGCCGAGCCAGCCGGGAGATGCCCTGCGCCGCCGGCGGCCGCGAGGGTTGACGCCGGCCGATCTCGGCCTCCTCGTCGCCTCGGCCGCCTCTGCCGTGTGCCTCGTGTGGTTCGTCTTCTACCAGTTGACACTCTTCTCCGGCGCCGCCGGGTTCGTCATGGCGTCGATCGGCGTATTCCTCGCCGTGTACTACTTCGCCAACCGTCAGGTGTTCGGGCGCATGGTGGCGACGGACCGGGTCGTGGCATCCCTCGTCACGCTCGGCTCCGTCGGTGTCGTCGTAGCACTCGGGCTCGTCATCGGCTTCCTCTACACCCGGGGCCATCGCCTCATCAGCTGGCACTTCCTCACCCAGGATCAGCATGCGGTGACCCAGACGGCGCCCGCGAGCGCCGGCGGCATCTCCCACGCCATCATCGGCACCCTCGAGCAGGTCGGTCTCGCCGTGGTCATCGGTGCCCCGGCGGGCGTGGCCACGGCGGTGTTCCTGAACGAGGTGGGTGGCCGGATCACAGGCGCCATCCGCATCGTCATCACGGCAATGAGCGCCGTCCCGTCCATCGTCGCCGGCTTGTTCATCTACGTGCTGTTGATCACGGAGTTCAACTATGGGTTCCGGGGCTTTGCCGGCTCGCTCGCCCTTGCCATCCTGTTGCTGCCGAACATCACTCGGACGACCGAAGAGGTCCTGAAAGTGGTGCACGGTTCACTCCGGGAGGCGTCCATGGCGCTCGGGGCGCCGGAGTGGCGGACCGTCTGGTCGGTCGTGTTGCCGACGGCGCGGACCGGGATCGCCACCGCCGTCCTGCTCGGGATCGCCCGCATCGTCGGCGAGACGGCCCCGCTCCTCGTCACGGTGTCGAGCAGCGCCTACATGAACTGGACCCCGTTCCGGAACCCACAAGAGGCGCTCCCGACGTTCGTCTGGCAGTTCTACCAACTGCCGCTCTCGAAGGACGTGGAACGCGCCTTCGCCGCCGGCCTCGTGCTCGTCGCCCTCGTACTCATCCTGTTCATCCTCGCCCGCCTGGTTGCCTCCATCCGCCCGGGGTCGGTCCACCGAATGCTGACGAGGTTCAAGCGAAGCCAGTTGGAGGCGCCGTGAGCTCGACCGAACACTTCTCCGGCACGGGCACAATTGCCGGTGCCGGTACGACGCCGGCAGACACGGCGGCGCCGACTGGTGGGTCCACCTCCCATGCCTCCGAGCTCGTGGCCGACGACGTCTCGGCCTGGTTCAGCGGGCACCTCGTGCTCGAGCGGGTCAGCCTTGCCATGCACCGTTCCAAGGTGACGGCACTCATCGGTCCCTCCGGCTGTGGCAAGTCGACGTTCCTGCGCATCTTGAACCGCATGCACGAGGTCGTGCCCGGGGCCGAGCTCGGGGGCCAGGTCCTGCTCGACGGCGACGACATCTACGGCCCGCAGATGCGAGCGACCGAGATGCGAAAGCACATTGGCATGGTCTTCCAGAAGCCCAACCCGTTCCCGGCCATGACCATCGAGCACAACGTGCTGGCGGGCCTGCGCTTTGCCGGCACGAAGGTGCGCTCGAGTGACCGCAAAGACCTCGTCGAGGAGATGCTCGCCAAGGCCGGCCTGTGGAACGAGGTGCGCAACCGATTGACCGCCCTCGGCGGCGAGCTCTCCGGCGGCCAGCAGCAGCGGCTCTGCATCGCACGGGCGCTGGCGGTACGCCCGAACGTGCTGTTGATGGACGAGCCCTGCTCGGCCTTGGACCCCACCTCGACGAGGAGGATCGAGGAGACCATCCGAGAGATCGCCGACGACGTCACCGTGGTCATCGTCACGCACAACATGCAGCAGGCCCAGCGGGTGAGCCACTCCTGCGCATTCTTCCTCGCGGCGGAGAACCAGCCGGGCCGCATCATCGAGTCGGGTACGACCGAGCAGATCTTCGACAACCCGAGCGACGAGAGGACGGCGGATTATGTCCATGGGCGCTTCGGCTGACACCGGCGGGGCGCCCGAAGGCTCCGGCCGTCGCGGGCGCGTGCTCCGATCCACGCTGGCCGTGGTCGTGATCCTCGGGATCGTTGCGCCGATCGGTGCGCTGGCCGCCGTGGCGACCGCCTCCCTGAGCGCCGCACCGGCACTCGCCAACGGGCCGCTCGTCAATGGCGGCGGCTCGAGCTACGCGGCGGTGGCCATCGACCAGTGGCGGGCCGAGATCCTTTCGATCGATGGCGACAACGTCAACTACAACACGACGTCGTCGGTGATCGGACTGAACGAGTTCGCCCAGAACCAGCTGGATTTCGGGGCTTCCGAGATCGGCTACTCAACTGGCCAGGCCTCGGCCAGCCCGAGCGAGCACTACCAGTACCTGCCGGATGTCGCCGGTGCCACCTGCCTCATGTACAACCTCGCCGGCATCACCGGACATCCCATCAGCCAGCTGCTGCTGAACTCCCACATCATGGCGGAGATCTTCTCCGGGCTCGTCAAGTTCTGGGACGACCCCCAGATCAAGGCGCTGAACGGCGGGGTGCTGCTCCCCCACACCCCGATCACGGTCGTGTGGCGGACGGACGCCTCGGGGGACAACTACCTCTTCTCCGAGTACCTGGCCTTCGAGGACGGCAGCATCTGGAACACGTTTGCCAAGGCGATGCAGTACCCGGCGGGCGCCGACGCAGTGTTCCCCTATCCGCAGCAAGGCGGGTACCCGAAGAAGTACAACCTGACCGGCTGGATCGGCGCGCAGGGCTCCGACATCGCCTCGAACGACGTCGCCGGGCAAAACGGCGCCATCACCTACGTCGAGACGGCCTATGCCTACGAGCACGCAAAGCCGTGCGCCTACGTCGAGAACGCCAGCGGCCACTACGTCATCCCGACGGAGGAGAACGACGCCGTGGCGCTCGAGGGTGCCCAGCTGCTGCCGGACCTCGAGCAGAAGCTCGACGGCGTCTACACGAACCCTCAGCCGAGCGCGTACCCGATCTCGGCCTACAGCTACCTCATCACGCAAGAGGGCACCGAGACGCCCCAGAAAGGCGCTGTGCTCGGCCAGTTCATCGAATTCCTCGCCTGCCGCGGTCAGGACGCTGCCGGCCAGCTCGGCTACTCCCCCCTGCCACCAAACCTCGTGCAGGACGACTTCAATGCCATCGACCGCATCGCCGGAGCCGCCAAAGCGCCGGCGACGCCCACGGCGGCGAACTGTCCCAACCCCTACGTCGACGGCCAGACACCGTTGCCGGGCGAGCCCGGGCAGGTGGGTTCCGGCGGAGGGACCACGACCACGACGACGACTGTGCCGAGTGCCGGCAAGGGCGGTCCGAAACACCACAAGGGCAAAGGCAAGGGCAAGGGCGGCACGCACAAGGTGGCCAAGGGCGGTGGCACGGCCGGCTGCGGCGGAGATACGGGCGTCCTCTGCGGGCCCTCGACTTCCCACTCGTCGGGGGTCGTCCCGGGATACAAGCTGCTGCAAGCGGTGACGAGCCTGCGAGGCGGGCCGTCGACTGTGATGCTCTGGGGAGGCCTCCTGGCGTCGCTGGCCGTGCTCGTGCTTCCCGCAGTCGTGCTCGGGCGACGACGGCGAGCCAAGCCGCAGCTGCTCGAGGCGAAAGTCCGCCATGACCGCTGACCTCGCTCGCCACATCCGCACCGTTGGCCGCCTGCTCGCCTGTCTCGCAGCCGGGCTGTGGCTCGTCGTCCTGCTTGCTCCCAGCGCCTCGGCGGCGCCGAGCACAGGCGGGCCGTCGGCAGCGACTTCCACCGTCGGCACGGCATCCTGCCCGAAGGGTGCGACGTGCGAGACGATCCCCGCCAAGTGCCCGACGGGCACGGTCTGCCCGGAGATCATCGTGTCACCGGCGGCGAACCTCGGCTCGAACCAGTGGGTGTTCATCACGGCGAAGCACTTCCCCGCCGGGGATCCCATCTACGTCTACTACTGCATGGACGAGCACTCCTTGGCGTACTACGCCAAGGCCCAAGGGGGCCCGCTCTGCATGCTGCAGGCGACGGCTGAGCTGCTGAGCCCTCAGGTCGTGCTGACGGCGTCGCCGAGCGGGACCGCCTCGATCAGCTTTGCCACAGAGGAGAACCCCTCGCACGACGGCAACACCGCCTTCAACGCAAAGATCCCGGGTACGCAGACGACTGGCTCCTTCTTTTGCGACGACACCCCTGACCCGTGCTCGCTGGATATGACCGACCCGCTCCTCCACTCGGGCGGCACGGTCGATCTCTCCCTCAGCCCGGCCAACGCGGCCGCAGTGCCGATCAGTTTCGCCAAGCCGACCGGAGGCTGCCCGAAAGCCAACTTCGTGCCGACGGCAAGCGAATTCGGGATCGATCGGCTGTTTCCGATCGGAGCCCAGTTCGACTGCGTCGGCAAAGCACCCGCCATCGCCGTCAACTTCGCACGCGACTCGCTCTCCGCCGTCACGGCGCTGGCGGGCGGCGCCTACGACATGGCGTTCATCGACGACCCGAACGCCGCTGACGTGCAGGCTGCGCTCAAGCAGTTCCGCTCCGGATCGCGCCCGGGATATGCGCTCGTCCCAGTCGCCCTGAGCTCGCAGGTCATCGCGTTCAAGGCGACGATGTCAGCCATTTTGACGAACCGGATCTTCCCGGACGACACCTTCGAGCTCACACCGAACATGGTCGCCGGCCTCGTCACGGACTACTACGCCTTCGTGAACAGTGCCGATGTGGCCAACTGCGGCAGCGTCTACGGCGGCAACTGCTCGCTGCTCAGCGCCCTCAACACCTTGAACGGATTTCGAGGGCCGGCCGAATTCGGCGGCTACGTCCGCGCCGATGCCTCGAGCAGTACGAGTGAGCTCTTCAACTGGCTCTGCCATGCACCCACGGTTCCCGTCTACCTGGGCAAGCAACGCGTGCTCGAGACCAAGTCCGCCGCCAGCATCCTCGTCACCGGGCTACGGGCCGGCGGTGCCACAAAAGTGCGGTCGTGCCCGGACTCCGACGTGTTCCCTTCCCTCGTCAACACGTTCGCATGGGTGGCCGGGAGCGATCCGAGCGTGCAGACGTTGAAGCTGTCCGGTTTCGTGCCGCCGCCGAACGGGAGCATCTCGCCGGTGGCCGGCTTCGCGCCGATGAATGCCTCCGAGGCGAACTACTACGGACTGTTGCCGGCCGCACTGCAGAATGCAGCAGGCAAGTTCGTCCTGCCCACGGCGAAGTCGCTCGATGCCGCCGTGGCCGGCGCCACCCACAACCCGAATGGGACGCTCTCGCCGAATATCCGCGACAAGAACCCGGCCGCCTATCCGCTCCCGCAAATCTGGTACGCCGTCGTCCCCACGGGCAACCTCTCGGCGACCGCTGCCCAAGCGGACCGCACCTTGCTCGACGACATGCTGAAGTTGAGTGCCGGTTCGCAGACCGCAGATCTGCCGACCGGCTTCGTGCCCTTGCCAAAGTCGCTCGCCGGTGCCGCCGCATCTGAGATCGGCCGCGACGTCGTCGCCACCCCGACGACGACCACCACCACCACTACCATCCCGACCACGACGACGACCACACCCGTCGCCGTCACTACGACGACGAAGCCGACGGTGACAGCTACGACGCAGCCGAAGGTGACCGGTTCGACGACGCCGAAAGCCCCTCCGACCACGAGAGCGTTCCATTCGACGGCCTTCTCGGTCAGGGGCCGCAGCGACAGCTGGCTGGCGCCGACGTTCGTCTCGGTCGTAGCCGGCGCGATGTTGTGCGGTCCTGGCTTGCTCCTGAAGACCCGCCGCCGACCGGGGAGGGTGATCTGACGATGTCCGTCACGGATCTGAACCAGCCGACCGAGCGCGAACTCGCTCGTCCGCTGTCGATCTTCACCGACGACGAGGAGGCGAACAGGGTGGAACCCCCTGAGGCGATCACTCCCCTTGCCGTGACGAGCTCTCCGGCGCCGGGGCGCGTGAAGCACTCCGCCCTCGAGAACCTCGGGCTCTGCCTCACGCTCGCCGGGGTGGTCCTCCTGCTCTTCGCCGGCTACCTCTTCGGCTGGTCCGATCTGCAGGTGGCCCACAACCAGCATCGTCTCCTCACGACCTACGCGGTGGGCACGTGCCCGACCTACGTGCCTTCGTGCGCCGCCGAGTACGCAGCCTTCGACGGCGTGGCGCCGCCGGACGGCAAAGCCGCCGCAGTACTGCAAATTCCGCAGCTCGGCCTACGTGCCGTCGTCGTCGAGGGCACCACGGCCTCCGACCTGCAGCAGGGACCGGGCCTGATGCCCGCGACATCGATCCCCGGATCCGCCGGCGAGGCCGTGATCGCAGGCAGGAAGCTGACATTCGGCGGTGCCTTCGCCCACCTCAGCGATCTGCGCCCCGGTGACACGATCGATGTCGTGGACTTTCTCGGCGCCTTCCGTTTCGTCGTCGACCGCAGCTTCGAGGTCCCGCCCGGCCAGTCCCTCCCAGTCCTGCACTCGAACCTCGGCCTGCTGGCGCTCGTCACGTCCGCGCAGGCGGTACCGCCCTCGGGTTTCGACGTGGTCGAAGCCTCGCTCGTCGGCAACCCCGTTCCCGCACCGCATCGACCCCCCGGCCCGACGGTTCAATCGGAGCTGTCGTTGAGCGGCGACAGCGCCGGACTCGCCGGCCTCATCGGGTGGGGTGTTGCCCTCGTGGTCCTCTTGATCGGCACGGTCGTCGCCTACAGGCGAACGGGACGCGTCCTGCTCGTCTACGTGCTCTCGACCCCGATCCTGCTGCCCGTTGCGCTCTTCACGTTCCAAAACGCCGCCCGGCTCCTGCCGGCGACGATGTGACCGCCGGCTCCTCCCGATGACCTCGCCTGCTCGTCGACACGTGCGCGCGCTCGCGGCGCTCGCACTGTGCATCGCCCTTGGCGCCTGCTCGGCCGGCACGGGTTCGTCGTCGGCGACGACGTCGTCGACGACCCTCGGGATCACGACGACCACCGTGAACTACGTCCCGCAGTACGTGACGGTGGCGGGCCGCAAGGTGCTCGTGCCGACCGAGGACCATCACGAGCCGATCAGCGGCTACAGCTCGTTCGGGCAGAACGTAATC
The DNA here is from genome assembly GCA_050008715.1 of Acidimicrobiales bacterium. Classification (GTDB taxonomy): domain Bacteria; phylum Actinomycetota; class Acidimicrobiia; order Acidimicrobiales; family Bog-793; genus JAKACA01. Next base: position 13,007 of record JBEKMC010000025.1, on the reverse strand, counting down.
ATCACGGCGCATGGCTACGAGCCGCACAAGCTCTACGCCGCCAACATCACGCCGATCGTCTTCACGAACCTCACTGCCGCCACACAGGTCGTCTATTTCCACCATTTCCCGAACGTCTCGAAGTCCCGCCCCATCCGGCCAGGGTCGTCCTGGTCGTTCAGCTACCCGGCCGCCATCGTCGTGGCCTATGGGAACCGAACGGGCAGCTGGCTGGGCTTGCTGTACATCGGAGGCTGCCCACCGCAATGCGGTAGCTGAGGTACGGCCGGAAGGCGGTTCGCGGGTGTGCTGGTGCTCCGGCGCTTTGCGGCCGGCCGGCCCTACTGCTGCGGAGGCGGCGGGTAGTCGCCCGGAGGCGGGTAGGCCGGCGGGGGCTGGTAGTCGCCGGGGGGCGGGTATGACGGCGGCGGCTGATACTCGCCGGGGGGTGGCGCGTACCCCGGCTGAGGCTGGCCGTAGCCCTGGTCAGGTGGACCGTAGCCCGGCGGTTGGCCGTAGCCCGGCGGTTGGCCGTAGCCCGGCGGTTGGCCGTAGCCCGGCGGCTGTCCGTAACCGGGCTGGCCATACTGCTGCTGGCCGTAAGGCTGCTGACCGTACTGCTGGCCCCCTTGGCCGAACGTCCCACCTGCTCCGAGCGCAGCCGGTCCGCTGTAGGTGGCCGGTCCGAGCCAGAGGATGTAAAAGAACACGATCGATACGACGGGGATGATGAGACCGATGGCGAAGCCGGTGCCTTTGCCATAGCTCTTGGCGAGATCCAGCGCGACGATGATGTAGATGACGAACACCGCCAGGGTGCCGATAAAGGGGATGATGCCAAGCAGGATCAACCACGTCCACCACGTCGGTCGCCCAACGATCTTCAGCATGATGTAGAAGTTGTAGATGGGCACGAATCCGGCCCAGAATGGCTGACCGGCCTTCTGGAACACACCGCCGAGCGCAAGGGCGATGATGACGTAGAAGGCCAACTCGAACACGAGGACCCCGGCGCCGGTGTAAGCGCTATATACGTTGCCTAGTAGGTCCACCCTGCGGCCTCCTGGTCGGTTGGACGACGCTGCTGCTGATTCTTAGCAGGTCAGGCAACTGAGCGCAGGGATCCCTGGTACGGCGTGCGACTCGGTACCTAGGCGAGCGTCACCGAGCCGTAGGTGCTGCAGAGGCCCCAGGCGTCGATCATGACGAACGCGAGCACCAGGGTGAGCACGAGGGCCACGCGCCATCGGCCGCCCCGCGCCACGATCGCGGGGGGCATGTACCACTGCGGCAACATGAGGGGCAGCTGCCCGAGGTACAACGCCAGGGGCACGGCGTCTGCGTCGGGGCCGGCGTCCCGGTCGGCTGCCAAGGCAAGCCCGGACAGTTCGTCTTCCGAGAAGGCCCAGTCGCCTCCACCCTCCTCGGCGACACATGCCCGGATACTCGCCCCATCCTCAACGGGGCCATCCCTGCCGCCACACGCCGAACTCACCGGGCAACCCGGTACGTCGAGCGCCCCGCTGCCTTCGCTTCCGCCAGCGCGACGTCGGCCGCGTCCACGAGCGCCTCGTCGAGGGGGCCGGGGCTATGAGCGATGCCGATGCTCACGCCGACCGTGACCTCGGACCCGTCGACGATGACCGGGCGGTCGAGCGCGGCGTGAATCCGATCGGCCACTTCGGCCGCATCGCCCGGCGAGGCTCCCTCGCACAGGACGGCGAACTCGTCCCCGCCGAGGCGGGCCACGAGGTCGTGAGATCGGACGCACGAGGCGATCCGCTCGGCCGTCGCTCGCAGTACCTCGTCGCCGGCGGCGTGCCCGAGGGTGTCGTTCACGGGCTTGAACCGGTCGAGGTCGCAGTAGAGCACTGCGCCGCCTTCGTCGTTCTCGGCCAGCGTGTTCAAGAATGTTCGGCGGTTCGGAAGCCCGGTGAGGACGTCGAGGTGGGCGGCGCTCTCCAGTGCCGCCTGGTGATCGTTCCACCGCAGGATCAGCTCCACCATCTGGCGAGCCACCTCCATGCCGTAGGCGTGGATCTGAGGGCTTCGGCCACCGCCAACGGTCCAGATCGTGATCGTGGCCGGCGGCTGAGCGGCATCTCGGTTGACCGGCACGACCCAGGCCTCGGAGACCCCGAGGCGGGTGGCTTCTGCGCGCCGGGCGACGTCGAGGCCGGCGGCGGTGGCGGAGACGGGCTTCCCGGTCGCCCGCGTGCTGTGCCAGATCGTCCCCTCCGAGTCGTCCCCCCCGCCGATCAGGGCGGGCACGCCGGTGTCGACTTGCTGAAAGCCCTCGCCGTCGAACCAGCTGATCGCCACATGAGTGCCGTACCCATCCCACTCGATCACGTTACAGACCGCTCTCAGGACCTCGGAGAGCGGCGCGCCCTCGAGGAGCATCCTCATCACGTCCTCGATCGCCAACCGGGGCGCACCGTTGCGGCAGTAGACCGCCAACAGCCGCTGCGAGCCGTCCGTGGCGGCGGTCCCCGAGATCTCGAGCGGCACCCACTGACCGTTCGAATGGGCCACCATGAACCGGCTCATGCCCGGAGGAGGACGCTCGACTGTGCTCACCGACACGAGGCTGGCAGCCCGCTCGAGCTCGGCCGGATGGAGCCACTCCGCCACGTTGCGGCCGATGCACTCGGCAGGTGACCTCCCGATCAGCCGGCCGAGGGCAGAGTTGGCGAACACGATGACCCCGTCCGGCGTCATGGCGAAAAAGCCCAGGTCACCGTTCTCGATCACCGACCTGCTCAATGCCTCCACGGTGCCGGCGCCGGCATAGGTCGGGCGCCCTTCCTCGTCGCCGGCATCCTCGAAGACCGCAGTCTTCTCGAGGACCGCACCGCCCGCCACATCCCCCGGTATCGACTCCATGGTGCCAATTGTGCCCCTTTTCTCCCCTGCTTCATGCACCACCCCTTCCGTCCTGCTGAATCGGCTGGTGGTCCGCCACCGGCAGGTGGCGCAAACAGACAGGCGAATGGCCCCCGCAGCGAGCCCAATGACACCAGGACACGTCCCATTAGGCTTCCGGGACACCTCCACGGGGGCGGCGCCGGCGCCCGTCGGCACGAGCACACGAGGACAGGTCATGAGGGCACGGATGTGAGTTACGCCGATCGTGTGGCGGACGAGCTGGAGCGCTATCGCGACGTGGAGAACGTTCACGACCTGCCCGCCATCTACCACTACTGGAGCGGGGGACACGTCGACCCAAAGCTGGCCCGGCTGGGTTACTCGTCGCTCGACCAGTTCCTCCTCGAGCCCGTCGCCGAGCGATGCAGGTCAGGGGGCCCGGTCCACGTGGTCTCGCTCGGCTCCGGCAACGGCGAGCTCGAGCTCGGCTTGGCGAGACGGCTGCGGGAAGCCGGACATGACAACTTCCACATCCGGCGGCTCGAGCTGAACGGGGCCATGCGGGAGCGGGCGCAGCACGACGCCGCCGAGGCCGCTCTCTCCGCCCACCTCATCGACGAAGAAGCCGACCTGAACGCCTGGGAGCCTTCCGAGCGGCACGACGTCGTCATCGCCAACCACTCGCTCCACCACGTCTGCGAGCTCGAGCGTCTCTTCGAGCAGGTCCAAGCTGGGGCCTCCCCTGACTGCGTGTTCATCGTCAACGACATGATCGGCCGCAACGGCCACATGCGGTGGCCGGAGGCACTCGATCTCGTGCAACGAATCTGGGCGACCATGCCCGATCGCTACCGCTACAACCACCAGCTGCGGCGGCACGAAGAGGTCTATGACAACTGGGACTGCTCGACAGAAGGCTTCGAAGGCATCCGGGCACAGGACATCCTCCGCCTCCTCAACGAGTACTTCCATCCCGCCGTCTTCCTCGCGTTCGCGAACGTGATCGACTTGTTCGTCGATCGGGGTTTCGGTCACAACTTCGACCCGGAGCGGGCGGAGGATCGGGACTTCATCGACGCGGTCGCCCGGCTCGACGAAGGGGCGCTCGCGCTCGGCATCGTCAAGCCCACCCACCTCATGGCTCACTACGTCATGCACGACGTCGAGTGCGCCTTCGTGCCACCGCTCAGCCCGGCGTTCTCCGTGCGGCCCGTGCCTCCCGAGGTGGCCGCTGTTCCGGAGCACGTGCAGCCTTCCGCCAGCCACGGTGGCGCCGGCGGAGACCCCGCGACGATCGGGACGTCCGCCGGCCAGGCCGGGCCGGCGCCGAGGTCGATGGGGTCACACGCCGCCGCGATGATGCGCTCCGTCGCATATTCCGCTGCCAAGGCCGGCGCCGGAGTCATTCCTCCGATCCGCCGGCTACGCGCCCAGCGCGACGCGCTGGCGGCAGAGGTGGAGGCCCTGAGGGCGGCCACGCCATCGGAGGGGCACGCCGGCGCCTGAAGCGTCGATGAGGTAGCCGGCCGTCGGCACTTCTGGACGTGAGAAAACACCGCGTACGGTCGCTTTCTCACTCCAGAACTGGCAGAGGGGCGCCGGCAGCCGCCGGCGGCTCCGCCCGCAACCGGAGCACCCGAGCCACCCGCGACGGGAACCACCAGTTCCACTTCCCGAACAGAACGACGAGCGACGGCACGAGCAAGGCCCGGATGATCGTGGCGTCGAGCAGGATGCCGATCCCGAGGCCGGTGGCCAGCACCTTGATGTCGGTGACGGGAGCCGACGCCAGGGAGGCAAAGGCGAGGAAGAGGATCAGGGCGGCGCTCGTGACGAGCCGCCCTGTCCGGGCCAGGCCCCGCACCATGGCCTGCTCGGTCGAGCCCGTGATGTCGTACTCCTCCCGCACTCTCGAGAGGATGAAGACCTCGTAGTCCATCGACAAGCCGTAGAGGAATGCGAAGATCGTGATCGGGACCCAGAACGTGATGGCGCCGGTGGCGGCGATGCCGAAGATGGCTCTCGACCCATGGCCCTCCTGCCAGAACCACGTCAGGACGCCGAACACGGCTCCGAGGGAGACGACATTGAGCACGACGGCCTTGGCCGCCAGCACGATCGAACGGAAAGCGCGGGCGAGGAGAAGGAAGGTGAGCACGGCGAGGAGCGCCACGAGCAGGGGGACATGCCCATAGACGGCGTTCGTGAAGGCCTGCTGGCCAGGGCCAGTGCCGGCGACGCCGATCACGCCGGCCCGTCCGTCGATCTGGCGTTCGACCGCTTGGACGGGACCGAGCGTGGCGCTGTCCACCGTCTCCTCGGACGGGATGACGATGAGGTCAGAGGTACCCCGACGCGTCCCCGTCGCACCGGCCGGGAGGACTGCCGCCTCGACCCCTTGGGTGACGCGGAGGGCATCGACGACCCCCGGCGCGGCGGCGGCAGATGTCAACACCTCCATCGGCGTGAGCACACCGCCCGGCGCTCCCCCGCTGAGGAGTCCCTGGTAGAGATCGTGTGCCGTCCCACTACTCGCCTCGGCGGCCGCTGAGGTCTGCCCGACCCGCAGATGGAGCGCCGGGGCCACGGCGATCCCGAGCACGATGAGAGCGGCCGCCGCCCCGACCCACGGTCGGCGGGCGATACCGCCGGCCCAGCGCGTCCAGGCGCGGCTCGCCGCAGCCTCCGTCCGCACCCTCGGCCAGTCCCACCGAGGGCCCACGCCGGCGAGCAGCGCGGGGAGCAGCGTGAGCACGACCGCAACCGACACGAGCGGGATGAGCATCCCGCCGATGCCGATGCTGCGGAGAAACGGCACCGGCAACACGACGAGCGACAGCAGCCCGATCGCCACGGTGACCCCGGACAACACGACGGAGCGTCCGGCGGTCTGCATGGCGCGCACGACTGCGTCCTCGTTGTCCCGGCCGAGACTTCGCTCCTCCCGCCAGCGCGTCACGAGCAGGAGGGAGTAGTCGATGGCGACACCGAGCCCGACGAGCGACACGAGGAACTGGACGACGAAGGACACCGAGGTCACATACGAGAGGGCGAAGATCACGAGCAGCGTCACCGGGATGGCGACGGCGGCGATGAGCAAGGGGACGAGCGCCAGGAACGAAGCGAACACGAATGCCAGGACGGCCAGCGCGCCGAGGCCACCGAAGATCGTCTCGACGAGAACACCCGGCCCCTTGGCGGACGCGCCGCTGCTGAGCTGCGAGATCCCCGTCACACCGACCTGGTCGCCCGGAAGCGCTCGCACGAGCCCTGCGATGGCGCCGTTCGTGATCTTGTCGGCACCGAGGCTGTTGTTCGGTGGCGCGAAGACGTATGCGAACGTGGTGCGACCGGCGTTCGTGATGAACCGGGCGTCATGGGTGACGGCGTAATCGACGACACGCACGTCCGGCATCGTCCGCCGAATCGACTCGAAACCCGCCGCCAGCCGTGCCTCCTGGCCGAGGACGCTCTGACCGCTCGGCACCGTGACGACGGCGATGGACGGTGTCGTCGAACCTCCATTGCCGTACAGGCCCAGGATCTTCACGCTCGTCTCGTACGCCGGCTGACCGGGCAGGGAGAAGTCGTAGCTCAGCCTGGTTGAGAGGTGAGCGGCTGCGGCGCCGCCGGCAAGAAACGCCACCAACCACACCGCTATGACCCGGCGACGATGGGCGATCACGGCACGGGCGAGGCGACCGAGGAGCGTGGGCCGGTCGGCGGGATCGGCCGGAAGATTCACGCGAATCCCTTCACTTCTGAATGGTTCGGAATGGAATTATCCTACCAAGAGCGATTCTGGATGTAAAGTGGTTTTTGTGGATCTCGATGCGGACCGGAACGCCCACGGGGAGCACAGCGTCGGGTACGCATTGTCCCAGCTCGGTTTGGAGACCTCGAGGCGCTTCGGCGAGCTGATTGCCACCGTCGGTCTGGAACCCCGGCATTTCGCCTTGCTGAGCGCGGTCGCCCGCGACGAAGGGCAGTCGCAACAAGCGGTGGCCGAACGGCTCCACATCCCCGCCAGCACCATGGTGGCTGTGGTCGACTCGCTCGAGCACGAGGGTCTCATCGAGCGCCGACTGCACGCGTACGACCGCCGCACCCGCACGTTGCACCTCACGACACGTGGAGCAGACACCCTCGAGAAGGCGACCGCCCTCGCGTGGAGCTGGGAGGCGGTCGTCTGTGAGGGTTTCGATGCCCCCGAGCGGCTGCACTTGCTCGACCTGCTCGGTCGCGTGGCGGCCAATGTAGGGATCGTCCGCGGCTCGCTTCCCGACATGGGCAGCGGCGAGCGACTCTCGCACACCGTCAACGGCCAGCTTGCACGCCTACCGCCCGACGAGCGCTGAGGGTCTACTGAGCTGGAGGTCAGAAGCCGGCCAAGCCGGCCGCAGCGCGCGGATCCTTCGTCGAGACGATCTCCTTCCCGAGCGGAGCGATGGCCACGGCGGCGAGCTTGAAGTTGCCGAGACCGAGCGGGATGCCGACGATCGTCAGGCAGAGCACGACCCCCAACAGGATGTGGGTGATGGCGATCCAGGCGCCCGCCAAGAGGAACCAGACGACGTTGCCGACGGTTGAGGCAGCGGTGGCGTCCGGCCGGCGCACGACCGTGCGGCCGAACGGCCACAGCACATAGATGCCGAGCCGGAACGAGGCGATGCCGAACGGGATGGTGATGATGAGCGCGCACATCACGACCCCGGCGATGACGTAGGCGAACGCCAGCCAGATACCTGAGAGCAGCAGCCAAACGATGTTGAGCACGGTGCGCATACACGCAGTCTGGCCGACGTTGGGCGGCTCGGGTACGCCGTCGATACGCTCAGGCGATGAGCGACCTCTTCTCCATCGCAGGCAAGACAGCGTTGGTCACCGGTGGGAGCCGCGGCATCGGCCTCATGATCGCCCGCGGCTACGTCGAAGCCGGAGCGCGCGTCTACGTGTCGTCGCGGAAGGCCGACGTCTGCACGACGGTGGCGAAGGAGCTCTCCGAGATCGGCGAGTGCGTCGCCATCCCGGCGGACCTGAGCACGGCGGCAGCCTGCAAGCGGCTGGCCGAGGAGATCACCGAGCGGGAGGGGAAGCTGGAGATCCTCGTGAACAACGCCGGAGCGACCTGGGGGGCGCCGTTGGCGGAGTTTCCAGACTCAGCCTGGGACCGCGTGCTCGACCTCAACGTGCGCGGCGTCTTCTCCCTCACTCGAGACCTCGTGCCGGCCCTTGCGGCGGCGGCCCGACCCGGTGATCCCGCCCGCGTCATCAACATCGGCTCGATCGACGGCCTGCGCGTCCCGAGCCTGGAGTCGTACTCGTACTCGGCGAGCAAGGCCGCCGTTCATCACCTCACACGAGTGCTTGCCAAGCGGCTCGCCCCAAACGGCATCACGGTGAACGCCATCGCCCCAGGTCCCTTCGAGTCGAAGATGATGGCGGCGACGCTCGAGACATTCGGAGACGTCATCCGGGCGTCCTGCCCGCTCGGCCGCATCGGCGAACCGGAGGACATGGCGGGAGCCGCCATCTATCTAGCGTCGCGTGCCGGCGCCTATGTCACCGGTGTGGTCCTGCCGGTCGACGGAGGTTTCTCGACGACCCTATGAATGAGCGACGTCCCTCGTTCGCGTCGAGTTCGACACGGAGCGTGGCGGCCTGACACCAAGCGTGTCATTTCGGCCACCCGCCGGGAGATCTTCGACTGCCATTGCCTCTCAGACGCAGGTCTCCCCTTGACGCTCCTGCGCACCCGATCTACGGTCACCCTGGTGCCGAAATGGCATGCAGCAATCAACTCGGGAGCAACGGCGCTCGGAGTGGGCACCTCGGCGTTCGTGGCTTCCCAAACACAAGCAAGGGGAACGCATTTGACGAACAAGCGAGGTACGACGCGCCACCTCACCTGGCGAGCTCTCGTCGCGGTGCTTGCGGTGGCGATCACGACGGGGTTTCTCGCATCAGCATCGGGCGCCCCGAAGGCGGCGGCGGCTGGCTCTGCGACGAAGGCTCACCTCTCGAGCTACACACCACGCGCCGTCGGGGAGCTCGACTGCAACGGTGACAGCCCGGTGCAGAAGCCGCTGCGGCAGTCTGCGCTCTGCACGGACATCCGCGGCTTGAAGGGTGTCGACAACGCCAACACGTGGGGCGGCAAGTTCTACGACAACGGCGTCTACATCGGCCACGACGAGCCGGACATGACGTTCAACTCGAGCGCGCCTGGCTCTGGTGACAACGTCACATGGAACGAGACCGTCGGCAAGGACCCTTCAGCCGCACCGACGACGACCAACCCGGGACACGACGTCACGCACTACTTCCAGCTGACGCCGGCGCCGTGGTTCTCGATGGCGATGTGCGACGGCAACTCCTACCCGCAGCTGCCCTGCACACCGCAGAGCGACTCGAACGCCGCCTCCGGCCTGTACCCGGGCGGTGGAGGGGCGTTCATGGAGATGCAGCTGTACCCGCCGGGCGATCCACCCTGGGTCGACTCGACGAGCTGTGACGACACCCACTGGTGCGCGGCGCTCACGATCGACAGCCTCGAGTGCACCGACCAGTTCGCCCAGTGCAACAACAGCTGCGAGGAGCCGGTCAACTTCGCCTTCATCCAGACGAACGGCGTTCCCGCCGGACCGCCGAGCCCGCAGTTGGCGGACTTGTCGTCCGACACGCCGAACTCCGACACGCTCCTCATGAACCCGGGCGACAAGCTCAAGGTTCACATGTGGGACGCCGCAGTGCCGGGGGGTGGTGGGGCCAAGGCCTTCAAGGTTGTGATAGATGACCTCACAACCGGCCAGAGCGGCTCGATGCAGGCGTCCGCTGCCAACGGCTTCATGAACACCTCGATCGTCAACTGCGCCGGCACCCCGTACAACTTCCAGCCGGAGTACTCGACGGCCAAGCGCCAGAACATCATTCCTTGGGCAGCGCTGCAGACCAACATCAGCACCGAGTTCGAGACCGGCCACTACGAGGGTTGCAGCTCGCTCGCCGGCCCGATCACGCTCAATGTCGGAAGCGGCACGGACACCACGTGGACCGAGTGTGTCGGCGGGTACGAGTCGGGTAGCTCTGAAGGGGCCGAGACAAGTGACGCCCTCTGCTACCCGGCAGGCGACACCCACGGCCTCCTCGACACGGCGCCCGATCTGGCTACCGGATGTCAGGACAACTTCGCCCAGAACGGGGACCTCGACTTCGACGGCGAGCCGTACTACGCCGACTGGCCGACGGGGACTTCGCCGACGGCGACGCTGGCAGGAAGCTTCGTGCAGCAGCGACCCACGAGTGCTGGGCGAGAGTATTCGTCGTTCTTCTTCCAGACCGACATCGCCCTCAGTGAGTCGTCGTGCACGGCGTCGGACCTGAGCGGATGCACGGTTCCGCCGAACGGGCCCGGGGACTTCTACCCGTACTGGACGGAAGCGAAGAACGGCAAGTCCTGCGTCATCGAATTCGGCAACGTCCACGGCGGCCACGACGTGAACGCCTTCGGCAAGGACAGCGAGTTCGGCAAGAACCAGTACCTCGCGCTCGGCTACCCCGAGTTCGAGGGACAGTCGCACAGGAACAACTGCTCGGCGGTTCGCTGAGCAGTCCGCACGCGGTCAGCGGCGAAATGTCGCCTGATCGCTGACGGTGGCGTTCGCGTCACTCATTGCCCGGCCGGGCCTGAGGTCTCCTCGGGCCCGGCCGGGCTCGCGTGCGGAGAGGACGCGCCAACGGCCGCCCGCAGGGCGGCAAATGCGGTAACGAGATCGCCGAACTGGTAGTGGGCTTGGAGGCCGCTCGGGTTGGGCAGCAGCCAGGCTCTGGCTCCCGACATCAGCTCGGGCTGCTCGCCGACTCCCGCCCTCGGCCGGCCGAATGCCGTCCGGAACGCGCCCATGCCGACGACGGCGACGAAGCGCGGCCGCCACCGACCCACCGCACGGGACAGGCGCCGGCCGCCGGCACGCAACTCCTCGGCCGACAGCTCCGCCGCCGTGGCGCTCGAGCGGGCAACGAGGTTCGTAATCCCGAGCCCGAGCTCGAGCAGGCACCGGTCGTCCCCGGGTGCAACCACCTCCGGCGTGAAACCCGCCTCGTGCAGCACCTTCCAGAACCGGTTGCCGGGACGGGCGAAGTGATGCCCGACGGCAGCCGACCAGAGGCCCGGGTTGATGCCACAGAAGAGCACGTCGAGCCCGGGCGCGATCACGTCGGGGATGCGCCGTCCGGCTGCTGCCTCGAGGTCCTGCCGCGTCGGCCGGGTCGTCGTCATGCTGCCAGGCTGCCACGCCGGCGCGCCGCCGGGCCGAGGCCGGCGCTCGCCGGGCCACGCCGGCGCTCCCCCGGGCCGAGCAGGCGCTCCCTCTGTGCCGTATGGTCAGTCGACGTGTGCGACACCCTCGTGAGGCTGACCGACGACGGGGTGCTCTTCGCCAAGAACAGCGATCGGGACGCCAACGAGGCACAGCTCCTCGAATGGTGGCCGGCGACCCGTCACGAGCCCGGCAGCCGCCTCCGCTGCACCTGGATCGACATCCCCCAGGTCACCTCCACACACGCCGTGCTCATCTCGCGGCCGTGGTGGATGTGGGGTGCGGAGATGGGGGCCAACGAGCACGACGTCGTGATCGGCAACGAGGCCGTCTACACGAATCAGCCCTACGGCGAGCCGGCGTTGCTCGGCATGGACCTGCTGCGCCTCGGGCTCGAACGCGCAACCGATGCCGCCCAGGCGGTGTCGGTCATGGTCGACCTCCTCGAGCGTCATGGGCAAGGAGGTGGGTGCAGCTACGAGCGGCCGGGTTTCACGTATCACAACAGCTTCCTCGTTGCGGATCGCAATGGCGCCATCGTCCTCGAGACTGCCGGCCGGCGTTGGGCGACCGAGGAGGTCAAGTCCGACGCCCGCAGCATCTCGAACGGGCTGACGATCGGCCGCTTCGCCGAGGAGCACGCCGATCGTCTCCGAGATCGGGTGACCGCCTGCCGCTCGCGACGCCAGCTCACCGAGGCGGCTGCACAGCAGGCGGACGGTCCGGCTGGGCTCATGTCAGCACTGAGGGACCATGGCCCTGGCGGCACCGTGCGATGGTCGCTCGTCAACGGCTCCTTGCACGCACCCTGCGTGCATGCCGGCGGCCTTGTCGCCTCGAGTCAGACGACGGCGTCGATGGTGTCGGACCTGCGCGGCCGGCCGATCCACTGGGCCACCGCCACGGCGGCGCCGTGCACGTCGTTGTTCAAGCCGGTGTCCGTCGGCGAACCCGTCGATCTCGGCCCGGAGCCCACGAACCGGCGGGACGGCGAATCCCTCTGGTGGCGCCACGAGCGCCTGCATCGTGCCACCATGGTCAACCCGGCCCGCCTGCTCCCCCGCTACCGCCATGCTCGCGACCGAACCGAAGCGGCATGGATCGCGGACCCGCCGAGCGCGGCGGACGCCTTTCGGGCCGCCACGGCGCTCGAACAGGCGTGGTTGGACGACCTCGGTGACCCAGGTGACCTCGGACACCCAGGCCATCTCGGGGACACAGGCCATCTCGGGGACACAGACGACGAGAGACCCTATTTCGTGCGTCGCCTCTGGCGCTCGCTCGAAGCCGCAGCAGGAGGAAGCGAGGGACCATGACCGAAGAGCGGATCATCGTGGTAGGTGCGGGCCTGGCCGGGCTGGCGGCGGCGCGACGGCTCGTCGCCGCCGGCGTGCAGGTGACGGTGCTCGAAGCGCGCGCCCGAGTCGGCGGGAGGACCGAAGGAGGCCAGACGGCGGACGGCACGCCCGTCGAGCTCGGAGGGCAGTGGATCGGGCCGACGCAGAACCGCATGTACGCACTCGTGATGGAGCTCGGCCTCGAGACGTTCCCGACGTACAACGAGGGCGAGCACATCATCGTGCTCGGCGGGAGCACGAGCCGGATGAGCTCCAAACGGGGCGCCGTACCGAAGTTGAACCCGTTCGTCCTCGCCGATCTGTTCCAAGGCCTCACCCGCTTCACGCGGCAGGCGAATGCGGTGCCCCTCGACGAGCCGTGGACGGCTCGACGCGCTCTGCAGCTCGACGGGCAGACCTTCGAGACGTGGATTCGCCGGAACCTGCGGACCGAGATCGGCAGGACCTACTTCCGCATCGTCGCCGAAGCCGTCTTCTCCGCCCA
>JBEKMC010000024.1:0-31710 GCA_050008715.1 Acidimicrobiales bacterium | reverse complement strand
GCGGCCGACTCGAACGACCGTGCCAGCTCGTCGAGCTCCGGATCGGTCCGCTCCGGCTTGTGGTGAAAGAGGACGACTCGCCGGGCGCCGGCACGCTCCGCCAAGCCGACGGAGTAATTGGCCGCCGAGTGCCCGAAGGAGGCCTCGGCTGCGAGCTCGTCTGCGACGAGGTGGGCATCGTGCAACAAAAGGTCGGACTCGCCGGCCCGGGAGGCGGCTGCGGCGCTTCTCGGGTGCGAAGAGCGGCTGGAATATACGTTGGTGGGAGACACGCTGAACCTCTCGCAGAGCCCACAGCAGGCGGCGCTTGCCGACGAGGCCGTCGTGTCGGGGGTAACGCTGGATGCCTTGTCGACGCCGATCGTGACGGTGCCGGTGCCACCCCAGCTCGTGAAAGGAAGGGGCACGCCGGTGATCGCCTACAACATCGACAGCCCAGTGACATCGACATCCACGTGACATCGACGAGGGAAGGCAGTGACATGACAGAAGGATCGCCGGCGCTGTACTGGCTCAAGATGACGACGCCGACCTGAGGGCGGTTCACCCGCAGTGAGGACTCAGCTCGACGCCGTCGTCGTGGGGTCGGGGCCGAACGGCTTGGCAGCTGCCGTCGTCCTCGGCGCCGCCGGCTTGAGCGTCCGCGTGTACGAGATGGCCTCGACGGCGGGCGGCGGCTGCAGGACGGAGGAGCTGACGCTGCCGGGCTACGAGCACGACGTGTGCTCGGCGGGTCATCCGTTGGCGGTGGCGTCGGGTTTCTTCCAGCGGTTCGGCCTCGCCGATCGGGGTGTCCGTCTGCTCCAGCCCGAGGTCGCCTTCGCCCATCCGCTCGACGGTGGTCGGGCCGGAGCCGTCTGGCCGTCGGTGGCGACGACGGCAGCCGAGCTGGGTGCCGATGCCGAGCGCTGGCGGAAGCTGTTCCGCCCGCTCGTCCAGCACTATGCCGGCATCACCGAGGAGATCCTGTCGCCGATGCGCAGCCTGCCTCACGACCCCGCTGTCATGGCCCGATTCGGCCTGCTGGCGATGCGGTCGGCCGCTCGGACGGCGGAGCGTTTCTCGGGCGAGGAAGCGCGGGGGCTGATCGCCGGCGTTGCCGCTCACAGCATGCTGCCGCTCGACCGGGCCCTGACCGGAGGGGTTGGCCTCCTGCTCGCGATGCTCGGCATGGCCGTTGGATGGCCCGTTGTCGAGGGAGGCAGCGCCGCCCTCGTGACCGCAATGGTCGAGGACATCACCTCCCGGGGCAACGTGATCCTCACCGGTGAGCCCGTCCTCGATCTTGCTCAGCTCCCGCCGGCGCGAACGGTCTTGCTCGACGTGACACCGAGGGCACTCGTGCGGCTGGCCCGCGACCGCCTGCCGGAGCGCGACCGGCGCCGGGCGGAGCGGTTCCGGTACGGAGCAGGTGTGTGCAAGGTCGACTGGGCGCTGGCGGGTCCCGTGCCGTGGGCGGCTGACGTCTGCCGGCAGGCGGGCACCGTGCACCTCGGCGGCACGTTCGAGGAGGTGGCCGCTTCCGAGGCGGACGTCGCCGCCGGACGGCACTCCGATCGTCCCTACGTCCTGTGCGTGCAGCCCTCGGTGGTGGATCCGACACGAGCGCCGGCGGGCCGGCACACGCTCTGGGCCTACTGCCATGTGCCGGCGGGCTCCGGCGTCGATCGGAGTGAGGCGATCGCGAGGCAGATCGACCGTTTTGCGCCCGGGTGGCGCGATCTCATCCTCGCTTCTGCTGTGCGCACGGCGACCGACGAGGAGGCGCACAACCCCAACTTCGTGGGCGGCGACATCGGAGCCGGCGTGCAGGACCTACGCCAGACCTTGGCGCGGCCGGCGGCTCGCTGGAATCCGTACCGAACCGGCATCCCCGGGGTGTACCTCTGTTCGTCATCCACGCCGCCTGGACCGGGAGTGCACGGCCGTTGCGGGGAGCTGGCGGCGCACTCAGCCCTGCGAGACGTCTTCGGCATACGGCGTCCCCCGGACATCGGACTTTCCCGGTAGGCGGTAGGTCCGGCTGGTCGACACGGGCAGGGGCGACCACGGGAGCGTCAGGGGTGCTGCCAGATGCGAAGAGCAACGGTGGTGTCCATCCACCGCATCGGACGACGCTGCTTCTAGGCTCGGCAACGCGCCGGAAACGCAATTGGCCAAGGAACCGAATGCACGACAGCCTATGGATCAAGACCGGTACTCAGGAATCCCGGGCGCTTTACGAGCGGGTCAAGGTGGCTACCCGGCTCTCCGCCGAGCTCAGCGCATACTGCCTCGATGACGGGGACTCGATCCGAACAACGTTCGAGGAGTTGATCGGCAAGCCCGTCGGCGACTCGTTCACGCTCATCCCTCCCTTCTATACGGATCACGGCCTGAACATCACCATCGGTCGGATTGTCTTCATTGGTTACCAGTGCGCGTTCACCGGCCATGCGGCGATCGACATCGCAGACAACGTGATGATCGCTCACAAGGTCAACCTGGTCACGGCTGGTCATCCCGTCGAACCGGACCAACGACGCGAGTACATCACGGCGGAGCCGATCAAGATCGACACGAACGTGTGGATCGGAGCTGCTGCGACCGTCTTGCCCGGCGTGCACATCGGCGAAGGCGCCGTCGTCGCAGCTGGTGCCGTCGTGACACACGACGTCCCTCCGGCAACCCTTGTCGCTGGTGTGCCGGCGACCGTCATCAGGAACCTGTGGCCACCATCTCGCCCTGCACAGAGATAAGACGATCATGAGCCGGCCGGTCTCGCTCTTGGCGTCCGCTCACCCATCAGCGCTCATCGCGGGCATCGTCCTCGCCGCGGCAGTCGTGCTGCTAATTGTTCGCGTCTTGATGTTCCGACGACGGGGATACGCGGGTGACACCACCCACCGCATCGTCCGCTGCTCGAAGGGCCACGTGTTCACAACGGTCTGGCTCCCCGGAGCGTCGCTCACTGCAGTCCGACTTGGCGGGGCAAGATACCAACGCTGTCCGGTCGGTAAGCACTGGTCCTTCGTTCAGCCCGTGAAAGAGGGCGACCTGACCGACGAAGAGCGTCGGAGCGCCGAGGAGCACCGCGGCAGACTTCCCTGACAATGGGCTGATCTCGCGAGAGCGGGGTTCGCCGCTGGGCGCGTAGGCCGGAGGTGCCCCCGGTCCCCGCCGGCCCGCAACCGGCGGCGCCCGTCAGCCGTCGTTGAGCAGCACGAGGTCGTCCCGATGGACCACCTCGTCGGCAAGATCCGCCGGAAGCTCATAGGTGCGCCGCCCGAGCCACTCACCCGCGCGGCTGGCCGCCACTTTCGCGATCCCCTTCGCGAAGACCACGCCGTCTGCACCGCTGATCTCGACAGCATCGTCCTCGAGAAACGTGCCGACGACTGCGGTCACGCCGGCAGCCAGCAAGCTCGTCCCGCGCTCGACGAGCGCCTGGCGGGCTCCGTCGTCGACGACGAGGCCACCGGTCGGCTTGAGGGCGAACGCGATCCAGAGCTTGCGTGCCGACAACGAGCGCTCGTGCGGGCGGAACGTCGTCCCGACTCCGATCGTGCCCGCAACGGCGTCTGCGACCACCGAGGGACGGTCGGCGGCGGCGATGACGGTACGGACGCCCGACCACGCCGCCATCTTTGCGGCCGCCAGCTTGGAGGCCATCCCGCCACGGGCGCCGTCGGTCCCCGGGCCGCCGGCGGCAGCCTCGAGCTCGTGGTCGACCTCGATCACCGACTCGATCAACGTGGCATCCTCGTCGACCCGTGGGTCGGCGCTGAACAGGCCGGCGGTGTCCGTGAGGAGCACGAGCAGGTCCGCACGAATCAGGTGCGCCACGAGGGCCGCCAAACGGTCGTTGTCGCCAAAGCGGATCTCGTCGTCGGCGATGGCGTCGTTCTCGTTCACGATCGGCACGACGCCGAGCTCGAGTAACCGCCGCAAGGTCTCGCGGGCGTGCAGGTACCGCCCGCGATGCCCGAAGTCGAGGGGCGCCAGCAGCACCTGGCCCACGTGCACGCCGAGCGTGCTGAAGGCGTCGTCGTAGACCCGCATCAGGCGGTGCTGGCCGATGGCGGAAAGAGCCTGCAACGTGACGGGGTCGCTCGGCCGCTCCCCTCCAGGCGAGAGCGAGGCAGCTCCGGCGGTAACCGCACCAGATGTCACCACCACGACACGATGGCCACCACGGCGGGTCGCGTCGAGATCGGCCGCCAACTTCGCGATGGCGGCCGGGTCGATCCCGCCGGCAGGCAAGGTGACCGAGCTCGTGCCGATCTTGACGACGACGATCATGTCCCTACCAGTCGGGCTCGTAGGAGAACTCCATGCGCCCGATCTGCACCGGGTCGCCCTGTTTGGCGCCCGCCTTGGCCAACGCGCGGTCCACGCCGATTCGCTTGAGCCGGCGCTGCACGTGGGCGAGGGCGTCAGGGTCGTTGAGGTCGGACACCGCCACGGCGCGAAGTGCCTCACGGCCGCCCACGATCCAGGCCGTGCCGGGGCGGTCAACGGTGACACCCTCGGCCGTCGGCCGATGGATGACCGGCGAGGTACGCGGGGCAGGCGTCTCCTGCCGCGCGGTGGACACGAGCTCCATGCACCGCCCGACGAGATCGCTCACCCCGGTACCGGTGACGGCGGAGATCTCGAGATCGCCCCCGTAGCTCTCGAGCGGCGGGCGCTCGCCATCGGGGCGGGCGTCGAGCCGTGACCCGACGATCAGCCGGCGGCGGTCGAGCAGCTCCGGCCGGTACCGCTCCAGCTCGTGCAGGAGGATACGAACCTGATCCCGGGGTTCACGCCCCTCTGCGGGGGCGAGATCCTCACGCTCGGCGAGATCGACGAGGACGAGCAGCACACGGGCACGCTCGACGTGACGGAGGAAGCGGTGCCCGAGCCCTCGCCCGTCTGCGGCTCCCTCGACGAGACCGGGGATGTCGGCGATGACGAACTGGGACGGCACCGTCGTCGCCGATCGGGCACCGACATAGACGACGCCGAGGTGAGGGACGAGCGTCGTGAAGGGATAGTCGGCGATCTTCGGCCGGGCAGCCGAGACGCGTGACACGAGCGTCGACTTGCCGGCGTTCGGGAACCCCACGAGCGCCACGTCCGCCATGAGCTCGAGCTCGAGGTCGAGCCAACGCTCCTCACCCAGCTCTCCTTGCTCGGCGAAGGCCGGCGCCCTCAGCCGGTTCGTGAGGAATCGCGTGTTGCCGCGCCCGGCGCGACCCCCTTCGGCCGCGAGGAACCGGTCGCCGGTGGCCACGAGGTCCGCCAGGAGGTCGCCGTCGAGGGAGTGCACGAGCGTGCCTTCGGGAACGGGCACGACGAGATCGGAACCCCCGCGGCCGTGGCGTCGCTTCCCGCTCCCGTGGGTCCCGTCAACCGCCCGACGGAACGGATGCTCCTCGAAGCCGAGAAGTGACACGACCTGATTCGACGCCTCGAGCCACACGTTCCCTCCCGGGCCGCCGTCTCCCCCGTCCGGACCGCCCTTGGAGACGTAGGCCTCCCGCCGGAACGAGACGGCACCGGCTCCCCCGTTCCCAGCCTTCACATGGACCTGTGCCTCGTCGACGAATCCTGGCATGAACCCGCCTCAGTTCAGCGACGCGTCGACGGGATGCCGCGCCAAGACCGCCAGCCATCCGCCCTGCCGCCGGAGCACTCGTTCCCACAAGCCCGTCGGTTCGGCACACAGCACGTCCGCCTGCCGGCCTTCGACGACGAACCAGGCGCCGGCTTCGATCTCTTCCTCCAACTGCCCTGGGCCCCAACCGGAATAGCCTGTGAAGACGCGCAGCCCGGAGAAGACGACACCGATCTCTTCGGGCGCACGGTTCAGGTCGACGGTACCGAGGTCGCCGATCAGCGGGGAGAACCCGTCAGCTTCCGCCTCGTCGTCGGCGGCGGCCTCGAGCACGGAAGGGTGCTCGCGGCTTGCGTCCTGGGTGCGCCCGACGCAGATGGCGGCATTCGGCTGCACCGGGCCCCCGACGAACAACACGGGCGGCTCGGAGGCGTGATAGCCCCAGTGAGGGACGATCTCGTCGATGGCCGTCTCACTCGGCCGGTTCAACACGACGCCGAGAGCACCGTCATCGTCGGCGGCGAGCAGGAACACGACGGCGCGACGGAAGTTCGGATCTTCGAGCGTTGGAGAGGCCACGACGAGGCGGCCCTTTGCGGGAGGTGCGGACATCTCCCGCCCTCACTCAGTTCCCGAGCGAACCGGTGCTTCCGCCGTTCGCGACCGACCCGTCAGCCGGGAGGATGTCGACGAGCCGTCGACCTCGGCGGGCGCCGAACTTGACGCTTCCGTCGGCGGTGGCGAACAGGGTGTCGTCCTTGCCACGCCCGACGTTCTCACCTGGATGAAAGTGCGTGCCCCGCTGGCGCACGATGATGGCGCCGGCTCGCACGGTGGTGCCGTCGTACACCTTGACGCCGAGCCGCTGGGCGTTCGAGTCACGCCCGTTACGGGTGGAACCGCCACCCTTGGTCTTTGACACGTCGAGGCCTCCTCAGTCCTTCTCGGTCGCGGCGGGGCTCTCCGCAGCATCGGAACCGCTCTTCTTCTCAACGGCTGCTCCGATGCCGGTGATCTCGAGCGTCGTGTACCGCTGGCGATGCCCGTAGCGCCGCCGCTGCCTCGTCTTCGACTTGTACGTGAAGCCGACGATCTTCGGGCCTTTCACCTCGCCGACGACGGTGGCGGTGACGCTCTTTCCTGCCAGCGCGTCCGCCGAGGCCGTCACCTCGTCGCCGTCGACGACGAGCAGTGGCGTCAGGGTGAGCTTGTCACCGGGCGACACGTCGAGCAGCTCGACGTCGACGAGCTCGCCGACCTCGACCCGCTCTTGCTTTCCGCCCGCGTTGATGACCGCATACATAGGTTGCTCACCCTAGTACGGCCAAAGGCTGCTCCCGGACGGCGAGACGACGCTCAACGGACGAAGGGGCCGCCGGCCGGCCTCATTGCGGGTCGTCGAAGACGATCCCGCGGCCGCTGCACATCGGGCAGGTCTGCGACAACGTCTCGACGAGGCCTTCGCCGACGCGTTTGCGCGTCATCTCGACAAGACCCAGGTCAGAGATGTCGTACACCTGTGTCGGCGTCTTGTCACGAGCGAGGGCCGACTTGAACGCCGACGTGACTGCCTGCCGGTTGGCCTTGATCTCCATGTCGATGAAGTCGATCACGATGATGCCGCCGATGTCTCGCAGCCGGAGCTGGCGGGCGATCTCGGCGGCAGCTTCGAGGTTGTTCTCGAAGACGGTCTCCTCGAGACTCGACGAACCGACGTTCTTCCCGGTGTTCACGTCGATGACCGTCAGTGCCTCGGTCCGCTCGATGATCAGGGAGCCGCCCGATGGCAGCCAGACTTTGCGGTCGAGCGCCTTGTGCAGCTGCTCGTGCACGTGGTGGCGTTCGAAAAGCGGTAACGGCTCGCTCGCGGTGTCGTACAGCTCGATGCGCTCGGCGAGTGCCGGCTCGAGCTCGGCCACGTACGACTTCACGATCTCGTACAGCACCGGGTCGTCGATGAGAACGGAGCGGTGCTCCTCGGTGAGCTCCTCTCGGATGATGCGAACCGCCATGTGCGGCTCGGAGTAGAGCAGCGCCGGTGCTGGCAGACGCTTGGCGCGCTCGTCGATCTCGTCCCATTTCGCGACGAGCTGAAGGACGTCGTGGCGGAGATCCTCGGCCGACGCGCCGGCAGCCGCTGTCCGGACGATGAGACCGTGACCCTCGGGTCGGACGTCGTCGAGAATGCGGCGGAGGCGCCTGCGCTCGTTGTCGTCAAGGCGCCGCGAGATCCCGTAGGTGTTCGACTGCGGGACGAGGACGACGAAACGACCCGGGAGTGACACCTCCTGCGTCAAACGCGCACCCTTGAGGCCGATCGGGTTCTTCGTGACCTGGCAGACGATCGTCTGGCCAGGCCTCAGCAGGTGCTCGATCCGGTCAGCACCTGGCTGGCGCTCGATGTCGTCTCGATCGAAGGAGACGTCGCCCCAGTACAGGACGGCGTTCTTCGGCGTGCCGACGTCGACGAAAGCGGCCTCCATGCCCGGCAGGACGTTCTTCACCCGGCCGCGGTACACGTTGCCGATGATCTGCAGGGACTCGTCCTGCGGCCGTGCGACGTAGTGCTCGACCAGGGAGCGCCCTTCGAGGACGGCGATCTGGGTCCGCTCGGGCTCGACGTGCACGCACATCAGGTAGCGCCCGGTGGGCTTGCCGCGGCGATCGCCGCTGAGCCGCCGGGAGGGGCTGACGGCGTCGGCCTCCGCCTCGGCGCGCTCCTCCGTGATGTCGTCGACCTGCTCGGGGGCGGGTCGACCTCCGGCTCGCTGTGGACGCCCGCTACCGCCACCGCGGCCCGTGCCGCCGGCAGCGCCGGCATCGGTGCGCTCGCCGCCTGGCTCGGCGGCATCTGCTGACCCGGGTCGGGCAGTTGACTGCCGCCCGTCTCGGCGTGGGCCGTTCTGCCCCCTGTTGGCATCGCCGCCGGAGCCGCTGGACCCGCCGGAGCCGGAACCGCCTGATCCTCCACCACCGGAGCCGCGACGACCCCGGCCGCCTCGACGGCGACGGGAGCCACCGGGACTGCCGGCGGAACTGCCCGAGCTACCCGAATCGACGCCAGCGGTGGAAACGTCTGCACGGTCGGGCTGAGCGTCTCCGCCTCCGGAGGCACCGGGCCGCTTCGAGCCTGCCGGTGGCGCCGTGACCGGGACCGGCGGCGCCGGACGGCTATCCCCGATTTGGGGCCGGATCGGAGCGGGTCGGCCGCCGACGGAATCAGGCGCGGGCGAGGACGACGACGAGCTGTCGGCGGGTGCCTCGACTGCAGGGCTGCCAACGGTCGGCCGGCGAGCGGCCCGAGTGTCCGCCGAGGAGTCGGCGGCTCCATTGGCCGGAGGAGGGCTGGTCGGGCGGTCTGGGGACGAATCCCCAGGTACACGCTCGACCGGCCCCGGTCGGCCGGTCATCGAGTCCGACATCGGGAAGATCCCTTCTCGAGGGCGCGCGATCGCGCGCCGGTCGCACCCGACGGGCGGCTGGCGCCGCGCACAGCCTCGCAGCAGCGCGCCAGCCCGGGGTGCTTTCGTCAGTGACGAGCACAGTGTCCCGACCGGTCCGGCGGTGGCTGACGGCGCTGCCTGGAGCCGCGCAACGGTCGCCCAACACGACGAGACCGGAACAGACGACGAGCGCGGGAGCCACGAGCGTTGGCTGCGGCGATCTCGGCGTTGTCATCCTGACCGACAGCGTAGTGCCGCCGCGGTGCCCGAAAGGCGCTGCTACGCACCGCCCGTCGAGGGATGCAGGTCAACCGGCTTCACCGGGTGGCGGATGAGGTACTCGAAGATCGCCCGCACGACCGGGGCTGCAGCCGACGCACCGTATCCGGCGCCCGGGATGACGGCCGCCACACAGTATTGCGGCGCACTGACGGATCCGGTGGCAGGGCCAAAGGCAACGAAGACCGCCGTCGGTTGCGCATTCGGGTTCGCGCTCGTCGTGGCGGTGCCGGTCTTGCCGGCGAGCGGGAGCCTCGAGTACGGATAGCCCCGAAACGGCCCGCTGGCCGTACCGCTCGGATAGACCGTGATCACGCCCTCGAGACCTGCGAGCATGGCTGCGTAGTTGCCCGAGGAGATCGCAACGTGACCGAGCACCTTCGGCTTGAAGACCCGCACGATCTTCCCGTTCGGCGAGACGACCGCAGCTGCGACCTGAGGCGCATAGCGGGTGCCGCCGTTCGCGAACGTGGCGTAGGCGTTGGCGATCTGCAGAGGGGTCACAAGCGTCTCACCCTGGCCGAACGCGGTCTCGAGGGCATCGCCGGCGCCGTAGTAGGTATTCGGGAAGGCGGTGGGAGCTTGGGCATGCTGGTCGATCCGGAGCTGCGGCCCGTCGACCTGACCGCTGTACTCGTCCGACAGGTCGACCCCGGTGGGCTGGCCGAAGCCGTACAGGCTCGCCTCACGCTGAATACCGCTCTGGAGTGACTTGTCGGTACTAGAGAAGAAGTCGTAGCCCAAGGTATAGAAGAAGACGTCGTCGGAGATCGTGATGGCAGTCTGCACGTCGCACGACCCGCAGCTCTCGTACTGGTTGTTGAAGTACCTGCAGATGCCCGAGCACGGTTGCGGGATGTCGAAGTAGCCGGGGTCGCTGATCGTGCTGTACGGAGAGATCAACCCGTCCTGCAGGGCAGCGGTCGCCGTTGCGAGCTTGAAGGACGAGCCCGGTTGGTAGAGGCCCGAGATCGTCCGGTTGAGCAGCGGGTCCTTGGCCGAGGGGTTGTTGAGCTCGTTCCAGTGCAGCGTGCTCATCCCGCCCACCCACCATTCGGGGTTGTAGGTCGGAAGCGACACCATCGCCAGCACCGCCCCCGTCTGCGGGTCGAGCACGACCACGGCCCCCGACGTCGCACCGGACACGGTCGCCCGCAGCGCCACGAGCTGGTCGGAGAGCGCCTTTTGGGCCTCGGCCTGGAGTCCCGTGTCGATGTTGAGGATGACGTCGTCGCCAGGCGTCGGCGGGGTTTCGGACTCGGTGCCGACCGCGTCGCCGTACGCGTCGACCTGGAGGACCTGCTTTCCGGACTTGCCGCGCAGCCACTTCTCGTACTGCGACTCGATGCCGGACTGCCCGATTACGTCGCTGGCGAGATACCCGTCCTTGGCGAGTGCCTTGAGCTGGGCGGCGTCGATGTCGGCGACGTTGCCGAGCATCTGCACACCGAGCTCGTGTTGAGGGTAGGTGCGCTCGGCGACGTAGCTGACGGTGACGCCGGGGAACTCCGAGCGATGCTCGGAGAGGAACAGGATCGTCGTCGCGCTCACGCCGACTGCTACCGGCACGGGTTCGTAGACGCTGTCCTGCTGGTCGTTCAAGTCCGCATTCACCTGCGCCGGCGTGATGCCGAGGGCGACGGCGACGCGCTGGATCAGGCCTGCATCGTTCACGGCATCCTGACGGTTGAGCGTCACGACCGGCATGACCTTGTTCGCCACGAGCACCGTGCCGTTCCGGGAGAGGATGAGGCCGCGAGGTGGGCTGATCAGGATCGTGCGGGTCGACTGGCTGTTCACCAACGACGAAGCCGCCTTGCCTTCGAGCACCTGGAGCGACCAGAGCCGCACGAGCATCATGGAGAAGAGACCGAGGACGACGATGCCCATCACCGTCAGACGGAGCCCGATATGGACCGGCTCGCTCCGTCGTTGGATCTCCTTTTCCTCGCCTTCGAGGCGTTTCAGCGGGCTGGACGAGATCCGCTGGCGTGGGCGGTCGGCCAGCTCGTCCTCACTGAGAGGCGGGACCGGCCGTCGCGGCATCGGCCGACGGCCGGTGGGCGATCGCCCGCCGCCACGCGGAGACTGACCGCCGTCGTCACCGGGCCATGTCGGCCCCCCACCACCCGGCCCGGCAGTCGTCATCGCGTGGCGCTCCCGCCGGACACGCCGGCGAGATCCCGCGAGGGCCCCGTGTTGATCGCCCGCGACATCGCCGCCGTTGCCGGGACGATGAGCACGACGTTGGCCACGGCGACAACAGCTACCACAGCGACGAGCCCATGACTTGGCAGCTGCGGCTGGTCCAAGAGGACGGCGATGCCTTCGAAGAGCAGCGTGCCCGCGATGCCACCGGCGACGGCCACGGTCATCTGGAAGCTGTAGGGGGCGCGCCCTCCGGGGAGCGAGGCGAGCACCCCGACCCCGAACGCGACGAGCACGTAGACGAGCGAGGAGAGCCCGAACGGTGTGAGGACGAAGAGATCCGCTACGAGCCCCACTACAAAGGCGATCAGGGCGCCGCGCTGGGGGCCGGCCGTCAGGCCGGCGGCGATCGCGAGGAGAAGAAACCCATCCGGATGGGCGCCACCCACCTCGAGGCCGTTCAGGATGGCCTCCTGCAGGACGAGGGTCACGCACACAACAGCGGCCAGACGGATCCAGGCGCGTGGGGTCACGACGGCCTCCGAATCGACGGGCCCTGGCGTCGCCCGGCGCAGACCTGAGTGGTCCTCAAGGCGCCGGGAACCACTGCAGCACGACGACGTAGCTCAGGCCGGTGATGTCGGCCACCGGTTTGACATCGACGGCGTAGGTCAAGGTGCCACCGGAGTAGCGAAACGACGACACGGTTCCCACGGGGATGCCCGCCGGCAGCACCGCGCCGGCGAGACCACTCGAGAAGACCGACTCCCCGACGTGCACCTTTACTCCGGCGGTGACGTTGCTCAGCAGCAGGGGGTAACCCGAGCCGCGCCCTTGCGCGACGGCATAGGCGGCCGGTATCCCGAAGCTGACACCGAAGGACGTGCCCGGGTCGGTGATCGACTCCACCACCGATGTCGACGAGCCCGCGCTGGCGACGATGCCGACCAGGCCCACGCCGGCGACGACCGGCATCCCGACGCCGACACCCGACGAGGTGCCCTGGTCGATCTCGAAGGTGTCCTGGAAGTTGGAGGCCGGACCGGCCAGGATTTCGGCGGGCACGGTGGGGATGTTCTGCACATACGGAATGTGCAGCTGGTCGAGAAGTTCCTGTAGCTGGTGCTCGGCGCCCTGGTTCTGCAGGGCCTGACGGCGAAGGGCACCCAGCTCGCTCCGCAACTGCTCGTTCTCCTTCACCGCGCTCCCGTAGTTCACGGCGCCGGAGAACAAGTCGCCGATCGGGTGCAGGGCGTCGGCAAGGAGGCGCTGGATGGGCGAGACGGCGTCGCGGGCGACGTTGCGTACGGACTTGATCGCCTTGCTGGCCTCGCCTCGATAGTCGAGCGTGATGGCTGTGACCGAGAGCAGCACGAGGATGACGAGGGTCAGGCGCTGCGAGGTGTTGCGTCGAGTCGTGGACACCACGACTCCGTGATCAGCGGTTGGACGAGGACTGGAGAACCGCCTTCAGTGCCTCGAACTCCTCAAGGCACATCCCGCTCCCGAGGGCGACGCAATTCAGCGGGTCCGGGGCGACGACGATGGGCATGTGTGTCTCGGCCTGCAACCGCACGTCGAGACCATGCAACAGCGCGCCGCCGCCGGTGAGCACGATGCCCTGTTCCATGATGTCGGCCGCCAGCTCGGGCGGGCACCGATCGAGCGTCACCTTGACGGCGTCCACGACGGCCGCCACGGGCTCCTCGATCGCCTTGCGGATCTCCTCGGTCGTCGTCACGACGGTCTTCGGCAAGCCGGTCACGAGGTCACGGCCGCGGATCTCCGCGTGCAGCTCCTCCTCGAGCTCACAAGCCGAGCCGAGGGCGATCTTGATCTCTTCGGCCGTGCGCTCGCCGAGCGCCAGGCTGTACTCCTTCTTCACGAACGAGATGATGGCCTCGTCGAGCTCGTCACCCCCGATGCGGATGGATTGGCTCACGACGATGCCACCGAGCGAGATGACCGCCACCTCGGTCGTTCCACCACCGATGTCGACGACCATGTTCCCCGTCGGTTCGTGGATCGGTAGGCCGGCGCCGATAGCGGCAGCCATCGGCTCCTCGACGATGTAGGCCTTGCGAGCGCCGGCATATTCGGCGGCCTCCTGCACAGCCCGCTTCTCCACACCGGTGATCCCGGAGGGGACGCAGATGACCATGCGGGGCTTGGAGAAACGCCGGGGGTGGACCCGCCGGATGAAGTACCGCAGCATCATCTCGCAGATCTCGAAGTCGGCGATGACGCCGTCCTTGAGCGGCCGAATGGCTTGGATGTTGCTCGGCGTCCTGCCGATCATCCGCTTCGCTTCGGCACCAACGGCGAGCGGGTGCCCGTCCTTGACGTTGATGGCCACGACGGAGGGTTCGTTGAGAACGATCCCCTTGCCGCGCACATAGACGAGCGTGTTGGCGGTACCGAGGTCAACCGCCATATCACGGCCGATGAAGGAAAGGCTGTTTTCACCCATACGGAAACATGTCCAAGAGTAGAGGGGAGGTCACCCTAAGGCTAAGGGATGGCTCCGGTCGGAACAAGGCGGCCCTCCGGCAGGTCTCTGAGGGCAGGTCTCTGAAGAGGGCAGTCTCAGCCTAACGCCTGAAAAAAGATCGCAATCTCCCGCTCAGCCGACTCCGGTCCATCCGATCCGTGCACGAGGTTCTCCGTCAGCGCCGTGCCGAAGTCACCTCGGATCGTGCCCGGTGGGGCTTCGGCCGGATTCGTCGGCCCCATCAAGGTCCGCACGATCCTCCAGGTGTCCGCTGGACCCTCCACGACCATGAGGACGGCGGGGCCGCCTGTGATGAACTCGATGAGATCGCCGTAGAAGGGCTTGCCTTCGTGCTCGGCGTAGTGCCTGGCGGCAACTTCCGGAGTGATCGTGCGCAGCTCCATGGCGACGAGCCGGAGCCCCTTACGCTCGAGGCGACCAACGATGTCGCCGACGAGTCCTCGCTCCACGGCGTCGGGCTTGCAGATAACCAGGGTGCGGTTCACGGGCTGGGAACACTAGCGTCCCGTCGCCCAAGGGGTGCCCCGGCGGCCTCAGAGGCTCAGCAGTGACCGAGCCGCTCCGACGACGTACAGCGACCCGGTCACGAGCACGAGATCGTCCTCGCCGGCGACCTGTACCGCCTGCTCCAAGGCCTCCGACACGCCGCCGCAGTCCCGCGCCGGCAGGCCGAGCGAGCTCGCGGCCCTGACGACTGCCTCACCCGCTTGTGCCCGTGGAGAGGGCGGCGTGCACGCGAGCACCAGCGAGATCAGCTCAGGACCAAGGCCCTGGAGCAGGTCAGCAGGGTCACGGCCACGTAGGCAGCCCATGACCACGACTGTTCGGCGGCCGAAGAAGTCCTCCGCCAGGGCAGCGCCGGCAGCGAGTGCCCCGGCGGTGTTGTGTGCGCCGTCGAGCACCACGAGGGGCCGGTGTCCGACGACTTCCAGCCGTCCCGGCACCGTCACCGAAGCGAAGGCCTCCATCACGACGTCCTCTCCGAGTGGGAAGCCGAGGAGGGACTGAGCGGCCGCCAGAGCGCAGGCGGCGTTGTCGGCCTGGTGGGCGCCGTACAACGGAAGGAAGACCTCTTCGTAGCGGCCGAGCGGGGTGTACAGGTCCAAGACACGGCCGCCGACGGCGAGGCGGCTGCGCTCGGCACCGAATTCCTCTCCCCGTCGCCAGAGCCCGGCTGCGCCGGCGGTGACGGCCTCCTCCTCGAAGATCGAGAGGATGGACGGGTCCTGTTCGCCGACGACGACGGTGCTGTCGGCTTTGATGATCCCGGCCTTCTCGGACGCAATCTGCTGACGGCTCGAGCCGAGAATGTCGACGTGGTCGAGCTCGACGTTCGTGACGACCGCCACCTCTGCATCGGCGACGTTCGTCGCATCGAACCGTCCACCGAGACCGACCTCGATCACCGCCAAGTCGGCTCCTTCGTCGGCGAACCAGCCAAAGGCGGTGGCAGTCAGGATTTCGAACCAGGTCGCCCGCTCCCTGACGAACACCTCCAGCTCCGCCATTGCGGCGAGCTCTTTCGAGAGCTCTTCATCACTGATGGTCCGCCCGCCGACGGCGATGCGCTCGTTGATCGTCTCGAGATGTGGGCTCGTGTACAGGCCGGGGTTGAGTCCCGTCGAGGTCAGCAACGCCGCGCACATCCGGGCGGTCGAACCCTTGCCGTTCGTTCCCGTGATGTGGACAACCGGATAGGTCGACTGCGGGTCGCCCATGACCTTGACGAGCGAAGCGATGCGTTCGAGGGTGGGAAGTGCGTGACGGCCGGCCTTGCCAGACTCGATCGCCTCGAGGTTGATGTGCCGATCGAGCCACGCAAGGGCCTCCCCGATGCTGGCGTTCAGCCCCTGGGCAGGCGGTGAGAACGGTCCGACTTCATCGACCACGGCGCGTCCGCCAACGATCTACGGCGAGCTGCACAGAACGACCGGCGGGAGAGGTGGCGCGGCCAGGGCCCGGGCTCAGGATGCGGCGCGTCGTGAGGTTCGGTCCGGCTTGCCCGGGGCGCCGCGAGGCACGAGGCTCGGAGCGACGCGCTCCAGCACGACGGAGGCGTCAACCACACACCGGCCGATGTCTTCCCGGCTCGGGAGGTCGTACATGACGTCGAGCAGGACCTCTTCGAGGATCGCTCGCAGCCCACGCGCTCCCGTACCCCTCAGCAAGGCCTGTTCGGCCACAGCCTCGAGGGCATCCTCAGTGAGCTCCAGCTCCACGTTGTCGAGCTCGAAGGCCCGTTGGTATTGCTTGACGAGGGCATTCTTCGGTTCGAGGAGGATTCGCACCAATGCCTCGCGGTCCAGGCTCGAGACGGCTCCGATGACCGGCAGGCGACCGACGAACTCGGGGATGAGCCCGAACTTGAGCAAGTCCTCCGGCAGGACCTGCATGAGCAGCTCGCTTTCGCGCCAGCTCTTGGTGCGGCGCACCTCGGCCCGGAAGCCAATCCCGGCAAGGCCGATGCGACTCTCGATGATCTTGTCGAGGCCGGCGAAGGCACCCCCGCAGATGAACAGGACGTTCGTCGTGTCGATCTGGATGAACTCCTGGTGCGGATGCTTCCGACCGCCTTGCGGCGGCACGGAGGCGGTCGTTCCCTCGAGGATCTTGAGAAGCGCCTGCTGCACGCCCTCGCCCGAGACGTCGCGGGTGATCGAGGGGTTCTCCGACTTGCGGGCGATCTTGTCGATCTCGTCGATGTAGATGATCCCGGTCTCTGCCTTCTTGACGTCGTAATCCGCCGCCTGGATGAGCTTGAGGAGGATGTTCTCGACGTCTTCGCCGACATAGCCGGCTTCGGTGAGCGCCGTGGCATCGGCGATGGCGAAGGGCACGTTCAGCATGCGGGCGAGCGTCTGGGCGAGGTGGGTCTTGCCGCAACCGGTCGGGCCCAACAGCAGGATGTTCGACTTGGCCAGCTCGACGTCGCCTTCGCGATACGCCCCGACCTGCACCCGCTTGTAGTGGTTGTACACCGCCACCGAGAGAATCTTCTTCGCTTGCTCCTGGCCGACGACGTAGTCGTTCAGGAACTCGAAGATCTCCTTGGGCTTCGGCAGATCCTCGAAGCGCACCTCGGTGGGCTCGGAGAGCTCCTCTTCGATGATGTCGTTGCACAGCTCGATGCACTCGTCACAGATGTAGACACCCGGACCGGCAATGAGCTTCTTCACCTGCTTCTGCGACTTTCCGCAGAAGCTGCACTTGACGAGTTCTCCCCCGTCACCGAACTTGGCCACCATGCCCCCCAGTCAGGCAGCGCCAACGGCAGCGATAGCGCTGCCGAGGACTTCCCGGTTCGTGATCACCTCATCGATAACACCGTACTCCTGCGCCTCGGCCGCGCTCATGATGAAGTCCCGGTCGGTGTCGTGCTGGATTTTTGCAACCGTCTGACCCGTATCCGTCGCCAGCATCTCGTTCAGGAGATCCCGCATCCGGAGAATCTCCCTCGCCTGCAGCTCGATGTCAGTCGCTTGCCCCGCGGCGCCACCGTAGGGCTGGTGCAACAAGATGCGCGTGTGCGGCAGGGCGAACCGCTTGCCCTTCGTCCCGGCGGCCAGCAACACGGCCGCCGCCGACGCCGCCTGTCCGAAGCAGAACGTCGACTTGTCCGGACGGACGTACTTCATCGTGTCGTAGATGGCGAAAAGAGCCGTGATGTCGCCACCGGGCGAGTTGATGTAGATGTTGATGTCCTTTTCCGAGTCCTCCGACTCGAGAAAGAGCATCTGGGCACACACGAGGTTGGCGATCGTGTCGTCAATCGGCGTGCCGATGAAGATGATTCGTTCACGGAGCAGCCGCGAGTACAGGTCGTAGGCCCGCTCTCCGCGGCTCGACTGCTCGACGACAGTCGGAACGAGGTAGTCGTACGCCCTCAAGCCCGACCCTCCTCCGTGTCATGGTCGTGGTCGACCGCATCTGCGGTTGGACCCTCGTCCGCGCTGCCCTCGGCAGCATCCTGGTCTGTCGTGAGATCCGGCTCCCCCGAGGGGTCCTCGTGTTCCAACAGCAACGCTCGGTCCATCGGGTTCCCCTGCTCATCGACGACTTCTACGTGGTCGAGCAACCACTCGACCGCCTTCGAACTCCTGATATCAGAGCGTAGCCGCTCAAGCCCTGCTCCCTCCGCTACCTGGCGGGCGACATCGGCCACCGAGCGGTCGGATTCGTCGGCAAGGCGCTGCATCTCCGCCGCCAGCTCGTCATCGCTGACTTCGAGGTTCTCGGCGTCTGCGACGGCGCGCAAGGCCAGGTCAGCCTTGACCTGCTCGGTCGCTTGGGCCCGGAGCTCGGCGATGAGGTGCTCGGCGTCCTGCTCGCGTGCCTCCAGGTACTGCTCGAGGCCGATCTTGCGGGACTCGAGCTGCCGGAGGAACGAAGCGAAGAGGCGCTGGGTCGCTTCGTTGACGAGCGTCTCGGGCATGTCGTCCTGCACGAGGCCGGCGAGCGCCTCGATGGTTTGCTCTCGCAGGGCGAGACGCGCTTGCAGGGTGCGGAGGGCGGTCATGCGCTTGCTGAGGTCGGCTCGCAACTCGGCGATCGTGTCGAACTCGGACGCGTCCGACGCCCAGGCGTCGTCGGCGTCGGGCAGCACCTTCTCGCGCACCTGCTTCACGAGGATCTTGAGCTGCGCACTGCCGCCGGGAGCATCCGTCGCGTCGATGAGGAGGATGTCACCGGGCTTTGCCCCACGAAGCTGCTCGTCGGCGCCCTCCGCGAGCATGCCGGTGCCCACCTCGTAGACGAAGTCCGAGGTGGCGAGATCCTCCACCGGGTCGCCGTCTCGGGTCGCCTGCACATCGACGGTCACGACGTCGCCGTCGGCGGCGGGGCGATCGACGTCGGACAGCTCTGCGAACTGCTCGCGCATCCGATCGATCTGCGCCGCCAGGTCCTCTTCGCTGACCTCTGGAGAGGGCACCGTGACGATAAGGCCGTCCCGGCCGGCCACAGAGACCTTCGGCCTCACTTCGACGACGGCGTCGAACGCGAGCGGCCCTTCCTCCTCACCGGAGGTGATGTCGATCTCCGGCGCCGCGATCGTGTCGAGGGCGGCTTCTTCTACGGCTTGGGCGTAGTAGTCGGGCAGCGCGTGACGAATGACCTCCTCGCGGATGGCCTTGCCGCCCATACGGACTTCGAGCAGGCGGCGGGGTACTTTCCCGGGGCGGAACCCCGGCACGCTCACCTCTCGCTGCAGACGACGGAACGTATCTTCGACAGCGGTCTTGAGCTCGTCCTCGTCGACTTCGACGGAGAGCTTGACCCTGTTGCCTTCGAGTATTTCGGCGGTGGAGCGCATATGGCTCGGGGAGTCTACTGGTCGCCCGGAAGACCGCCCGCCAGCGTGTCGAGCGTCTCCGGGCCGCCGGACCTGCCAGGTTCTGCCCGGACACCCGGCACTGTGCCCGAACCGGCGAGCTCGACTGCGCCCGGGCTCGGCCGGCCGAGTGCGCCGGCGACGACGACGAGAAACCCACCGTAGCGAGCCCGCACGTCGGCCAAGTCGTCCGGCTCGAGATCGGAGGACTCCGCCCGCCGTAGGATCATCTCTGCTTGGCGGCGCAGCGCGGCTCGCTGGCCCTCTTCGACCGTGTGCTCGGCCACTCTCGAGAGGGCATCCACCAGCCGGATGACGACTGCCGGCATGGCACCGCCGGCTTGGCGGATCTTGTCGAAGGCGCGATTGACCATCCGGTCGTAGCTCGGGGCGAGCTCGATGAGCCGGACGCTGCCCCCGCGGTCGCGGTACACGCCCTCCGACAACACCCTGCCGGAGATGCGACTCAGCCCGGCCGAGAGCCAGTCGATGCACGTGAGAGCGGTGAAGGTGTCGTTGACGGCCGCCGACAGCGCCCGGATGGCGATCTCGACGAGCTGGTCGATCGCGAAGACGGGATCTTGGACCAGGGTCCGGTGCGGTCCGGTCACGTGCGAGCGGGCAAGGGACTGCTCCACCTTCGGTGCGGCGGCCGGCGGCCAGACGGTGCCCAACGGGCGTCCCGCCACGACGAAGTGCCCCGGGCGATGCGCCAGGCGGATCACGGCGCCGGCGTCCTCGGCGATCTGGACGAGCTGGCCGAACGCCACGAATTGCAGATAACCGCTGTCGAGCGCCGGAATCGTCACACCGTCGTCGTCGAGCCGGCGCATGATCTCCCGAAGTTCTTCGGGCGCCGGTTGTGTTGCGGCGCCGCCGGGGGTTGCCTGCAGAGGAAACTCCCCGTCCACCGCCGACGAGAGGTCGCGCGCGATACCGGCGATCACCTCCGGCAGCTGGATCGACTTCGCGATGTGGTGGATGAAGTAGATGAGGACGGCGACGTCGACGAACAGCAGCGCCTCGGCGACGGTGATCGAGAGGTTCGGGACGAAGTCTCCGAGCGGTCCCGAGCTCGTTGAGATCGATCCCAGCGCGAGCACTGAGTAGACGAACGTGGCAACCCAGACCCCGAGCGTCACCTGGTTGCCCACGTCGCGGACGAAGTTGCGCATCATCCGCGGACCGAACTGCTGGGAAGCGAGGGTCAGGGCGAGAATCGTGATCGAGAACACGACACCGACCACCGTGATGACGGCCGCCGCGATGGCGATGAGAACTTGACGTGCCGCGTCCGCGCTCGGCGTCCGGATCCAGAAGGGATAGCTCAGGTGCCGGTGATATGCGGCGACGTCGAGGCCGTAGGTGATGGCGAACAGCCCGACGCTCGACACCACGAGGACCGTGGGAACGAGCCAGAGTGTCGTGCGGAGCTCCTCGCGCTGCCAGCTGGCTTTGCGGAGGCGCTGCGGAAGGACGCGGCCGGGACCGCGGGCCCGTATCGCGCCCGTGGCCGCCGGAGAACGGCTCGTGCCGGCCACTGACTCGTCTCCGGGCATCGCACACCTCGCGGGTCGTGGGCCGGCGGACACTCCGCGACGACCCGTATCGATGCCGACCAGACTTCCCGGCGCTCCAGAGATCAGCCTACCGCGCGCTGCATTCCGTCCCTCCTCGGCCAGGAAGGCCGGGGCGTATACTTCGGCACGGTCCGGGGAGTAGCGCAGCTTGGCAGCGCGCCTGCTTTGGGAGCAGGAGGCCGCGGGTTCGAATCCCGCCTCCCCGACTCACGAGCTCAGGCGTTGCGAATTCGGGCGGCTGCCCCGAGGTTGAATATCTCGACCGAGCGCTCGCGCATCTCGGCCTTTCGCACCTTGCCGGTCACCGTCATGGGGAAGTCCTCGGCGATGTGCACATAGCGGGGAATCTTGTAGTGGGCCAATCGTCCTGTGCAGAACTCCTGTAGCGATTCGGGAGTGATCGGCTCAGCGCCGTCCTTCAGACGGATCCAAGCGCAGAGCTCCTCCCCGTAGCGCTCGTCCGGCACACCGACCACCTGGACGTCGACGATGTCCGGGTGGCCGTACAGGAATTCCTCCAGCTCGCTGGGATAGATGTTCTCGCCGCCGCGGATGACCATGTCTTTGATGCGGCCGACGATGTTCACGTAACCGTCGGCGCGCATGACGGCGAGATCACCGGTGTGCATCCAGCGGGCGGCGTCGATCGCATCCGCCGTGGCTTCTTCGTTCTCCCAGTAGCCGAGCATGACCGAATAGCCCCGGGTGCACAGTTCCCCCGCCTCGCCTCGCACCAGGGTGAGGCCGGTGGCCGGATCGACCACCTTCACCTCGAGATGTGGCATCACGCGGCCAACAGTGGCGGTACGGCGGCCCAGGTCGTCGTCCATGCGCGTCTGCGTCGACACAGGCGAAGTCTCGGTCATCCCATAGCAGATGGACACCTCACGCATGTTCATCTCGGAGATGACTCGTTTCATCACCTCGATTGGGCACGGCGAACCGGCCATGATCCCAGTCCGCAGGGACGAAAGATCGAGCGACGAAAGGCTCGGATGGTTGAGCTCGGCGATGAACATCGTGGGCACGCCATAGAGCGACGTGCAGCGCTCTGCTGCCACGGCGGCGAGCGTCGCCCCGGCCTCGAACGAAGGGGCTGGAATGACGATGCACGAACCGTGGGACGTCGCCCCGAGGTTGCCCATGACCATGCCGAAGCAGTGGTAGAAGGGGACGGGAAGGCACACGCGGTCGAGCTCCGAGTAGCCGACGAGCTCCCCGACGAAGTAGCCGTTGTTCAAGATGTTGTGGTGCGAGAGGGTGGCGCCCTTCGGGAAGCCGGTCGTGCCGGACGTGTACTGGATGTTGATGGCGTCGTCGAAGCTCAGTGTGGCAGCCCGCTCCGACACGGCTTCGGGCGGGACGGCCGAGGCTCCTTGGACGAGCGAGTCCCAGCTCGTCGTTCCTACGACGACGACCTCGGCGAGGCCCGGGCAATCCGACCGCACGGATTCCACCATCGCCGGGTAGTCGGAGCGATCCGTCGCCTGCGCCACCACGAGGAGGGAGACGCCGGACTGATTCAGAACGAACGTGAGCTCGTGCGCCCGGTAGGCCGGGTTGACGTTCACGAGGACAACGCCAATCTTGGCGGTGGCGTACTGGACGATCACCCATTCGGCGCTGTTCGGCGACCAGATGCCGACCCGGTCACCCTTGGCGAGGCCGCGGGCGATCAGACCGCGGGCGAGCGTGTCGACGTCGTCGTCCAGCTGTCGATACGTCCAACGCCGGCCGCTGGGCCGATCGACGAGCGCCTCCCGTTCCCCAAAGCGCTCGGCCGTCCGGTCGAAGTTCGCCCCGATCGTCTCTCCGAGCAAGGCGACAGACGACGGGCCGGATGCGTATGACAGCTCTGTGGGCACTCGCCCTCCTCTTGGTTGCTCAGCCGTCTCAACGCTACGCCGCCGGAGCCTCGTCGGCGTCCCCCCGCGGGGCGCTCGGCGACCTCTGCCTCCGGCGGGGACCCGTGGAGTCGAGCGGTTGGGGAGCGTTTGAGGCTTCACGACTCCTGCGACGGCATCGCCTGACGCGGCGGGACGAGGTCTGGCGGCCTGGCCGTGTTGAGCTCGACCTGTTGCGAGGCTGTGCATTCGCGCTCGACGACAACGGCATCGAGGGCCGTTGCCGGAAGTGGTGGCAGGCCGCCGACGGGAGCCGACAGGTGCAGACAGCCGGTGAGGTCGCTCGTCACCTGCCGGCGCCAGGCGGACAGGTTCGGCACGGGCACGCCGAAGCGCGCCTCGAGAAACCTCAGCTGCGACGTGTGATCCGACACCCCCGAGTACACGTGTCCTCCTCGTGCGAACGGCGATAGTACGAGGAGTGGGACCCTCATGCCGAGACCGATCGGGCCGGCGATCCCGCCCGCCGCGGCCGGCAACGGGTTGACGGTGAGGTACTCGCCGAGCGTCCCCCCCGGGGGCGTTGGGGGGGTGACGTGATCGAAGAAGCCGTCGTTCTCGTCGTAGGACAGGAACAAGACCGTCTTCGACCACACCTCTGGATTGGAAGCCAACGTCTTCAAGACGCTGTGAGTGAAGTACTCGCCGCGGGCGGGTGGGGCCGGTGGGTGCTCGGACATGTCTTGTGGCGCGACAGGTGCCACAAGCCAGGAGACGGCAGGCAGCGTGCCGCGTGCGACATCACGGGCAAAGTCGCCGGGGAACGTCGAGGAGAACGCCTCCGCATGCAAGCGAGTCGAAGGGTCTTGATACTGGCGGAAATACAGCAGGCGGTTGTTCGACACGTACATCGACAAACTGCTGCCCGGCGCGTAGAGAGGCCCAGGCGGGTTGTAGACGCGCCAGGAGATTCCGTGGCCTTCGAGGATCTCTGGCATGGTCGGCCACGACACGCTCCACTTGGCAGACTCGAGCTCGTTCGTCGTGATGATCGGGCCACCGGCCTTACCGTCCGGGTCGTTCGTGCCCGACAACCAGAACAGGCGGTTCGGGTCCGTCGGCCCGAGTACTGAGCAGTGGTAGCCGTCGCAGATGGTGAAGGCGTCGGCGAGGGCGTAATAGAAGGGCAGATCCTTTCGCGTGTAGTAACCCATCGTGAGGACACCGTTCTCCGGGCCCTCATAGGCGGCCGAGGTGTGAGTGCTCACGAACGCGTCCATCCGCCCCTCGTTCCAGCAGGCGTGCTGTGCCGGCCAGGCGTGCGAGAGATCGAAGGTGCACTCCGCATCGGTGCTCGCCGTGTCCAGGTGAAATGGCAAAAGGCGGCCGACGGGAGGCAGCGTCTTGTTAACGGGCCACGGCTGCGCAAAGGCTCCGAGACTTCCACCGGGGTGGTCGTCGAAACCCCTCACGCCGGGGTACGTGCCGAAGTAATGATCGAACGAGCGGTTCTCCTGCATGAGCATGACCACGTGCTCGATCGCGCCGAGATCCGAACCCGCCGCCTTCACGGTGGTGACATCGTGAAGGGTCTGGCTGGCGGGCGAGCAGCCGGACAAGAGGGCACCGGCGGCCCCGGCTGCGGCCACCGTTCCGAGGAACTCCCGGCGGTTCATGCGCCGGTCGGTCACAACTGCGACCGTCTCAAACCTGCACGATGAGGCCGCCGGCGGCGCTCAGGCGCTGGCACAGCTGGGACAGAGACGCCTGCCACTCCGCCGCGGAGCGTGTTGGCAGCACGTCCTCCCAGATCGTAAGACACGAT
Source organism: Acidimicrobiales bacterium (assembly GCA_050008715.1). Classification (GTDB taxonomy): domain Bacteria; phylum Actinomycetota; class Acidimicrobiia; order Acidimicrobiales; family Bog-793; genus JAKACA01. The sequence continues at coordinate 7,169 of JBEKMC010000024.1, read as the reverse complement.
CCCCGAGTCTGCACCAGGCCTTCGGGCCGGGCGAAGAACCAGAGGTGGAAGTGGGCCGAACCGTCCCCGAACCTGTAGACATGCACCCTCCCGACACCGTCGACGCCAGCCATTGCTCGCTCGATTCGACATGTCAGCACCCCGAGCTCGGGCGCCAGTTCTTCCGGCAGAGTGTCGAGGTCCACATGCTCTACCGTCTCCAGAAGGACGACGGCGGGAACACTGCGAGGCCCGGGATCGACGAGTCGCCAATGATCAGTCTCCAGGAGCACGGAGCTTTCTGGCCTCGAGCCGCACTGGAAGCACTCGGCGCCACCTCGTTCGCCTCGGCGTGGCGGCTCGGGGAAGACGGGATCCTCAATGTGCTTCACGCGAAAGTCGCCATCGAAGGGAAAGATGTCCCAGTCGCTCATGTCGGGGAGCGGGAGCCGCCCGTCGGGACCCTCGAGACGTCTCACGTCCTCGATGAGGCGCATCACTGCCGGGCTCGCCTCGTCAGTCACGCGCTCACCATATCGGTGTTGCGGCGGACCCCGTTGAGGTCCCGCCGGAATCGCATATGTTGGGGCGATGCGCTCCAAGGTGCGCCCGTTGACCATCTTCACGGTGGTGTTCGTCCTCATCGGTACGGCGGTCACCTACGAAATCAACCATCACCGCGATCAGAGCGAGATACTGCTCGTGACAACCACGACTGCACCATCAGGCCCGAACCGACCGGCGCCTGCCGCCGCTGCACCCAGGGTGCCGTTCAGTGACGGCTATTCGAGCGACGGGTGGCAGGTCGTTCCTGGCTCCATCGTGAGACCGACGGCCAAAGAGCGGTACGACACCTTCGGACAGGTTTTCGCCTCGATTCGTCTCCGCAATGAGCACCCGACGGCGCAGTCCGTCATCTTCGATGTCTGGGTCTATGTCCCGGGCGACGTGCCGTTGGATCTCGAGACCTCCTCTGGCGCCGGACCCGTCGTCGCCGGACCTGGCGCGACGGTGACGGTGGTCCTTGTCGAGAATTCCGGTCCGGTGTTTCCCACAGGTGCCTCGGTGGCGAACTTCCCGCTGGCGCCGTACGTCTTCGTCGTGGATCAGACCGTTCCCGCCGGATCTGGGAGTGGCTGAGTATCGAGGATCTCACCTCTTGGTCGGCAACCTCCGCTAGCGTGCGCACCACCCGCGGGCGTAGCTCAATGGCAGAGCTCCAGCCTTCCAAGCTGGCTATGCGGGTTCGATCCCCGTCGCCCGCTCTCGTTGTCTTCCCTGGTCATGAGCTTGTGCGGTGCCCGGACTGGCCAGCGAGTTGGGCGGCGTGACCCGAACGTGACCTAACGAATGGGCGCATGTACGTGGGCGCCAATCGGCTCCGTCTTCCCAGCTGCGTGGGACTCGTGGGGCGCCGAGGCGAGCGACGACAGCGCCTCTGCGATTGCTCTGTCGCGATCGCGAGTCGCGTGCTGGTAGCGCAGGGCCGCCGACGCCGAGGCGTGTCCCATGCGGGCCATCAGCTCCCTGGTGCTGGCTCCGAGACGATCACCGCAGTCACGCCCGACGGCCGCATCCTTTATCTTGGGGCCGACGACATCGGCGCCGAACGCCTCGGTCACGGGTATGCCATCACGTGTCACCGCGCCCAGGGCGCCACGGTGGACGTCGCTCACGTCCTCGACGACGGAGGCGGCCGAGAGCTCCCCTATGTCGCCATGAGCCGAGCCCGCCAGGCCAGTGACGTCTATGTCACTGCCCGCGACCTGTCGGATGCGTCTCAGCGTCTCGCCTGGTCCTGGGACGATGAACGCCGCCAACAGTGGGTCGCCGACCAGACCAGCGCCTCCGAGCACCTCGAAGCACTCCGGGCCGAGCGCCACCGACTCGTCGCCATGATCCCGCCGAAGGTCACGGACGAACTCGCCCAGCTACGCGGCCGACAAGCTTCCCTCGAGCAGGATCTCATCGACCTTCGGACAGGAACGGGTCGTTGGGCAGACACCCCCGTCCGGTCCGCTTACGACGACCTCCAGCGCGCTTTGTGCGTCCACGACGAGAACCTTCGCCGCGCCGAGAACCCCCGTCAGGGGATCCTCGCCCGACGCCGCAACCGTCAAGACCTCGACACCAGCGCCGCCGTCCTCGACGAGGCCGACAATGCCTGGAGCCAACTCACTCAACCTCACGCCCACTCCATCGCACGGGAACGATCTCGACTCGGCGACCAGGCGCAGCGGCTAGAAGCTGCCCAACGAGACCGAGCCGAATTCATCGACACCAACCCAGAGCTCATCAACCGGATCAACCGACTCCACCGAGCGATCCGAACCCAACACGCCAATAGACAGTCCCGCCCAGCCAGTGAGGGCAGTCCTCCGCGTCTTCCCTATCCCCAACGGCGCAGCACTCCGCGTTCTGAGTCCTCTCCGCCGCTCGAACACGTACGTCCATCCGGACCCGCAATCTGAATCGGGACGACAATGGCGGAGGTCTGGCGCCATGTCGCGCATTCACAGGCCGACCACATCGCGTGCCTGAGGTGCCCGGCTGGGCGACACAAACCAAGCTCGTCCCGAACGTCCCGCGTCAACGCACCTCCTTTCGGTTCGCCAGTCGCATCAGAGCGAAGAGTCCTTTCGACCGCCGCGCGGTCAACTCTTCTCCACCGCGTACCGACGCATCTCAACCGCGCCCGCTTGCACGCTGCCTATCCGAGACAGTGATCGTCGCGGCCTAGTCGGCTCGGGGGTGTCCTGACGCCACATGAGCCGTCTAGAAGTTGCTTCTACCAGCATGTCTGTAAACAAATCGGCTGGAGAAGACGGTATCCTATTCGAACTGCCACGAACTGCGAGAACGGCTCAGGGGCTCGGAGGACTGGCCATACGCCGTGAGTAGGCGCCTTGAACTCGGCGGAGTTGCCAGACCCTCCGGGTTCAGAGGGCAATTCGCAGCACGGCGACCCCATCGACCACATACGCGACCCGCCCTTCGATAGCCAGCAAGCCGGAACTGGCGACGAGCGAAGGGGCAGGAACCTTAGGAATGCCGGTCACGCGCTTGCGGGTCGCGACGTTGTACGCCGCGATGGAGGTGCCCGCACTGAGCCAGAGCAAGCTTCCGGCAACCGAGGCGTCGATCGCACCCTCAGCGAAGGGGGTTGACAACGGTCCTATGCCATCTGGGCTGAGCACGAATGTGCCCACCCTGTCGACGCTAGAGGCGGCTTCGCCCGGCTGACCTGCGGTAATGAGAAGATGCGAGCTTGCACATGTGACCAGCGGCGCGCCGGGAAGGCGAAATGGCCGGATCCGTATCATGCCCCCACTGCTTGGAATGGTCGAGAGCACCTCATATTGGGCTCCCCGACGCATAGTAAGGGACGCTATGCGACCGTCGCACAACACCAATGACTCCTGTACGAGGGGAACTCCGAAGATACCTTTGGCGAGCACTCGTTGGTTGCCACCTTGCAGCATCAGAAGGTCGCTCTTTTGCCACGAAGACGACTCGGCCGCCAGTACCCATGCAGTAGAACCGCTAGCAAAGATCTGAAGCGGGCGGACGACAGCGTACGTGAACAGCTTGCGTCCCGTCTGCGCGTCGAACTGGACTACTTGGCCACCACCGATGGCCGGGACCGCCGGACTGGGAGGCACGCCCAAAGTACCCGATTGACTCGGCGCGGTCGCTACCCAAACGTACTTGCCGTTCCCTCCGAGAGACGGAAGTGTGCCCGTCTTCTGGATTCGAACTGAGTCGTTCGAGAGGTTGAAAATGTAGATGGTACCGGCAGTGGCTCGTCGCAGGCCTTCAAGAACAGAAGCTCCAACTGTCGCGATCCAAAGACGATTCGACGCCACGACCATCCCGCCCAAGCCGAGAAAACTCGGCGGACCCGTGAGTGCTCCGATCTCCTCGAAAGTGCGCAGCTCGACAGGCAATGACGACGTGGAGCTGGCTTGTGACGTGGAGCTGGCTTGTGAAGTCGTCGATCGCGGCCGGCTAGCGGCCGGGGAGCACGACGCCAGCACGATGAACGCCGTCACCAGACATAGGAGTTCTAGAATCTGCCGTCGACGGGCCATTACTCGACGGAGCCTCGGCCGATCCCTCGCGATCGACGCATTAGTACCTTCGTTATCCGCCCTGCGGACCGACATGCACGCCAGACGCCACCGGTGGAGCACCGGGAGCATCGGTACTACCCCCCACCCCATAAGTCTCCCCGGTAGTGGCATCGACGGCTACGAAGTAAAGCTCGTTCTGCCAGGCAGGGCAAGTTGAGGTAACACAACCAGGCTGGAACGTGCCTACCAGCCACACTAGCCAGACCATCCGATCAGAGCTGACAGAGAACGTGGCCACTTGTTGACCGGCATCCTGGCTGGCCGTGGCAGCGCTCTCCAAGTTGGCGCTCAGCACCTGTGCTCCGGATCCCATCGCGTTCGCCACCTGCATGGCGGCGGAATCAGCGTCAGACTCGCTGATGTAGGGAGGGCCAACATACTGAAGCTGCTCGGTACTCGGAACGCTCTGCACCGTCGGAGTCGGGGCTGGAACAGGTGAGGACGACCCCGATTCGCCGCTAACCGACTGCTGCTCTATTCGATGTGCAGTACCCCCAGGGTGATGGGTAATAGCCATCCGGACGTTCGGCTGCCGGCTACCTCCCGAAGCCACGCCGCTCAACCCGACCAGAGCTCCGATCGCGCTAGCGACGAGGAACGAAGCTACCAACGACAGGCTAACACTGCGTGCTCGAGTCATCAGCGCCTTCTACTCATATCTAGCTGTCGTATCCATGGATCCATGGGTTGGTCTCCGTCCAGATCCAGTTGTAGGTATTCGGATAGTCGACGTCGGAGCCGCCTTGGTCCCAGTAGTACCAAGAGCAGCACGAGGTGCTCCTTACCTCGTTGTATGAGAAGTTTGCGTTGCCGCTGACGCTCGTATACCCGGCGTCGTGGAATTCGAGCCCGGCGTAATCGTAATAATTCCAGCCACTTGTTCCGCTATCGATGGCTTCTTCATTGCCGTCCAAGTAGATGTACCACTTACTCGACGCGTCTTCTTGGATCTCCAGTTGGTGCCATGTTCCGGTCGACGGCGATGATCCGAAGCATTCGCCATGGAATGTCGACAGGTTCTCGTAATAGAGAAACCACCTGAGGCCTGTGCCGCGGCAGTAAGGTTGGTTGTAACTGTAACCAATCTCAGCCCAATAGCTGGTCCCGCCGTTCGTAGTGGTCCAAAGCTCCTCGTTTAGGTACGCGTTGCCTGACGCCGATAGTCCGGCGACCTCGACCTGCACGTATCCACCGCCCCACGCGGTGGTGTCATCGAACGTTCCGCGTGCATAGCATCCATATTCGTAGTCGTTCAGGCAGTTGGAGCCTGCCGCACTCACGGGAAGGCTTGGGACGAAGACCGCAGCGCCCGCCATGAGACCGTAGCCGCCCCCACCAAGGCGACGAGAAGATGACGAAGCAATCGGCGCACCGTTCACCCCTGTCTGTCGTGATTTCACGATAGGACGGTCGTGTCACCAGGTCAAGAGGGGTTTGGGAACGATCGTGTTCCACGGCGAGACGACCGGACACGAGGCTGCGGAGGAAGTCGCCCTCGACCCGCGCTTGGGGCGCCACGCGCGAGTTGGCAACAGACTTCGGGGATCACGAGATCGGGCACGACGAGCGGACCCTGCACGGCTCGGAACCAAGCCACGCAAGCTTCGTGATCGGGATCGTCGATGAGGGGCTGCTGCGACGAGCGGCCCCGTGTCGACCACGGTCGAGTTCAGGCGAACCCCTCGGCTTCCAGCTGCTCTTCGGCTCGCCTGGCCGAGAAGCCGTGCTTGGATCGTGCGAGGGCGATGAAGTCCAGTCCCTCTCCGCGTACTGTCGAGACGTGCAGGCGAAGCACCTCGGCGGCGACGTGCTCGACGGAGGTCCCCTGGTCATTGGCTTCAGAAGCCAGACGCTCGGCGATCTCGTCAGGGACCGTCACCCGTAGCTCGGTCACCTGACAAGCGTACCTAGGCGCATCGTGCAAGCCGCGTGGGGTAGCGAATTGGCGGAGATGGTCGAGCTCCTTGCCGAGCACACAACCGAGGTCAGTACAGACCCCGCGCTCGTAAGGTATCAACGCCGAGGGGCTGGACCTGAATCAGTGCCGGGCCGCTCTCGACGAGTGACCAGATGACAGGTTGGGTGGGGCGAAGAGGCCACGCCAATCCTCGCCGGCGTGACCCGAACGTGACCTAACGGATCGCCACGAGGGGTCGTGAGCGGTCATCAACGGTCACTGAAAACAGTGCCTGAGCAGCAAATATGTGAATTGTGCCAGGCTGCGAAATTGGCTCCGGTGAGCCTTCCAAGCTGGCTATGCGGGTTCGATCCCCGTCGCCCGCTCTCGTTGTTTTCCCTGGTCAGCACCAATTTCTGGATTTTGGCCCTCCTCTGGTTCGCGGCGTCGTGCGCGCTGCGTGCGCGAACGAATTCCGGGAATTCCGGGAGGCGCGACGTCAGGTAGGCGTCGCCGCCGGCACACCGAGCCGCAGCGTCGTTCGCACTGTGCAGGTGCGCCGCGGGGACCGGGCTCGTGCAATGTCGCGCAAGATGGCGGCGTTGCTGAGGGTAGTAGGAGCTCGAAATTGAACTCATCTTGCGACACAAGGTATGGCAGGCGAGCGCCACAAGTCGATACCGCCGTCAACAGCGTAGCAATCGATCGTGGTGAGCTCATCGGCGGTGAACTCGGCGTCGTGGAGGGCAGCGACGTTCTGCTCGAGTTGGACCACGCTGCTGGCGCCGATGAGAACGGAAGTGACTCGGGGGTCGCGCAAGGCCCAGCCGATGGCCATTTGCGCGAGCGACTGGTGTCGGCCCAGGGCAATGTCGTTGAGGGCTCGGATGCGGCCGAGGTTGTCATCGCTGAGCATGCCGCGAGTGAGTGAACCGTCCAGAGACGCTCTGGAGCCTGAGGGGATACCGCTGAGGTATCGGTCGCTGAGCAGGCCCTGAGCCAAGACGGAAAAGGCGATGCATCCGACTCCTTCAGCGCCGAGAACGTCGAGAAGGCCGTTTTCGATCCAGCGGTTGAGCATCGAGTACGACGGTTGGTGGATCAGTAACGGGGTGCCGAGCTGGCGAAGGATGGTGACCGCCTCGGCGGTGCGCTGGTCG
>JBEKMC010000023.1:0-32926 GCA_050008715.1 Acidimicrobiales bacterium | reverse complement strand
ACGACGTTGCCGGCGATCACCTGCCGCTCGGCCGGCGACGGCGATGCATCGTGCGGACGGAGCACGAGGTGGCCGCCGGAAAGGCCCTTGCCGAAGTAGTCGTTCGCATCGCCGACGAGGCGCAACGTGATGCCCTTCGGGACGAACGCCCCGAAACTCTGGCCGGCCGACCCCGTGAGCGTGATGTCGATCGTGCCGTCCGGGAGGCCGGCACCGCCGTGACGCCGGGTCACCTCGTAGCCGAGCATCGTCCCGACGCTGCGATGGATGTTGCGCACGGCGAACGAGGCCTGCACGCGCTCGGCCGACTCGAGGGCCTGCCGGCTGGCGGCGATCAGCTCGTGGTCGAGGGCACTCTCGAGGCCGTGATCCTGACGGCTCGTGCACCGCCGGTCAGCCTGTGTGTCCCCTACCCCGGGGCCCGGCTCGCAGCGCAGGATCGGCCGCAGGTCGAGCCGGTGTGCTTTCCAGTACTGCTCGACGGCAGTCGTGGTGTCGAGGGACTCGACCTGCCCGACCGCCTCGGCGAGCGAAGCGAACCCGAGGGAGGCGAGTATCTCGCGGACCTCCGTGGCGATGTACTCGAAGAACGTCTCGACGAACTCGGGCCGGCCGCTGAAGCGCTTGCGCAGCTCCGGGTTCTGGGTGGCGATCCCGACCGGGCACGTGTCGAGGTGGCAGACGCGCATCATCACGCACCCGGAGACGACGAGCGGCGCCGTCGCGAAGCCGAACTCCTCCGCACCGAGCAGAGCGGCCACGACGACGTCGCGCCCGGTCTTGATCTGGCCGTCCACCTGCACGACGATGCGGTCCCGCAAGCCGTTGCGGACAAGGGTCTGCTGCGTCTCGGCGAGGCCGAGCTCCCAGGGCACACCGGCATGTTTGAGCGATGTGAGCGGCGCCGCCCCCGTGCCGCCGTCATGGCCGGAGATGAGCACGACGTCCGCGTGTGCCTTGGCGACGCCGGCGGCGACCGTGCCCACGCCAACTTCGGCGACGAGCTTCACGTGGATTCGCGCTCGCGGGTTGGCGTTCTTCAGGTCGTAGATGAGCTGGGCGATGTCTTCGATCGAGTAGATGTCGTGATGTGGTGGCGGCGAGATGAGCCCGACGCCGGGTGTGGAATAGCGGGTGCGGGCGATCCACGGGTACACCTTGTGGCCCGGGAGCTGCCCGCCTTCGCCCGGCTTGGCGCCTTGGGCGATCTTGATCTGCAGGTCGTCCGCATTGACGAGATACTCGCTCGTCACGCCGAACCGCCCCGAGGCCACCTGCTTCACGGCCGAGCGTCGTGAGTCCCCGTTCGGATCGGGCACGTAGCGCTCGGGGTCCTCGCCGCCTTCACCGGTGTTGGAGCGGGCGCCGATGCGGTTCATGGCGACGGCGAGGGTCTCGTGGGCCTCGGCGGAGATCGAGCCGTAGGACATCGCCCCGGTGGCAAAGCGTCGCACGATGGACGACACCGGCTCGACCTCTTCGATTGGGATGGCGGCTCGCACGCCTTGCCGGAACCGGAGCAAGCCGCGAAGCGTCGCCAGCTGCTCGGACTGCGAATCGACGAGCGAGGTGTATTCCTTGAAGACGTCGTAGCGGCGTGTGCGCGTGGCGTGCTGCAGCTTGTGCACCGTGCGCGGGTTGAAGAGGTGGTACTCGCCGCCGCGGCGCCATTGGTACTCGCCTCCGACTTCGATCTCGAGATTGCCGGGGACGCTGCTTTGCTCGCCGAAGGCTGCTTCGTGGCGTTTGGCGACCTCGGCCGCCACCTCGCCGGCGTCGATCCCGCCGAGGCGGGAGGAGGTGCCCGTGAAGTGGCGGTCGACGAAGGCCTGTGACAGGCCGACAGCTTCGAAGACCTGGGCTCCCGTGTAGGAGGCGATCGTGGAGATGCCCATCTTCGACATCACCTTGAGGACCCCTTTGGAGGCGGCCTTCACATAGTTGTGGAGCGCCTGGCGCTCGGTGAGACCGCTGATGAGACCGTCGCGCACCATCTCGGCGATGGAGTCGAAGGCGAGGTACGGGTTGACGGCGGCGGCTCCATAACCGACGAGCAGGGCGAGATGGTGGACCTCGCGGGCCTCCCCCGTCTCGATCAGCAAGCCCACCTTCGTGCGCTCCTTCTCGCGTACGAGATGGTTGTGGACCGCCGCCGTCAGCAGCAGCGAAGGGATGGGCGCCAGCTCGGCGCTGGCGTGACGGTCGGAGAGCACGACGATGTTGACCCCGAGGGCGATGGCCTCGGACACTTGCGAGCACACCTTCGCGATGGCCGCCTCGAGGCCGGCGCCGCCGTCGGCCACCGCCCAGAGCCCGTCGACGGCGAAGGCCGAGAAGCCCTCCGTGCCACCGTCCTCGCCGACATAGAGCAGCTTTGCGAGCTCGTCGTTGTCGAGCACCGGTTGTGGCAGGGCGATCTGGCGGCAGTTCGCCGGCCCCGGCTCGAGCAGGTTGGACTCCGGCCCGATCGTCGAGTGCAGCGACGTCACGAGCTCCTCGCGGATGGCGTCGAGCGGCGGGTTCGTCACCTGGGCGAACAGCTGGGAGAAGTAGTCGTACAGCAACCGTGGACGCTCCGACAGCACGGCGATGGGCGTGTCGGTCCCCATCGAACCGATCGGCTCGGCACCGGCAGTGGCCATCGGGGCAAGGATCGTTCGCAGGTCTTCCTCGGTCACGCCGAAGAGGCGTTGGTGGCGCACGACGGAGGCGTGCTGGGGCGTGAGCATGCGTCGCGGCGGCAGCTCGGCGATCTGGACGAGGCCATTGTCGAGCCACTCGCGGTAGGGATTCTCGGCCGCCAGCGCCGACTTCACCTCGGCGTCGTCGACGATCCGGCCGGCCACCGTGTCGACGAGAAACATCCTCCCCGGCCGCAGCCGCCCCCGCTCAACCACGCAGGCCGGGTCGATATCGAGGACGCCGACCTCGGAGGCGAGCACGACGAGACCTTCGTCGGTCACCCAGTAGCGGGCGGGTCGCAGCCCGTTGCGATCGAGGACGGCGCCAACGAGGCTGCCGTCGCTGAAGGCAACGGCAGCTGGACCGTCCCACGGCTCCATCAGGCACGAGTGGTACTCGTAGAAGGCCCGGCGAGCGTCGTCGAGCTCACGGTCGTTCTCCCAGGCCTCCGGGATCATCATCAACATCGCGTGCGGCAGGGACCGCCCACCGAGGTGGAGCAGCTCGAGGACCTCGTCGAAGGAGGCCGAGTCGCTCGCACCCGGAGTGATGACCGGGTAGATCCGCTCGAGATCGCCCTCGACGAGGGTGCTCCGCAGAAGCGCCTCGCGCGCCCGCATCCAGTTGCGGTTGCCCTTCAGCGTGTTGATCTCGCCGTTGTGGGCGACCAGGCGATAGGGGTGGGCGAGCGGCCACGCAGGGAACGTGTTCGTCGAGAAACGGGAGTGCACGAGGGCGATGGCCGACTCGAGCCGCTCGTCCTGCAGATCCAGGAAGAAACCCCTCAGCTGGTCCGTCGCCAACATCCCCTTGTAGACGAAGGTCCGTGCCGACAAGGAGGGGAAGTACAGCCCGGCGACGGCGTGCTCGACGCGCTTGCGCAGGACGAAAAGCCGGCGCTCGAGGTCGAGGACCGTGCGCTCGACGTGCGGGCGCTCGGTCGTCGGCGCCGCCCAGCCGACGAAGATCTGGGAGAACGACGGTGCCACTTCCCGGGCGCTCGCTCCTGCCATCTCGAGCCGCACCGGGACTTCCCGCCAGCCGAGGACGCGCAGGCCCTCCTCGCCGGCGAGCGCTTCCACCTGTGCCTTCGCTGCCGTGGCTGCTGGCGCGGCCGCCGGAAGGAATGCGAGCCCCGAACCGTACCGGCCGGCGGCGGGAAGGGCGATGCCCTCGTCGCCTGCGGCAGCCCGGAAGAGCCGGTCGGGCATCTGCACGAGGATGCCGGCGCCGTCGCCCGTCTCGGCGTCAGCGCCGAAGGCACCGCGGTGGGCGAGGTTCTCGAGCGCCGTCAAACCGAGGTCGACGACCGAATGGCTCGGCCCGCGACGAAGCTCGGCGACAAAGGCGATCCCACAAGCATCGTGCTCGTTGGCGGGGTCGTACAGACCCGCCTGCTCGCTCGACAGCGCCACGGCGTCCCTTCTCGGTCGGCCGGCCGGTCGTTCGACCTGGCCGGGTGTCACCCGGGACATCCTTGGCCCTGCTGGGTCCTCCCATCGTACACCGCGACCCCCGGCCGGCCAGCCCGGACACCGGCTGCTTCGAGCCGGCCTCCCAGCGGGCCGGCGAGCCGTCGGGCCGGCTGCTCGCCGGTTCTTGGTGGACACGCGCCTGCGTCCGGGTCTGGGTGCGGCCTGCGTCGGGCTCGTAGGCTGGGGCGCGTGACCGATGCGCAGCGCTTCGTCGGCCGGGGTCGCCGTCGTCGGGCCGGTTCGCGGCGCGATCGTTCTGGCGTCCCACGATGACAACTTTGTCGTCGAGGTCCCCCTCAGCGACTCCGCCCGTGGCGCTCACGATCGCCGGCACGGACTCGGCGGCCGGCGCCGGCGTGGCCGCCGACTTGCGCACCTTTGCAGCTCACGGCGTGTTCGGCACGTTCGCCGTGTCGGCCGTCACCGCTCAGAACACCGTCGGCGTGCAACGTGTCCAGGCGTTGCCGGCACCCATGGTGCTGGCACAGGTCGAGGCGGTCGTGTCAGACCTCCACCCGGTTGCCGCCAAGACCGGCATGCTCGCCACGCCCGAGATCGTCGCGGCTGTCACGGAGCTCGTCGTCGCCGGCGCGCTGCCGGCGCTCGTGGTCGACCCGGTTCTCGTCGACTCCGGCGGCCGGCCGCTGTTCGAGGGCAACGCCATGCGGGATCGGTACCTCCGGCTCATCGCCGGCGCAACGGTCGCTACGCCGAACCTGCGAGAAGCCGCGCTGCTCGTGGGCAAGCAGATCGACGACGAGTTGGCGATGGAGGAGGCAGCCCGACAGCTGCAGGCGGTCGGGGCCGGCTTGGTGATCGTGAAGGGTGGCCGGCCTCGATTCGACGCCGAGGCCGTCGACGTGGCCTTCGACGGGCAGGCGGTCAGCTTCCTGCGCGCCCCGTGGGTCGAGACGCGTAACGTGCATGGGACGGGGTGCAGTTTCGCGGCCGCCATCACCGCCCATCTCGCCCTCGGCGCTTCGGCGCTCGAGGCAGCCGTCGCTGCCAAGTCCTACGTACACCGTGCCATCGTCTTGGCGACCGGGTGGCGCCTCGGCGCCGGTCACGGCCCGATCGACCAGATCGGGGCGGCGCCGGCGGAGCTTCGGCGGCGGCTTGCGCCCGGACGCTAGGGGGAGCCGGCCGCCGGCAACCAGTGGGGCGCCCCGTGTGCCCACAGGATCTCGGGCACTGCGACTTCTCCGGTCGAGTCCTGGTAAGTCTCCATGAGTGCAATCAACCAGCGGGCGGTCATGGCCGTGCCGTTCAACGTGTGGGCGACGCGCAGTTGTCGGCTGTCGTCCCGATAGCGGATGTTGAGCCGACGCGCCTGGTAGTCCGTCGTGTTCGAGCACGACGTGATCTCGCGGTATCGGCCCTGGCTCGGGATCCAGGCCTCGATGTCGTACTTCTTAGCGGCGGACGGGCCGAGATCGCCGGCAGCAGTCGCCACGACCCGGTAGGCAAGACCGAGGGCCGACACGAGCTCCTCCTCGACGGCGAGGATGCGCTCGTGCTCGGAGGCGGATCGGTCCGGTGTGGTGTAGACGAACATCTCCACCTTGTCGAACTGGTGCACGCGGAAGATCCCCCGTGTGTCGCGGCCGGCGGCACCTGCTTCCCGGCGAAAGCACGTCGAGTATCCCGTGTAGCGCAGTGGTAGGTCCGCTTCCTCGAGCACCTCCCCCTGGTGGAAACCCGCCAATGCCACCTCCGAGGTACCCGTCAGGTACAGCTCGTCCGATTCGAGCCGGTAGAGGTTCGCCTCCTCGGTCGGCAGGAAGCCCGTCCCGTACATCGCCTCCTCCCGCACGAGAACTGGGGGCAACAGGACCTCGAAACCCATGCCGACGAGATGATCGAGGGCGAATCGGTACATCGCCAGCTCGAGCAGTGCCGTCGGACCGCGCCGGTAGGCGAAGCGGGACCCCGAGAGCCGCGCCCCGCGATCGAGCTCGAAACCCCCGAGCTCGACGTGGTCTCGCGTCTCGAAGGCGAACTTCGGCGGCTCGCCCACACGACGGATCTCCGCAGCGTCCTCGTCGGTCGTGCCGTCGGGGATGTCGTCGGCCGGTGGGTTCGGAATGCGGGTGAGGAGGTCGTCCCGCCTGCGCTCGACGTCGGTGAGCTCGGCCTCGGCCGTCCGCAGCTCGTCCTTCACCTGCTGGAGTGCCGCCAGCTCCGCTTCCGTCGGGCGGCCTTTCGGTCTCGTGCGCGAGCGAAGCTCGTCCACGCTTGCCGTCAGGGTCCTCCAGTGAGCGTCCACCGAGAGCAGCTCGTCGAAGAGCTCGGCGGCGCCCTTCCGGGCGAGCGAGCGACGGAGGACGTCGGGTTGGTCGCGGGCCAAGCGGATGTCGATCATCGTGTGACCAGCCTACGACGTGGGGGGGCGCCGGCTGGAGGCGCTAGCGCCGTTTCTTCTTGCGCGGGCGTGGCGCCGGCCGGTTGGCCTGCCCGGCGCCGGCCTTCGGGCGCGGTGCGCCTGCACGCGCGGGGGCCGTCGCCCGCGTCGCCCCAGCGCCGGTCACGGTAGCTTCGGGCGGCGCGGCGTCGTCCAAGCCGTCGTATCCGTCGGGAGCCTCTAACGTCGGCGTCGCTGCGGGGGGCGGCGTCGCACGGCCTCCGGCGCGGGGCCGAATCGGCCCGGCCTGCTGGGATGCTGACTGCCCTTTGCGCTGGCGCCGGCTGACGGATCGCTCGTCGCGATCGTCGAGGTAGCCCCCGGCGGCCATGGCGGGCGTGAGCAGCTGCACGGCACTGTTGCGGGTCTCGAGCCGCTGACGGATCTGGACGTAGCGCGGTTCGAGCTCCTTCAACATCGCCACGATCGGCGATGCGATGAAGATGGAGGAGTAAGCCCCGCTCGTCAAACCGATGAAGAGAGCCAGGCCGAAGTACTGGAGCGTCGTTGCCCCGAGGATTTCGGCACCGAGGACCAAGAGGGCGAGGATCGGCAGGATGGCGACGAGCGACGTGTTGATGGAGCGAGCCAGCGTCTGGTTCATGGAGAGGTTCACGACATCGGTGAAGCTCAGCTTCCCGGTCGCCCCGAGGCCCTTGGCGTTGTCCCGTATTCGGTCGAACACGACGATCGTGTCGTAGAGCGAATAGCCAAGGATCGTGAGGAAGGCCACGACGGTGTCCGGCGTCACGAGGAAGAACGACAGCGAGTAGATCCCGACCGTGACGAGAATGTCGTGGGCGACGGCGACGATGGCCGCGAGCGCCATCTTCCACTCGAAGAAGATCGAGATGTAGGCGGCGATCATGACGAGGAAGACGATGAGTGCCTCGACAGCCTTATGGGTGACGTCGCTCCCCCACGTCGGGCCGACAGCTTCGACCGTGACGGCCCCCGGCGAGGTGTGCGTCAGGGCTGCCAGCGCGGCCGTGACCTTGGCCTGTTCCGCAGCGCTGATGAGGCCTTTGCCGCCGGAGAGCTTCGCCTCTACCTGAAGTTGCGTGTGGTTGCCTGTGCCGAGGCTTGTGATCGTCGGGTTGGTGAGGCCAACGTTGCCGACGGCCGTCTGTGCCTGAGCGACGGTCACACCAGCCGTGTTGGCGACCGTCCAGGACGTGCCACCCACGAACTCGATGTCGTAGTTGAGTCCCCGCGTGGCGAGCGATATCGCTCCCGCCAAGATGATGATGCCAGAGACGAGGAACCAGATCCTGCGGCGCCGGACGAAGTCGAACCGCGTCTGTCCGTAGTACAGCCGGTGGAACACGTTGCCGCGGGGCGCGTCGGAGCCGGTACCGGTCGAAGCGAGGCTCATGCGGCTGCCTGCGTCGGTGACTCGGAGGCGAGACCGCGGGCCACCCCGAGGCCCCGGGCTTCGGTGAAGACCCGGTTGCGCCCGAGCAGTATCACGAGCGGCCGCGTGAAGGTGTAGGCGGTGAGGACGTCGAGCAGCGTCGAGATCCCGAGCATGAGGGCGAAGCCTTTGACGGCTCCGATGGACAGCAGGTAGAGCACGGCAGCACCGATGAACGAGACGGCGTCAGCCGACAGGATCGTGCGGTAGGCGCTCCGGAAGCCCTTGTCCACCGACGATCTGATCGACCGTCCGGCTCGCACTTCGTCCTTTAATCGCTCGAAATACACGACATAGGAGTCCACGGTGATACCCACCGACACGATCAAGCCCGTGATGCCGGACAGGTCGAGCGTGAGGCCTTCCTTGTGGCCGAGGAACGAGATGATGGCGTAGAGGAGACCGGCGGTCGAAAGCAGGCCGAGCACGACGACCACCCCGAGGGCCCGGTAATAGAAGATCGTGTAGAGCATGACGAGCAGGAGGCCGAGGAGACCGGCGAGCAATCCCGCATGCAGCGACGCAGCCCCGAGCGACGGAGACACGACCTGCGAGGTGAGCAGTCCCAAGGCGACCGGCAGCGCACCGTAGTTCAGCTCCAGAGCCAGCTTGTTGGCGCTGGCCGAGTCGAAGTTCCCGCTGATCTGGCCGCTGCTGCCGAAGTTCGTCGACTCGATGATCGGCGTCGAGACGAGGGAGCCGTCGAGGTCGTTGGCGACGAGCGTGCCGTAGTACTTGGCGGCGATCGAGTTGAAGATCGGGGCTCCTGAGCCAGTGAGGTCGAACACGACGACCCACCCGCTCGCAGAGTCCTGTGCAAATGCGCTCTTGATGATGACGCCTGTGGCCTCCGATGGGCCGAGCACGCAGCGCGTGGCGCCGTTGCAGCTCTCGTTCAGGACGATGTTGTCGTGTTCGAACTGGGCATCCTGGGAGGGCAGCGTCGACACGTACGAGCTGTAGACGGGGTCCTCGAGCACGGCGCTCGGCACGCTGAGGTTGAGGCTGCTGCCCGAGCCGGTGTCGTACTGCTTCGTCCAGGCGTACGTCGCGGCCGGGCTCGGTGGCGTCCGGTACGCGGCCTTCGCAGCGCCCTGATAGGCGGGAGCGCCGGCGATGACCGGACGGAAGAAGAGCTGGGCGGTCGTCCCGACGATGTTCAGGATCTGCTGGGCATTCTTCACACCCGGCAGCTGCACCACCACGTTGCCGCCTTGCGTCGAGATGTTCGGCTGGCTCACGCCGAGAGCGTTCACACGGTCGCTCATGACCTGCACGGCGTCCTGCAGCTCGGAGTTCGTCACCTTCTGCCCAGGTAGCGGCTTCGGGGCATAGGTGACAGAGAGGCCACCTCGAAGGTCGAGCCCGAGGACAGGCTTCCAATGGGCGGCGAGCACGCCTCCGAAGGTTCCGAAGCACACCAGCAGGGTCAACAGGACGCTCACGACCAGGGAGCGCTGCTTCATGAGTGGCTGGGTCCTTCCCCACCGAGGTCGAGGGCCGATCCCGGGCCCGGCAGTCCCGGCTTGCTGCTCGAATCGACGTAGGCAGGGTCGGAGTCCTCGTCGCTCGTCTCACCGTGCACGTCGGGGTCCCCGTCGTCGTCGTCGTCGGTGACGTTCTCGTCGTCGTCGTCCTCGCCGTGGACCTCGTGGTCGTGCAGGTACTCCTCACTGCCGGGATCCGGCGGGATGTCGAGCGGTAGCTCCTCGTCGGACTTGACGAGCACGGTGCTGATCGCGCGTCGCACGATCTCGATCTCGATGTCCGGGGCGATCTCGAGCATCGCCCGGTCGCCCTCGATGCTCGTGACGCGACCGATGATGCCCGAGGCCATCATGACCTCGTCGCCGACGCCGGCGCCCTGGGTCTGCTGCTGTGCCGCCCTCATCTTCCGGCTACGGGGTCGGAGGACGAACAGGTAGACGACGAGCCCGAACCCGATCAGGAGCAGGAGCGTCGCCGACGAGCCGGACGACTTTTTCGTTGTGGCTGCCAGGGTCAGGCCGTGAAATACCAGGCCCACCTGGATGAGATGCGAGGACATCGGCTCCCTACGCTGGGTCGATTGAGTCGAACCGACACCTTACTCCTTGTGGAGCGCTCCCTACGAGCAGGTGTCGTCTTCGGAGACGGCGTCGAACAAGCTCGGGCCGTCCGAGCCGAGATGCCGGCCGCGGCCGCGAGCCGACCTCGTGTGGACGGCGTCGGACGCCATCATGCCGTCGAGCTCGAGGTGCGCCGGCACCGGAACGCCGAGATGCCGGAACGCCGCCGGCGTCGCCATCCGGCCCCGCGGGGTGCGCAGCACCAGGCCCGCTTTGAGCAGGAACGGCTCGTAGGCGTCCTCGACCGTCTCGGGCTCCTCGCCGATGCTCACCGCCAGCGTGGACAGCCCGACGGGACGACCCGGGAAGGCGGTGCACAGTGTCTCGAGGATCATCCGGTCGACGCGGTCGAGCCCGAGGTCGTCGACCCCGAAGGTCTCGAGGCCCTCTCGTGCCGTCTCGAAGGTGACGACACCCTCCCCTCGTACTTCGACGAAGTCCCGTACGCGCCGGAGCAGGCGGATGGCGAGCCGGGGAGTACCCCGCGAGCGCCGGGCGATCTCGGCCGCCCCGTCGGCGGTGACCTCCGTGCCGAAGAGACGAGCCGATCGCCGCACGATCGCCTCCAGCTCCTCGGGGCGATAGTGGTCGAGCCGGGCGACAAAACCGAACCGGTCCCGCAACGGCCCCGTGACGAGACCCGTGCGGGTCGTCGCACCGACGAGCGTGAACCGCGGGATGTCGAGCCGGAGCGATCGCGCCGTCGGGCCTTTTCCGAGCACGATGTCGAGCTGGAAGTCCTCCATCGCCGGGTACAGAACCTCTTCGACGGCCCGGCCCAAGCGGTGGATCTCGTCGATGAACAGGACGTCGCCGGGCTGCAGGTCGGTGAGGATGGCAGCGACGTCACCCGTTCGAACGAGCGCCGGCCCCGACGTGACCCGAAAGCTCGCGCCCATCTCGGCTGCGACGATGCCGGCGAGTGTCGTCTTGCCCAGCCCCGGCGGCCCGGCGAAGAGCAGGTGGTCGACGGCTTGATCCCGCTTGCGGGCCGCCTCCAGCACGATGGCGAGACGCTCTTTCAAATCCGCCTGCCCGACGAAGTCGGCGAGGCGTCGCGGCCGCAGCCCAGCTTCCAGCTCGGCCTCTGCATCCTCCGGTGTCGGGTCGAGGGGGCGATCCGGGGTCCCGAGCCGTGGGCCGGCGGACGAATCCGGCTCGGCGTCGACGCCGTAGACGCCGTCGGCGCCGTCGACGGCGCCCTGCCCGATGACCTCCCTGCGGGGGCTCATCGGCGCGGCGCCAGTTCGCGCAGCGCTGCACGCAGCAGCTCCTCGGCGCTGCCTTCGGCCGGCAGGCTGCGGACTGCTCCCCGGATCTCCTCCGGCCCATAGCCGAGCTGGGACAGGGCATCGGCAACGTCGCCCGCCGGCGAGGGCGTCCCGCCGAGGAGGGCGGTGACCGAGGCGAGAGAGCCGTCGAGCTCGCCGAATCGCGACTTCAGATCCACCAGCAAGCGCATCGCCGTCTTGCGACCGACCCCGGGTACGAGCGTGAGAGCGTCGATGTCGTCGCCGGCGACGATCTCGACGAGGCGGGACGGCCCGTGTACCGAGACGATGGCGAGGGCGAGAGCGGGACCGACGCCGTGCGCTCCCAGCAGCAGCTCGAAGGCGCGCCGTTCCTCGGCGTCGGCGAAGCCGTAAAGGGTGATCGCACCTTCGCGTACGTGGGTGTGGATCGAGAGGGCGGCGAGCGAAGCAGCCCCTGTCGTGGCGGCGGAGCCGTTGGCGGCGTGCGAGCCGATCGATCCGAAGGTACTCGCCAACCGCGGGGACACGAGCACGCGATAGCCGACGCCACCGACGTCGAGCACGATCTCGACGGCCGTGTCGCCGACGGGCCGGCGCTCGATCACGGTGCCCCGCAGGTAGCCGATCATCCCGCTATTCCCTTCATCGTCGCCCGCTCCTGCCCCCATGCCGCCGCCCCCAGGTGGCAGATGCCGAGCGCAAGGGCGTCGGCGACGTCAGCCGGCCGGGGCACCTCGCTCAGCTGCAGGAGTCGCATGACCATCGCCTGCACCTGCTCTTTCGGGGCGTTGCCGTAGCCGGTGACGGCGAGCTTCACCTCTGCGGCCGTGTACTCGGCCACCTGGCAGCCATGTTCGACGGCCGTCAGGAGGGCGACACCGCTCGCCTGCCCCACGGACATGGCGGTGCGGGCGTTCGAGCGGAAGAAGATTCGCTCGATCACCATGACGTCAGGCTTCAGCTCCTCCAGCAGGCTGTCGAGATCGGCCCGCAACATTGCGAGCCTCGCCGGCAGCGACACGGAGGTCGGCGTCGTCACGACGCCGGCGGAGATGGTCCGGTAGGCGCCGCCGCGCTCGGCCCGGGTCACGCACCCGTAGCCGCAGCGGGACAGCCCGGGGTCGATGCCAAGGACAAACATTCGTTCGATCGTAACCCCGGCGCCGAGCTGGACCGCGGATGCTCCGGGCGGCTGACTACGCCACCGGGACGGGACTCAGAGCTCCACACTCTCCAGGATCTCGTCCGGGATGTCGAAGTTCGACCAGACATTCTGGACGTCGTCGTGGTCCTCGAGGACCTCGATGAGCCGCAGGATCCGTTTCGCCGTCGACTCGTTGTCGATCTCCACGCGGGTGTTCGGCACCATCTCGAGCTCGGCGCTCTCGACGGGGATCTTCGCCTGTTCGAGAGCCGTCTTGAGTGCCTGCAACTCTGACGGGCCGGACGTGAGCATCCAGTCGGAGCCCTCGTCGGCGAGATCCTCGGCGCCGGCGTCGAGGGCGACGGCCATGAGGTCATCCTCGCTCACGCTCTTCGGCAGGACGACGACGCCCTTGCGGTCGAACTGCCACGAGACGGCTCCCGGTTCGGCCATCGACCCCCCGTTGCGCGAGAAGAGCGAGCGGATGTCGGCTCCGGTGCGGTTCCGGTTGTCGGTCAGGCATTCGACGATCATGGCGACGCCGGACGGGGCATATCCCTCATAGGCCACGGACTCGTACCGGACGCCTTCGAGCTCGCCCGTGCCGCGCTTGATCGCCCGCTCGATCGTGTCAAGAGGCACGGAGGACTCCCGCGCCTTGGCGAACATGGAGCGCAGCGTGGCGTTCGCGTTCACGTCCCCCCCGCCCTCACGTGCGGCGACCTCGACCTGGCGAATCAGCTTGGCGAAGAGCTTGCCCCGCGCCTTGTCGACGGCGCCCTTGCGGTGCTTCGTCGTTGCCCACTTGGAGTGACCCGACATCGTTCAGTCTCCCTCGACCTCGATCTGTTCCAACAACAGTTGATGGAGCCGCCCGTCGCCCGACAGCTCCGGATGGAAGGCGGCCACGATCACCGGCCCCTGCCGACAGACGACTGCACGCGAGCGAGCACGCGCGCCCGCAGTGCCACCGGACTCGTGCGCCCGCGACTCCAGCACGACCGATGCGAGCACCTCGACCGACGGGCCAGCAGACTCTACGACTGGCGCACGGATGAACACCGCATGCATCGGCCCGCCATCGATGCCCGACACCGCCAGGTCGGTCTCGAACGACTCGAGTTGGCGACCGAAGGCGTTGCGCCGGACGACGAGGTCGATCGCCCCGAAGGACACCTGATCGCTTCGTCCGTCGAGGATCTCGCGGCTGAGGAGGATCATGCCCGCACACGTGCCGAGGACGGGCGTGCCGTCGGCCAGCAGCTTCTCGAGCTCCGGCAACAGCCCGGAGGATCCGAGCAGGAGCGACATCGTCGTCGACTCCCCGCCCGGCATCACGAGCGCCTGCACTCCTTCGAGGTCCATCGGCTTTCGCACCGGGACGCCGGTGGCGCCGAGCGCCTCCAGCACGCTCAGGTGCTCGCGAACGTCACCCTGGAGTGCGAGCACGCCGACCCGCCTGGAAGCTCTCGAGCGCGCCGATTCCGTCGACGGCACGCCCTTACCAACCGCGCTCGGCCAGCTTCACGTCGAGGGTCCCGATCTCGAGGCCGGCCATGGCGTCGCCGAGACCCCGCGACACCTTGGCGACGATCTCCGGATCCTCGAAATGGGCGGTGGCTTCCACGATGGCCCTCGCACGGCGTGCCGGATCGCTGCTCTTGAAGATGCCCGACCCTACGAACACCGCCTCTGCACCGAGCTGCATGACGAGGGCGGCGTCAGATGGCGTGGCGAGCCCGCCGGCACAGAACAGCGGCACCGGGAGCTTCCCGGTGGCGGCTACCTCTTCGACGAGGTCGATCGGTGCCTGCAGGTTCTTGGCCCATCCGTAGAGCTCGGCGGAGTCCGCCGTCGCCAGCTTGCGGATGTCCCCAAGGATCGAGCGCAGGTGACGTACCGCCTCGACGACGTTGCCCGTCCCGGCCTCGCCCTTCGAGCGAATGAGCGCTGCTCCCTCGCTGATACGGCGCAGGGCCTCGCCGAGATTGGTCGCGCCGCACACGAAGGGAACCTGGAAGGCCCACTTGTCGATGTGATACGCCTCGTCGGCCGGTGTCAGGACTTCGCTCTCGTCGACGTAGTCGACGCGCAGCGCCTCCAGCACCTGCGCCTCGGCGAAGTGGCCGATGCGGGCTTTGGCCATGACCGGGATCGTGACGGCGTTCTGGATGCCCTCGACGAGAGCCGGGTCGCTCATACGTGCCACACCGCCGTCGCGGCGGATGTCGGCAGGCACACGCTCGAGTGCCATGACGGCCACGGCGCCGGCGTCCTCGGCGATCTTTGCCTGCTCGGCGTTGACGACGTCCATGATCACGCCGCCACGCAGCATCTCGGCGAGACCCCGCTTGACCCGGGCGGTCCCGGTTACCCTCGAGTCGCTCATCGGTGTCCGATCAGAATCGTGTGCAGGCGAAACCATCCCACCATTCTACGGGTTCGCCGGCATCACAGTTCCCTGAGAACGTCCAGTCGACCCTCGGTGCTCGCGTCGTCGCCCGTCCGGGTGACCGGTACCAACCAGCTCCGCCCCGTGCGCCCGAGCACGGCCGTAGGAACCGAGGACGGGCAGGTGTCCCCGGCCGCGTCGATGCGCTCCAGGGCGGCGATCAATCCCGGTGGGTAGCGGGTCGCCGCCACGGCGGCCAGATCCGCCCGGACCTCTCGGTCCGCCCCCACGAGCCACACGACCGCCCGCTCCCCGCCGAGCGCTCGCACGAGGCCGCCCAAGCCGGTTGCCGCCAGTGCGGCAGAGGCGACATCGAGACGCTTGATGTGAGCGAGCTCGTGAGCGATCACCGCCTCGAGCTCGATGCGATCCAACAGGTCGACCAGTCCGGCCGTGACCACCAGGGCTGCATCGTCATGGCGGCGGCCTACCGCGATGGCGTTGGGAGCCCGGTCCGGCAGCACTCGCAGCTCCGGTGCCGGGATGCCGACAGTGCCACAGAGACCTTCGCTCAAGTCGGCGAGGCGCTCCGCACCGAGTGCCTGGAGGTGCCCGGCGGCGGCCGCGTCGGCCGGGCTCGTGCCGCCGAGCTCTGCCAGCAACGAGGACGCCGCCCGCCCCCAGATGAGGGCGGCCAGGACCAGCCAGCCGACGAGCAGGACGGCGCCTGCGATGAGCAGAGGCGGAAGGGCGATTCCGACGAGGACCACGACGACGCCGAGGAGCGCCGGGGCCAACAGGACGAAGCCGACCCGCCGGCGATTGGTCTCCGCCGCCGAGCGCCACTCCGCATCGCGCCGGCCGGCGGCCCGTTCGAGAACGACGCGGGCGGCCTCGTACGCGGCCTCCTGGGCCTCGCGACTGCGCCGCATCCGCTCGTCCGGATCGTTGCGTTGCCGGTCGCGACGAGACCGCGACCTCGTCGATGCTGGCATGACGACGATCTTAGGGGCGCCGGGTCCTAGTGGCGCCGGGCGAGAAGGCTGGCGTACAGCTGTTGGTAACGCTCGGCGATGGCATCCATCGAGAAACCCCGCACCCGCTCCCCCCCCAGCCCCGCCAACCGCTCACGTTCCCTGCGGTCGCCGAGCAAGGACGCCAAGGCGCCGGCGAGGGCGCCGGCGTCGCCCGCAGGCACGAGCACGGCGGCGTCGCCGGCGGCGAGGCGATATCCGGGCAGGTCGGAGGCGATCACCGGGGCGCCGGCGGCCATCGCTTCGAGGAGAACGACGCCGAAGGACTCGCCGCCTGTCGAGGGTGCCACGAACACGTCGGCGCGACCGAGCAGACGAGCTTTCTTCACGTCGTCCACCGGTCCGAGCCATTCGATGGCGTCGTCGGCGCCGTAGCGCTCGGTGAGCCGGCCGGTCTCCGGTCCCGCACCTACGACGAGAAGCCGGCAGGGCCGCCCAGGGCAGAGGCCGGGATTCCCGAGGAGCCGGAACGCTTCGAGGAGCACGACGAGTCCTTTGCGCTCCTCGTGCCGGCCGACGAAGACGATCCGGAGCGGGTCAGCCCGGTCGTGCGCACACGTCTGCCTCACGTTCTCGAAGTGCCTGAGGTCAACCGCGTTCGGGATCACGCTCCTGATCTCGAGGCGACGTCCGAGCACGTGGAGGGCTGTCGCCCGCGCCGCCTCCGACACGGCCACGGCGGCGTCGATGCGGCGGGCGAGCGGGCCGAGGAGGACGCCCTCGGCCCGATAGACGACGTCGGTGCCGGCACGGTGGAACGTTCCGACGATCGGGTGCGTCCCCGTCGCGAGCGCCGCCAACGACGAACCAGGCACGAACGGCTCGTGCACGTGGACGACGTCGGGACGAAGCCGGCGCAGGGCAGCCACTGTCCGCGTCATCGCGACCGGCCCGGGGGCTACAGGCGCCTCCGATCCGTTGACGGCGATCCTGACGCTCCTGCCCACCCGGATGAGGTCGCATCCGTCCGGTGGAGTCTCGCCACTGGCGGCGGGCGCCACGACGGTGACGCTCACGCCCTCGCGCTGCAGTGCCTCGGCAAGACCGCTCACTTGGGCCTGCACGCCGCCGGGGACCGACAGGTCGTACGGGCACACCATGGCCACGCGCACGAGGTGCAGGCTACGGCGTGCAGCTACGACAAGGGGAACTGGCGGCGCTCGCGTTCGAGACCGATCAGCATCTCGAGACTGGCACGCACGCACTCCGGGTCGAACTGCGTGCCCGAGTGCTCCTCGAGATAGGCGCGCGCCGCCGGCTGGCTCAAGATGTCGTGCCGGTAGGAACGCGGATGCGTGAGGGCGTCGTACACGTCGACCACGGCGAGGAGCCGTCCGAAATACGGGATGCTCTCTCCGCTCAGATGGTCTGGATAGCCACCACCGTCCCAGCGCTCGTGGTGCGATCTCACGCCCGCTGCCAGCGGGTCGAGATCCCTCGACATCGCCAGCAGCACGTCGGCGCCGACGACCGGATGGCGTTGTACCGCCTCTCGCTCGTCCGGCGACAAGGGACCCCTCTTGTTGAGGATGGAGCGAGGCAGACCGAGCTTGCCGAGGTCATGGATCAAGGCGACATGGGTCACGAGGAGGCGGTCGGGACGGTCGAGGTCGAGCTGCGCGGCCAGCAGCCCGGCGAGGTTGCCGACACGCGTGCCGTGCCCGCCGAGGTGGGCGTCGTAAGCACTGAGGGCGCTGTCGAACGCGTGGACGAGCGACTCCTCGTGCTCGTGTCCGCCGCCTGGGTGTTCGTCGGAGGTTGCCAATCACTCACCCCTCCGCATCACGGTACCAGCCGTCTCGACAGGCGGACCCGGTGGCCGGTGACCCGGCAGCCGGGCCGGCGTTTGCGGAAGACTGTCTCGCGCACGACCCCCCGCCGTACGTTCCCCTCGTCCGGGGGGTCGTGCACCCAGATTCAGATCACAGGTCCGCCGGGTGCCTTATCGTCAGGACGCGTCCCCGGTACCCAACCCTCGCGGGTGCCGGGGACGCCTCGCGAGTGGACGGGGGCGCCGAGCCACCCTTCGCCGCCGCTCATCTCATCTCGTCACAGCACCCGACGCGGGCACTTTCGCGCTCCGCACACCTTTGTTCAGCAGGCCGATCCGCTGGGCGGGCCGCCACTGAACTTGACGGACTTGCTCACGGGGGCCCCGATGCCAGATGGTGGGATCGCCAGGAAATGTATGCGTACGACACAGTTGGACGGCTGCGGTGGCCTCACCGCGTGAGCCGTCACCGTCCCACCGCTGAAGATCAGGCGAACGGCTTTCAGCGTCGTGATGTTCTTGTTGTTGATCCTGAAGGTGGCGTGCCCGCACTTGTTGGCGGGAGGGAGCCCGATGACGGTGAGCTCGACGGTCACACCGATGGGGCTGCGAACGGCTTTCGCAGTCTTCATCTGCGCTCGTGCGACGCTGACGTCCACAGGCGGCGAGTAGCGGTACGCCGTCGTGACTGCCTGAGCGATTCTGACGAACCCGCCCGCCCAGCAACTGTCCCCCGGGCTGAGTACCTCCTCCGCTCTCGCCGTGGTCCCGCTGATCTGTTTGAGCGGTGTGAACACGTAAGTGGCGCGGCGATGCGCGGTCGCGGGGCTCGACACGATGAGGTCGGGAATCCCGCAGATCTCGACAGGGTTGATCTTCGCGTCCAACGTAACGGTGATCACACCGGAGGCGGTGTCTCGCGTCGCCTTGGCCGTGGCCGACAGCGGAGCGGAGCAGTCGAGTGGGTAGGTGATGGTCAACGGCCAAGGGAAGTCGTCAGGAAACCCGGAAACGACGACGTCGGTGACGTCTGGGGCCGCGTATGCGGAGCCGCCACCGGCACCGACCCCAAAGTTGTCGGTGGAGGTCCCCTCGTCGCCGCCACCGCCGCCCCCGTAGTAGCCGCCACCGCCGCCGCCGCCGCCGTCGCTGCCGCCTTTGCCTCCGGTCCCGGCCGTAGCACCGGTCGCCGGTCCGGCGCCGTCTGTGCCCGGTGTCTTACCAGTTTCAGACGAGCCGCCGGCTCCGCCCGCCGACTGAGTCCCGCCGCCCCCGTAGTAGCACGGCAGGCCGCTGCAGTTGCTGCCGCCCTCGAGGTGCCCGGGGTTTGATCCACCACCCGAGGCGCCTTGTTGACCAAGCACGGTTCCGTCGGTGGCGCTCTGGAGGGCTCCGCCGCCACCACCGCCCGCGACGAGCTGTACCTTGCCACCGGGGCCTTCGAAGAGCGTGGCGCCTCCACCGCCCCCGCCTCCAGGGCCGCCGGCGCCTCCGCCCCCGTAACCCCCGGCCCCGCCCTTGGTGGCGGTGCCGTCGCTCCCTCCGCCACCAGTGACGATCGTGAAGACCTCGCCGACCGTCACCTTGAGATTGCCAGTTATGTCGCCGCCGGAGGCGCCAGTGGGTGTAGGTGGAGTCCCGCCGCCGGAGGCGCCGCCGCCACCGACGAGGGCGAGGCTCAGAGACGTGATGCCAGGGGGCACGGTGAAGTGTTGCAAGTGAGCGGCGAAGGGGAAGTTGATCGTGCACAAGTTTGGACCGATTGCTCCGCCCGGGCAGGGGTCCGGGTTCGTCGACCCTGGGATTGTCGCGTTGGCGGCGACCGCTGGAATCGGTGTTCCGGCGTCCGCCGCCGTCCCCGTCAGACCCAGCCCGAGAACCGCCACGCAGGCGAGCCCGGAGCAGAAGAATCTGCGTGACCAGGTGATGTGGGCGCGGCGGGTCACGGCGACGCCAGTGCCGTAGGCGGTTGCCTGACGGTCGAAAGCGCTCTTCGCATTTCCGGTCCCCCCTGCATGACTCGGCGTGATGCCGGCTACGAGCGACGTTATCCCAGACGCGTCACGGCTGCCGGTTGCGAGTGCAGCGCGACGGCGCCGGCGGACGCACTCAGCCGAACCGTTGCTTGTCCGAAGGCCAGTTCGGCTGGAACATGTGCCACTGCTCCGGCGCCTTGCGGATGAGCCCTTCGAAGCTGCGAGCGAGCTCCTGGGTCACACGACCGACGTCCGCTCGCAGGCTGCCCGTCCGCTCGGTCTCGAGCGGCGGAAGGATCACACCGTGGCCCTTGCCGCCGGGCACCTGGTACACGATGGATGGGAACAGGGGCGCACCGGTCCGCAGCGCCAGCACCGCAGGCCCTCCCGGGAGGGTGGTCCGCTCGCCGAAGAACTCGACCTCTACACCGTTGCCCACGAGATCCCGATCGGCCACGAGGCCGACGAGCCGGCCGGCACGCAGTGCACTCGCAAGTCGGCCGGACGTGTCGGATCCGAACGTGTGGATCGTCAGACCGAGCGACTCGCGTTGGGACCGGAACCAATCGAAGAGATCGGGCGGTTCGAGCGTCTCGGCCACCGTCGTCATCGGGTAGCCCTTCAACGTCAGCCACACACCGCCCAAGTCCCAGAGACCGAAGTGCGGGAGGGCGAGGATGATGCCGCGGTGCTTGGCGCTCTCCTCCTCGACCCGTTCGAAACCCTCGATCGAGAACCTGCGGAACACTTCGGCCGGCCCCATCGACGCCAGCCGTGCGCTTTCCACCCAGTAGCGCGCATAGGAGTCGAACGCTTCGGTGACGAGGCGCTCAAGGGCGGCGTCGGAGAGCTCGGGGCCGACGACGCGGCGCAAGTTCGCCCGGATCACGGGACGTCTTGCCCGCCACAGCTCGGACATCGTGAGTCCGGAGATCGTGGCGAGACCGCCGGCCAGTGGTGACGGAACGGCTTGAAGGACCGCCGACAATCCCCGGTACTTCCAGTACGCCCTGCTGTGACCGAGGAGGCCCCGACCCACGTCGGCCTTAGACGGCCGGTCCACCTCGAGGCGGGGGCTGGATCAGCGCCCGGAACCGAGCCGGCGCCGGAACGAAGATTCGGCGCCCTGGCGGCGCCGCTCGGCGCGCGCACGACCGGACGGTGTCGCCGTGCGCGCCGCACGCCCCGAGGCGCCGGTCCGGGTCGTAGCCCGTACGCCGGCGCGCTCGCTCTGGAAGGCCTGGCGGAGACGAATCGACAAGGGCTCCGCGCGACGTCGCGAGCGGGCACGACTCGCCACGGCAACTCGCTGCCGGCGGGTCGGCCCGGCACTGGCGTCGCGCCACGTGCGCCAGCGCGACTCGACACGAGGGGCGCGACGACCGCGCAGGGCCGAGCCTGCGCCGAGGGCATTCATGGCCACGGCGGCCAGGCCGTTTGCTTCGTGCGCAGGGTCGCTCGCCTGCGCCCACACCCTGAAGAAGCGCTGCAACGCCGTCACGACGCAGAGCGCCAGCAGCACGAGCAGGAGGGGGACGAGGACGATGTGAAAGAGGAGGACGACAGCGAGGCCGATGAGGCGCTCGGCCCGCTCCATGAGACCGCCCTTGGCGACATAGCCGAGGGACTCCGCCTTGGCACGCTCGTACGAGATCGTGTTGCTGACGCCGAGGATGGCAAACGGGATCACGACCATCTTCGGGTCGTGACCGGGGCCGGCGGCGAAGTACCAGGCGAGGCCGCCGAAGATGAACATGTCGGCCACGCGGTCGGAGACGGAGTCGAAGAAAGCGCCGCGCTTGGACGACGTCCCGGCCGCCTTCGCGACGGCGCCGTCAAGGGTGTCCATGAGGCCACCCACGGTGATGAGGGCGATGGCGAGGTAGAACTGACCGACCCCGATGACGACCCCGGTGACAGCGGCGAGAAGCATGCCGACGACGGTGACGTGGTCCGCCTGCACCCCCATCTTGACGAGCCGCGGACCGATCGCCTTCAGGACACGGACGAAGGAGGCGAACACGGTCGCCCGCGGTGCAGCCGCTTGGTTGTCGGCGACCGTGTTGCTCGCGTCGGTCGAGGCAGCGCCACCGGTCTCGACGGCAATCCACGGCGCCGACTCGACTTCGGCGGACTCGAGCAGTTCCTCCTCGTCCCCTTCGGGCGAGGCGTCCCCGCGGCCTCTACGGCCGTCGATCATGGTCGTCCCAACGTTGCCGGCCTGGGCGTGCACGTACGACGGACGTCGTGTCTCTCCTCAGCCATACACGTGATGTTACCAAATGGCACACGAATTACTCCGGTCCCGGTCTCGGCAAGCGGCTGCGAAGGCTCCCCGGCGCCCCCTGCCGACGGCGCCGACCCCAGGTAGGCTCGGTGGTGAGCGACCCGGTCGTTCCCGCAGGGGGTGCGAGGGACGGGGCGCAGCGAGGAGGTGTCCGGTGGCCAATGTGCCGTCTGCGAAGATCCGGAATGTCGCGCTGGTCGGTCACGGGGGCGCCGGCAAGACGACGCTGGCCGAAGCCCTGCTCGTGTCGTGCGGAGCGATCAACCGTGCCGGCCGCGTCGAAGACGGCAACACGGTGTCGGACTTCGACCCGGAGGAGGTGAAGCGCCACATCTCCGTGTCGCTCGCCATGGCACCCACACCCGTCGGCGAGTACCGCATCAACGTGATCGACACGCCGGGATACGCCGACTTCGTCGCCGAGGTCGAGGCAGCCCTTTCGGTAGCCGACCTCGCCGTCGTCGTCGTGAGCGCCGTCGAGGGTGTGGAGGTCAACACCGAGACCGCCTGGAGGATCGCGTCCGAGCTCGGCCTGCCCCGGCTCGTCTATGTGAACAAGCTCGACCGTGAGCGGGCGGACTTCGAACGGACGCTCGACCAGCTGCGTGACCGTTTCGGTGCCGGTATCGCCCCGCTCGAGCTCCCCATCGGCCACGAGATGGCCTTTCGCGGCGTCGCCGACCTCCTGACCGACACCGCCATCACGTACGACACGGGGGTACCCGTCACCGGCGAGATCCCCGAGGAGATGTCCGAGATGGAGCATCGCGTGCGCGACGCCCTCGTCGAGGGCATCGTCGTCGCCGACGACGATCTCATGGAGCGCTACCTGGACGGGGACACCCCGTCCACGAAGGAGCTCGAGGCCACGCTCGCTCACGGCGTCGCCGCCGCCACGGTGTTTCCCGTCGTGTGCGGATCCGCCACCAAGGCGATCGCCATCGACCGCTTGGCGGAGCTCATCTGCGAGATCGGTCCGAGCCCGCTCGAGCGTGCACCCGTGCCCGTTCGGGCCGGCGACAAGTCGACGACCGTCCCGGTGGATCCGGGCGGCCAGCCGCTCGCGCGCGTCTTCAAGACGATCGCCGACCCCTATGTCGGCAAGATCTCGCTCATCCACGTCCTCTCCGGGACGATCCGACCCGACGCCACGCTCGTCAACTCACGCACCCACGCCGAGGAGCGGCTGCATGCCCTGCAGCTGATGCGCGGGAAGGAGGCGAGCCCGATCAGCGAGGCGCAGGCCGGCGACATCATCGCCGTGCCGAAGCTCGCCGATGTCCGTACGGGTGACACGCTCGCGCCGAAGGGCAGCCCAGTCGTGATCGAGGGGCGTCCGACTCCGACTCCCCTGCTGTCGATCGCCGTCCATCCGAAGGCCAAGGGCGACGAGGACAAGCTGATGACCGCCCTGCACCGGTTGCAGGAGGAGGACATGACGCTCGCCGTGCGGCGTGACGACGAGACCCACCAGACGATCCTGTCGGGGATGGGCGACACCCACCTGCAGATCGTGTGCGAGAAGCTGCTCCGCAAGTTCGGCGTCGAAGTCGAGACCGAGCCCCTCAAAGTCCCCTACCGGGAGACGATCACGGACTCGGCGGAGGCCGAGGGAAAGTACAAGAAACAGACGGGCGGCCACGGGCAGTTCGGCGTCGCCAACTTGCGGGTGGAGCCGCTCGAACGCGGCTCCGGCTTCGAGTTCTCAGACGCCATCGTCGGCGGGGCGATCCCCCGCCAATTCATCCCCGCCGTCGAAAAAGGCGTGCAGGAGGCGATGGGAACAGGGGGTGCCCTCGGGTTTCCCGTCGTCGACGTGAAGGTGACGGTCTTCGACGGCAAATACCACTCCGTCGACTCGTCCGAGATGAGCTTCAAGATGGCGGGATCGATCGGCTTTCGCGAGGCGTTGGCAAAGGCCGGCCCGGTCCTGCTCGAGCCCATCTCGCGCCTCGAGATCACCGTTCCCGCCAGCGCTCAAGGTGACGTGCTCGGGGATCTGAACTCACGCCGGGGGCGTGTCCTCGGCACCGAGACCGGTGACGGCGACGAGCAGGTGGTGATCGCCATCGTGCCCACGTCCGAGGTGATGCGGTACGCCACCGACCTGCGCTCGCTGACAGGCGGACGGGGGCGTTTCTCGATTCGTCACGACCGCTACGAGGTCGTCCCGTCGCAGCTCGTCGACCGCATCGTCAAGGCGGTCCAGACGGCGCCCTGACGCGCTTCATAGCTTCGCCCAGGCGTAGGCGACGGCTCGCTCGCCGGTGAGCTCGAGGTCGTCGGGGGTCACCCGGTTCCACGCGAACAGGAACAGAGCCGAGGCCGTCCCGCTGAGGTGGGTGGCCGCCGGCCCCCGGCCATCTCGCACTCGGATCTTGCCCCCACCGATCTCGACCGTCCATGCGTTGTCGGTGTCGGAGCAAGCCAGGCAGAGAGGGCCGCCCAGCGTCGCTTCCGGCATGTCAGGCAGATCCGTTGCCAGGTGCACGGTCAGGAACTCGTCGATGCCGTCGACGGACAACGAAGCTCCGATCGGCGTGGGGGTGCCGGCGGCCAGCTCGGCGTCGTACCGGTGGACGGCCGACTCGAGCGCCATCCTCCGGGCGAGCCAGCCTGCGGTGAGGTTCCGGCCGGACCAGTTCCAGCACGGGGCCTCCGGACCTTTTGCAGCGAGGAGTTCCCCGAGCTCGTGGGCGGCCTCCTCGAGGGCGTCGCCCGGATTGCTCCCCTCCGGCAGCGACCGGTCGTCGAGCTCGACAGAGGCGGTGGCGTCGCCGTTGAGCAGCTGGGCATGCCAGAACGTGTACACGTGCCAGAGGTGGTCGACGAGGTCGTGGACGGTCCACTCCGGGCAGCTCGGTACGGTCTCGGCCAGCCGGTCGAGCGCCACGGTTGTGAGGCGGCCGGTGGCGGCGCTCACGGCGTCGAGGTACTGCTCGTAGGCGAGTGTCGTGCTCACGTTGTCGTCGCTCCGTTCGTGTCGCCCTCCGGCGGCCGTGACGCCGGCGGTGCCAGATGTGTTGCCTCAGCGACAGCTTGCACGACCGCGGCAGGATCGGCCACCTCGACGATGACGTACCGGTAGCGGTAGCCGGCCGTCTCGATGAGCACGGCGTTGCGCCCGTAGCCGCACGCCCAGAACGACCACCCTTCGCGACCGTGCTGGCTGCCGAGCTTGAACAGTGTCGAGCGGGCCCGGCGGCTCTTGCGCAGCTTGGTGCTCACGATCACGTACACCGCCGGCTCGTGGGCGACGCTCGTGATGACGCCGAGGGGCATCCGCAGCCGGTGCTGGACTGCCCAGAGGGCTCTCCAACCGGACAGGGCGACTACGAGGCTGTCGCCCTCGACTCGTAGCGCCCCCCACACCGTCGGCGGCCGGCGCGACGACCGGTCGATCGGCGCGGGCGGTCCGGCGTCGTCGAGCGGCCGGCCACCTAGGATCCCCATGCTGCTCGCAGCCGTTGCCAGCTCGCCGGCAGGGCCTCCGGGAGCACGCGCACCTCCGCCGTGGCCGTCATGAAGTTCGTGTCCCCGAGCCAGCGCGGCACGACGTGCACGTGGAGATGAGCAGGGATGCCGGCGCCGGCGGCTCGCCCGAGGTTGAGGCCGAGGTTGAGCCCGTCGGGGTGATAGGCGGCCTTCAGGGCGACGACGCCGTCGTGCACGGCTGCCCACAAGCCGGCAGCCTCCTCCTCCGTCAGCTCCTCGAGCTCGCGGACGTGCCGGCGAGGCATGACGAGGATGTGACCGGAGGCGTACGGGTAGGCGTTCAGGACGACGGCAGTCGTGCTGCTCGACCAGACGACGCTCCGCTCCTCGTCCGGAGCAGTCGAGGCGCAGATGGCGCAGAAGACGCATGGCGCGCCGGCCGGACCGGCGGCGTCCGGGGTGCCGAGCGGCACGCCGTCTTCGGCCACGGAGTCGGTGAGCCCGACGTACTCGGCCCGCCAACCTGCCCAGAGCCGCTCGAGGCTCACGCCGTCGCGCCTCGCTTCGGCTCGGCCGCTTCGGCCACGGCTCGTGCCACGAACTGAGTGAGGGGCACGCCGCGCTCTGGTGGTGCGTCGCCGCGGCCGTTCACGCCGACGGTGCCGGCGTCGACGTCGTCGCCACCGACCACGAGCACGTACGGAAGCTTTTCCAGCTTCGCCCGCCGGATGCGCGCCTTCAGCGGCTCGTCGGCGGAGTCGCTGTCCACCCGGATGCCGGCCGCGGCGAGGGCGGTCACGACCTGCGCGCAATAGGCCTCGTGGTCGGCACGGACCGGCAGCACGCGTGCCTGCACGGGCGAGAGCCACATCGGGAAGGCCCCCGCGTAGTGCTCGACGAGCACCCCGAAGAAACGTTCCACGGACCCGAACAACGCCCGGTGGATCATGATCGGCCGGTGGCGGCCGTTGTCGGCGCCGACGTACTCGAGGTCGAAACGCTGCGGCAGCTGGAAATCCAGCTGGATCGTCGACATCTGCCACGTCCTGCCGATGGCGTCGCGAGCCTGCACGGAGATCTTGGGGCCGTAGAAGGCACCACCCCCTTCGTCGAGCACGGGGTCGAGTCGCATGTCGATCGCCACCTGGCGAAGCGTCTCGGTCGCCTCCTCCCAGTCCTCGTCGGACCCGACGGCCTTCCCCGGCGGGCGCGTCGACAGCTCGAGATAGAAGTCGTCGAGGCCGAAGTCCGAAAGGAGATCGAGGACGAAGGTCAACAACGAGGCGAGCTCTCCCGCCATCTGCTCGCGGGTGCAGAAGATGTGAGCGTCGTCCTGGGTCATGCCCCGGACGCGGGTGAGACCGTGGATGACACCGGACTTCTCGTAGCGGTACACCGTTCCGAACTCGAACAACCGCATGGGAAGCTCCCGGTAGGAGCGCTGGTGGCTGCGGTAGATGAGGATGTGGAACGGGCAGTTCATGGGCTTCAGGTAGTACTGCTGGCCACCGTCGAGCTCCATCGGGGGGAACATCCCGTCGGCGAACCAGTCGAGATGGCCGGACGTCTCGAACAGCTCCGACTTCGTGATGTGCGGGCTGTTGACGAAGTCATAGCCCGCTTCCTCGTGGCGGCGACGCGAGTAGTCCTCCATGATCTTGCGGATGAGTCCGCCCTTCGGGTGGAACACCGCCAAGCCCGATCCAAGCTCGCTCGGGAACGAGAAGAGGTCGAGCTCGGCACCGATACGCCGGTGGTCGCGGCGCTCGGCCTCTTCGAGGCGGTGAAGGTGCTCGGCGAGCGCTTTTGCGGACTCCCAGGCTGTCCCGTAAATCCGCTGCAGCTGCTGGCGGTGCTCGTCGCCGCGCCAGTAGGCGCCGGCCACGCGCATCAGCTTGAAGTGCCCGAGCCGGTCCGTGGCGGGGACGTGTGGGCCGCGGCACAGGTCGACGAATGCCTCGGTGTTGCGGTAGGACGTGACGGTGCCGCCGTCCCCGCCGGCTTCGCCGGCGATCTCCGGGTCGTCGGCACGTTGCGCCACGCCCTCGATGATCTCCCGCTTGTACGGCTGGTCGGCGAACAGCTCGAGCCCGTCGGGGATCGAGTGCTCCTCGCGGACGAACGGCTGCGCCTCGGCGACGATCTCGCGCATCCGGGCGTCGATCGCCTCGAGGTCGGCGTCGGTGAAGTGCGCCCCACCGGGAAGCTCGAAGTCGTAGTAGAAGCCGTCGGCGATGGACGGCCCGATGGCGAAGCGGGCGCCCGGCCACAAGGACAGCACGGCTTGGGCGAGCACGTGGGCGGTGGAGTGCCGGAGCACGGCGCGGCCCTCCTCGGTTGCCCGGGTGACGATCGACACCTTGGCGCGGCCCGGCAGCTCGCGCCCGAGGTCCCACAGGTCCCCGTCCACCTCGATGGCAACGGCGTCCTCTGCGAGGCGGCGGCCGATGGATGAGGCGAGGGCCGCGCCGGTCGAGCCTTCCGGGAGGGAGCGTTCGCTCCCGTCGGGCAGGATGACGGAGATTTCGGCGGCCATCAGGTCAATCTAGGCACGCCCAGCGCTGTGCCCTTCCGATGCGCTACAGGGCCACGCCGAGGAGTGCGGCCGCCTGGCTCACTCCCTCGCCGCCGGAGGCAGCCTCGTCGATCGCCGCCAGGGCTCCGGGCGTGTCGAGATCGTCGTCGAGGCGAGCCCGCGCTCGCTCGAGACCACCTTCGCCGTCGCCCGACGCCCTCCAGCGATCGAGGCGGGCCGCCGCGTCGTCGAGCAGGCCGCCGTCGAAGTCCCAGGAACCCCGGTAGTGGTGCGCCAGCAGGGAGAGGCGCACGGCTGCCGGGTCGTGGGTCTCGAGGAGCGTGTGCACGAACACGAGGTTGCCGAGCGACTTGGACATCTTCTCGCCACCGAGGCGCACCATCCCGACATGCATCCAGTGGCGGACGAACGGCTCGCCCGTGGCCGCCTCCGACTGGGCGGCCTCGCACTCGTGGTGTGGGAAGACGAGGTCGTCGCCGCCCCCGTGCAGGTCGATCGTCGTGCCGAGCTCTCGGAGCGCCAGCGCCGAGCACTCGATGTGCCAGCCGGGGCGGCCCTTGCCCCACAGCGAGTCCCATGCGGGCTCGTCCTCGGCCGAGGGCTGCCACAGGACGAAGTCGAGGGGGTCGTCCTTGAACGGGTCGTCGGGATTGCCGCCACGTTCGGCCGCCAGCTCCAGCATCTTCTCCCGGTCGTAGTGGCTCACCTGGCCGAAGGCCGGAAACGACGAGACATCGAAGTACACGGCGCCGCCGGCCCTGTAGGCATGCCCGGCATCGAGGACCATGCCGATGAACCCGAGGATGTCGGGGATGGCCGAGGTCGCCCGCGGCTCGCTCGCTGCCGGCAGCAGGTTGAGCTCCCGCATGTCGGTGTCGAACCGGGCGATCTCGCCGGCGGCGAGGTCGAGGTAGTGCACGCCGAGCTCACGAGCTTTGCGCAGGATGTCGTCGTCGACGTCGGTGACGTTCCGTACGCACTCGGTGCGGTGGCCGAGGTCCCGCAGGCGCCGCTGCAGGACGTCGTAGGTGACGTAGACCATGGCGTGACCCAGATGGGCGGCGTCGTACGGCGTGATGCCGCACGTGTACATCGTCACGACCGGACCGGGCTCGAACGGCACCACCTCGCGGCGCGCCGTGTCGTAGAGCCGCATCACCGGGCGGCCCCTGTGGGATCGAAGCCAGTCAGCTTGATGCTGGCGTGAGCCCGGTGCTTGATGTTGATCCCGATCAAGACGGCCGTGAAGGCCTCGATGGCAGACGCCGCCGACAGCGATCCGGCGTCGACCCCACGGCAACCCGGGATGAGGTCGGAGAGCTCCACGGCCGCCCTCGTCGCTTCAGGATGGTCCGAGCAGACGAGGACGTCGGCGTCGAGCGACGAGTTGAGGTCGGCCAAGACCCGTGCCGGCAGGTGATGAAAAGCGCCGGCGACGAGGGCTCCCGGCGCCGCCTGCTGCACGGCGATCGTGATCGAGCCGCTCGGCGGCACGAGCGCCACGAGCTCGTCGCCCACTTTTGCGAGAGCGTTCACCATCGAGATGACGATCTTGCCGTCGAGCCGGTTCGCGAGCGACCGGGCGAGCGGGGCGGCGCCGTCCCACGGCGTCGCCAGCACGACGAGATCGGACTCGCAGGCGGTCTCGTTGCCGACACCTGACAACGGCAGATTCCGCCCTTCCCACTTGCCCTGCAGCTCCGCGGCGATGTCCGCAGCCCGTTCCGCCTGGCGCGAGCCGATGCGGACATCGAGACCGACTGATGCGAGCCGGGCGGCGAGTGCCTTCCCTGCCGGCCCTGTACCTCCGAGGATGCCGATGTTCATGGCCTTCAACTTCCCACACCGGCGCAGGTGGCGTCGCATGTGGGCGCCGTCAAGGCTCTCGCCCTTCGTGCTCGCTGCCGGCGTGGGGCGCGAGGTAGGCGGCGAGGCGTGGCATGAGGCGCCAGACGAGCGCGACGCCGAGGAGGCATCCGAGGCCTCCGGAGATGACCGATACCTCGACACCGGCGAGCGAGGCGACGACGCCGGCCTCCACGTCGCCGAGCCGGGGCCCACCGGTCACCACGGCGGTGTGGATCGAAGAAACCCGCCCCCTCAGCGCGTCCGGCGCCTCCGTCTGCAGGATCGTCCCCCGGAACACGGCCGAGATCACGTCGGCCGCCCCGGCGATGGCGAGCAGGCCGAGGGCGGCGGGCAGCCAGCCGACGACACCGAAGGCGGCGATCGTCGCGCCCCAGACGCCGACGGCGAGGAGCACGGCTCGGCCCTGCCGGAGCACCGACGACACCCAGCCCGTGAGGGCGGCACCGGCGAGGGCACCGGCACCCGGTGCGGCGTAGAGAAGGCCGAGGGTTTCGGCGCCACCGTGGAAGCGGTGGAGGGCGAGTGCCGGGAAGAGCGCTCGTGGCATCCCGAGGACCATGGCGGCGAGGTCGATCACGAAGGTCGCCTGCAACGCCTGACGGCCTCGCAGGAACGAGAGTCCCTCCCGGATCGATCTCCAGCCGAAGCGGGTGCCTCCGCCGGCGGGTGGCAGGGGGCGAAGGCTCGCCACCGCCGCCAGCGAGAAGAGGCACGAGGCGGCATCGGTGCCATAGGCGGACGCCACGCCGACGCGACCGATCAGGAGGCCCGCCACCCCGGGGCCGACGACGGTGCCGATCTGGAAGAGCAGCTGCCACAGGGCCGAAGCGGAGGCGAGCTGCCGCCGTTCGACGAGGTTGGCGAAGATGGCGCCCCGGGTCGAGGAATCCGTGGCGGAGAAACCGGAGCTGACCGCCGACAGCACATACAGCGGCCACAGGGCGGGACGCGCCAGGGCGGCGTTCCAGAGCAGCCCCAGGCTGCACAGGCAGAGCGCTACCTGACTGACGAGCAGCACACGCCGCCGGTCGAAGGCGTCCGCCACCGACCCGCCCGCGAGGGCGCCGAGGAGCACCGGGGCGATCTGTGCCAGGCCGATGAGGCCTACGTCCAGCGACGAGTTCGTCAGCCGGTACACCTGGTAGGCAACCGCCACGACGGTGATCTGCGAGCCGAGGACGCTGAGGAGGTAGCCGTTCCAGAGGCGCCGGAACTGTGGCGAGCTGCGCAACGGCTCGATGTCGACGAAGACTCGGCGCGCCGGCATCGGCGTAACCTAACGAGCCGTCGGCCCGACCTGGCTAAGAGGACCTTGATGACTCGCTACGTCAAGGCAGGTCCTGAGCGAGGACCTTGGCGATGGACTGGCTGACGACAATGGTGATCACCGGTCCGTTGACGACGACGGCGGGGCCGAGATCCACTCCCCCGCCGACGACGTCGATCGTGGCGCCAGTGGCGATGGCTCGGTTCAGGCCGGTGGCACTCGTCACCGCGGTCGTGCCGGCGTGGATCGTGACGGCGACGATGCCCGCAGCGCGCTTGTGCAGCGACACCTGCGTCACGTTCGAGCTCGACACGACGGCAAAGGCCGGTCCGAGGAGGACGCAGCTTGCCTCGCCCGCGCCCGGATCTGCCACGGTCAGGTCCTTGCCTGCTGGAGGGCTGGCGCCGTCGAGGCGCCCGCGAGCGCCCGTGTGTGCACACGAGGTAGGCCCGATCTCCGCCCGCAACTGCAGGACGACGCCTCCGGCAACCGGGCCGCCGTTTGCGCCGTTGTGCACGGTCGAGGGGGGAGTCATGTTCTTTCCTCCGATGGCCGGACTCGTGGTCTGTGCCGGTCCGGCTGTCGCCGTGCTCCCACCGTGATCCGACCGGACGAGGGCGACGACGCCGGCACCGATCCCGCCGGCGATGATCAGGGCGGCGGCGGCCTGGCGGGCGAGCACGTAGCGGCGATGAGCAGCGGCGCCACCCGGGCCTCCGCGGCCACACGAGGCAACGCCGCCGCCATCGCCGCCGCCACGGCCCGATCGGCCGTGCCGGCAGGGGCGACCGGATGGCTCGCGCCGGCGAGGGCCGTGCGAGCCGAGCTCAGCTGGGCCAGCTCGTGGCGGCAGCGGTCGCACCGTCGCACGTGGAGGTCCACCGTGCCGAGCTGGGGCTCGGGGAGCGCCCCGTCGACGAGCGACGACAGCTCGACAAGGCCCGCATGAGCGGAGCCATCGGGGATGAAAGGTGGTCGGGGTTCGTCGGTCATGTTCGCGGTCCATGGGTTTCGACGCTGGCGGGCGGCCCGGAGTTCCCTGGCCTCAGCTCGTGGGCGAGGGCGGCTCTCCCCCGGGCGATGCGCGACCGCACGGTGCCGACGGGTACGCCGAGCATGTCGGCGATCTCGGCGTACCCGAGGTCGAGCATGTCCCGCAGCACGACGGCGGTCCGGTGCTCGACCGACAGCCGGGCGAGGGCATCGTCGACGGTCAAGCGGGCACTGACGGCGTCGCCGACCTCGTCGCTGCCCGGTTCGACGACGAGCGAGTCGACCCGGTCCGCGCCGTCGGCCGATTCCGCCAAACGGTCCGTCGGCGGGCGCCGACGCCTTCGTCGCAGCTCGTCGAACGCGACGTTCATCGTGACCCGGTACACCCATGTCGGAAACGAGCTCCGCCCGTCGAAGGAGACGATCCCCCGGGCGATGGCGATCATCGCTTCCTGCGTGGCGTCGAGCGCGTCCTCCTCGTCGCTCAGCAGCCGGCGGCACACGGCGTAGCAGCGGGCGTGGTGAGATCGAAGCAGCGACTCGAGAGCTTCCCGATCGCCAGCCCGAGCACCCGCCACGAGCACCGCCTCGACGGAGGCAGACGGTGCGCTCGTCTCGTCAGGAGCCTTGGCGATGGCGTGGAGGATAGGGCACGGTCCGCCGGCGGCGGTGACGCCCGGGTGCCTGGCTCAGCGATAGAACTGCGATCGCATCTGCTTGTTGAGCTGCTTGAACTGGGCGGAGCGCTCCGCTCGCAGGCGAGCGTCGGTGCGCGCCGCCAATCGCCGCTGCTCCCGCTGCAGG
Organism: Acidimicrobiales bacterium; assembly: GCA_050008715.1. Classification (GTDB taxonomy): domain Bacteria; phylum Actinomycetota; class Acidimicrobiia; order Acidimicrobiales; family Bog-793; genus JAKACA01. The sequence goes on along the minus strand of JBEKMC010000023.1, from coordinate 85 downwards.
CGGCGGTAGCTCTCCAGCCGCTCGTACTCGAGCCGCCCGTCCTCGATGGCTTCCTTTACGGCGCAACCGGGCTCGCGGTCGTGAG
>JBEKMC010000022.1:0-34562 GCA_050008715.1 Acidimicrobiales bacterium | reverse complement strand
GGGCTCGTTCCACCGGCTCCGCCAGAGGAGGACGACTCGCATCGGGTGCAGGTTGAGCGCTCGGACGACTCGTGGATCCGGACCTCCCTCGATCACGAAGACGACGACCTCGCCGACTTCGACGAACCCAGACAGGCCGGGCCGGCCGAGCCACCCGCGGCGACGCTGTCAGTCTCACCCGTCCTGCCCGATTGGCGGGACCCGCCGACTCGGGAAGTCCCCCGAATCCTGCTCGATGGTCCCTTCGCCGATCCGACGCCGTCCTATCCGGGACCGGTGTGGCGCGAGGTGGAGGCCGACTGGGACGACGACGACGTCACGTTCGCCGAGATCGTCCACGAGGGAACCGCCGTGCAGGATCACGGGCTCGGGATCGACGAGCCGGATCCCTTCGGTTTCGACTTCACGGTCGGGCGCACCACCGGCACCGGACCGGCTGTCGAGACCGAGCCCGAGGACGCCGGCGAAGACCCGTCCGGAGGCTCCGCTGAGGTCGGCGTCCCCGATCCCCGCACGTCGCTTCTCGACGAGGAGTTGGCCGATGACGAGCAGACGGCAAGATCCTCGGCTGCCGTGTCCCGGCGTACGGGGCGCGGGTCGCATCGCGCTCGCGTCACGTTCGCCGGGCGTGGCCGGCATGACAAGGCCACGGCATCGGTCACGGTGGCGCCGCCTGCCGGCATCCCGCGGTTCCCCCGGCATGCGCCGGCTGCGCCGACCGCGCCGGTCGCGTCGACCGCCAAGCGGAACCCGGTGGTCGCAACGGTCACCGGGCTGGCGGTCGGCATCGCCGTCCTGTTGATCTTCCTCGCGGGGCCCGTCGCCGTGCTCGCGCTCGTCACCATCGTGTTGGTCGTCGCAGTCGCAGAGCTCTTCCAGGTCCTGCGCCGGGCCAGATTCAAACCCGCCGTGCTGGTCGGGCTGCTCGGCGTCGCCGCCGTGGCGATCGCCGGCTACGAGAAAGGCCCTCAGGCGGACCTGATCGTGGGTGCCGCAGTCGTGATCGCGACGTTGTGTTGGTACCTCTTCGGCGTGACGCGCCGAGCCCCAACGGCGAACTTCGCCGCCACCGTCATGGCGTGGGCGTGGATCGGTTTGATGGGCGGCTTTGGGACATTGTTGATCGCACCACGCGAGTTTCCCCATCGGCATGGCCTCGCCTACATGCTCGGCGCAATCGTGGCGACGGTCGCCTACGACGTCGGCGGTTACGCGTTCGGCAGTTGGATCGGTACTCGTCGTCTCGCTCCATCGATCAGCCCGAACAAGACCGTGGAGGGTCTGCTCGGTGGGTGCTTTGCCGCCGTCGCCCTCTCGGTTGCCATCGTCGGTCACATGCACCCGTGGACTGTGCCTCACGCCTTCGAGCTCGGTCTCGTCGTCGCGGTGTTCGCCCCGTTGGGGGATCTTGCCGAGTCCATGCTGAAACGCGACATCGGCGTGAAGGACATGGGGTCGATCCTTCCAGCTCACGGCGGGCTGCTCGACCGCGTCGACTCCCTCCTCTTCGTGCTGCCCGCGACCTATTGCCTCGTTCGCCTCATCCACGGCTGAGCGACATGAGCTCGACCAGACGCATCGTCATCGCCGGATCGACGGGTTCGGTCGGCACGCAAGCCCTCGACGTCATCGCCTCCTCGTCCGACCGTTTCGAAGTAGCCGCGATCGGCAGCGGTTCATCGGTCGCAGTGTTGGCTGAGCAGGCGCGGCGCTGGCATCCACAGGTCGTGGCGATCGCCGACGAGTCCCGCGCCTCCGACCTCGAGGCCCTGGTCCCGAGCGGCACCGAGGTCCGCGCCGGTGTCGGGGCGCTCGCCTCGCTCGCCGACGTCGGCGACGTGGTGCTGAACGGAGTCGTCGGCTTTGCCGGCCTCGACGTCACCGTGGCGGCCTTGCAGGCGGGGAAGCGGCTTGCGCTGGCGAACAAGGAGTCGCTCGTCGCAGGCGCCCCGGTCGTGAAGTCGGCGTGGAGGGCCTCCTCCGGCGACCTCATCCCGGTCGACTCGGAGCATTGTGCGATCCACCAGTGCCTGAACACCTCGCCCGCTGCCGTCGCCCGGGTCGTGCTCACGGCGAGCGGTGGGCCGTTTCGCGGGCGGCGCCTCGATCAACTGGCGGATGCCACCGTGGCCGAGGCCCTCGAGCACCCGACCTGGAAGATGGGGCCGAAGATCACGGTCGACTCGTCCACGCTCATGAACAAGGGTCTCGAGGTGATCGAGGCGCAAGCGCTCTTCGACCTCTCCTACGAGCAGATCGACGTCGTCATCCACCCGCAGTCGATCGTGCACTCGATGGTCGAGTTCTCCGACGGCGCGACGCTCGCCCAGCTGTCCAACCCGGACATGCGCCTACCGATTGGCTATGCGCTGGGCTATCCCGCCCGGCTCGCGGTTGCCTACGGCACACTCGACTGGTCGCAGGCCACCAGCCTCGAGTTCGAGCCGCCCGACTACGCAACCTTCCGTTGCCTCGGTCTCGCCTTCGCCGCCGGGAGAGCTGGTGACAGTGCTCCGGCCTGCCTGAACGCCGCCAACGAGGTCGCCGTGGCCGCGTTTCTCGACGGCCGCTTGTCCTGGGGCGGGATCGCCGACGTCGTGGCTGACACCCTCGATGCTCACGAATCGACCAAGCTGGTGACCGTGCAGGACGTGTTGGCCGTCGACTCGGAATCCCGGTCGGTTGCCCGTATGGCGGTGGAACGGCGAGAGCGGGCCGCTTGAGCGCCTCGGACGGCGGCGGCCTGCCCGAGCAGGACGCGCAGACTTCGAATCTCCTCCTCGCCCTGGCGAAGCTGCTCGTCGTCATCCTCGGAGTCGTGGTCGTCGCCGTTGCCTTCCACGCCACCGGGGTCCTCGTGGTGGTGCTGGCGATCGTCGCCATGGTCATGCTGCACGAGCTGGGCCATTTCGCCACGGCGAAACTGAGCGGGATGAAGGTGACCGAGTACTTCTTCGGCTTCGGGCCGAGGCTGTGGGCGGTGGTCCGGGGCGAGACGACCTACGGCGTCAAGGCATTGCCCGCCGGCGGCTACGTGAAGATCGTCGGCATGACGATGCTGGAAGACGTGCCGGAGGAAGACGAGCCAAGGAGCTACCGGCAAGCGAGCTTCCCACGACGGGTCCTCGTCGCATGCGCCGGCTCGCTCGTCCACTTCCTCCTCGCCTTCGCTTTGCTGTGGTCGGTCTTTGCGTTCCTCGGCACCCCGGTGCCGAGCGCGCCGACGATCTCGAGCCTGTTCCAGGTCGACAAGCACCCCGGGCCGGCGGCAGTTGCCGGCCTCGAGCCCGGCGACGCGTTCGTATCGGTCGACGGGCACCCCACCCCCACGTTCAACTCGCTCACCGCCTTCATCGCCTCGAGTGCCGGCAAGCCGCTCCAGGTCGTCGTCCGCCGCGACGGCCGGTTGGTCCACCTCGTCGTCACGCCCGCGACCGAGCATGTTGCCACCTGCTCGGCCGGCGTCGTAACTCATCACACCAAAGGTGAGATCGGCGTCGAGCTCCTCGTCACGAAGCAAGTCAGCTACGGGCCGTTCGAGTCGGTGCCGAAGTCGGCGAGCGAGTTCGGTTCACTCGTCAGCACGACGTTCTCGGGTCTCGGGAGCTTTTTCTCGCTGAGCGGGCTGCGCTCGTTCGGCCATCAGGTCGTGACGGCCGGCAGCACGACCGCCCCTCCAAAGGCGTGCGCCGGCGTCCCCGCCACGACCTCTTCGGGCGGAGGGTCGTCGAACGGACAGGTCGTGTCGATCCTCGGTGCCGTACAGCTCGGTTCCCAGCTCTACAGCCTCGGGATCTCGTCGCTGTTCGTGTTCCTCGCCTTCATCAACTTGTTCATCGGGGTCGTCAACCTGCTGCCGATGCTGCCGCTCGACGGTGGGCACGTCGCCATCGCCGTGTACGAACGGATCCGCTCGCGTCGCGGGCGGCCGTACCACGCCGACGTGGCCAAGCTGCTGCCGTTCGCGTACGTCTTCCTCGCACTCATCGTCATCGTCGGCGTCGGCGCGCTCTACTCCAACATCCTGCAACCCGTGCACCTGACCGGGGGCTGACAACCGCCGCCGCCGCCGTGCGCTGCCTTCGGTCGCTCGGTGCCCCGGCGGCCCAGATGGGCGCCTCCTGCCGGGCGGTCGCCTGCCGGTAGTCTCGGTGAATGGCACGACCTGCGGTTGCAACGTCGCAACGTCGCACGACACGGCAGATTCACGTCGGCAACGTCGCCGTCGGAGGCAATGCTCCGATCACGGTCCAGTCGATGACGATCACGAAGACGGCCGACGTGGAAGGCACCCTCGCCCAGGTCTACGCGCTGGCGGCCGCGGGGGCCGACATCGTTCGCTGTACTTGCAACGAGCAGGCGGCGGCCGAGGGCTTGGCGAGGATCGTCCCGAGATCGCCGGTCCCGATCGTGGCCGACGTGCACTTCCATCACGAGATGGCCCTCGCCGCCCTCGAAGCGGGCGTGCACGGGCTGCGCCTCAATCCCGGCAATCTGCGCAAGCCGGAGGAGATCAAGCAGATCGCGGCAGAGGCACGAGACCGTGGCGTTCCCATCCGCATCGGCGTGAACGCCGGGTCACTGCACCCGGAGCTGTACAAGCGCTTCGGGGGGGCCACGCCGGAGGCGCTCGTGGAATCGGCGCGCATGGAGCTGGCGTACTTCGAGGAAGTCGACTTCGATGACGTGAAGATCTCGGTGAAGGCCTCGAACGTGCCGCTCATGATCGAGTCCTACCGGCTCGCGTCGGAGACGTTCGACCACCCGCTCCACCTCGGCGTGACCGAAGCAGGGCCGCCGCCGGCAGGTTTGCTGAAAGCCACTGCCGGTATCGCCACGCTCCTTTCCGAGGGCATCGGCGACACGATCCGGTACTCGCTCACGGCCGACCCCGTAGAGGAAGCCCGCGCGGGCCGTCAGCTGTTGGAGGCCCTGGGCCTGCGCGAGCGCAAGGGCCTCGACCTGATCGCCTGCCCATCCTGCGGCCGCGCCGAGATCGACGTCATCGGGGTGGCCAAAGCGGCGCAGGCGGCCCTCGAGAACCGGAACCTGCCCATCCAGGTGGCCGTCATGGGCTGTGTCGTCAATGGACCAGGCGAGGCGCGCGAGGCCGATCTCGGGATCGCGGCGGGCCGCAAGCGGGGCCACTTGTTCATCAAGGGCCAGATCGTGCGCGTCGTGCCCGAGGACCAGATGGTCGAAGCACTCGTCGAGGAAGCCGAGCGCCTGGTCGCAGAGGGAATCGAAGCCCGGCTGGCGGCGGCGGACTCGGGAGCGGCGGCAGAGGCCGAGGCCGACCGAGCGGCACTCGTGGCCGAGCAGGGCGACGACGTCAACTCGAGCGAGGTACGGGTCGACATCATCCGCAAGACGATCGAGCGCGAGGCGCAGCCCCACCCGACGGCCGACGGCTGAGCCCGCACCTTCCGACGTTGACGATGCGCGGGGCGTGGGACGAGCACGCCGACGAGTGGATCCGGTGGGTCCGGACGCCTGGGCATGACTCTTACGACCGCTTCCACCGAGCGCGCTTCCTCGAGCTCCTCCCGCCGCCTGGCCGCCTCACCGTCGACGTCGGCGGTGGAGAGGGCCGGCTCGGACGGGACTTGACCGCACTCGGCCACCGCGTCGTGATGTTCGACGGCTCGCCGGCCCTGGCCCGTGCTTGCGCAGCCCACGAGCGGCCGGTCCCGGTCGGCGTGGCAGACATCGCAATCGCCCCGGTACGGACCGGTTGCGCGGATCTCGTCGTCGCCTTCATGTCCCTGCAGGACGTGGACGACCTCGACGACGCCGTGGCAGAGATCGCGCGGCTGCTGGTCCCGGGCGGTCGCCTCTGCATGGCGATCGTCCATCCGATGAACTCGGCCGGAAGCTTCGAGGAAGGCGAGAACGGGGGTGATGCTCCCTTTGTCATCCGCGCTTCGTATATGAGCGCCTTCCGCTACCACGACGACATCGAGCGCGACGGGCTCCAGATGACCTTCCACAGTGCCCACCGCCCGCTCGGGACCTACGCTCGGGCTCTGGAGCGCTCCGGCCTGGTGATCGAGTCCCTACGGGAGGTCACCGACCCCTCCGAAGGCAGCCACTGGCAGCGAGTCCCGCTGTTCCTGCACCTGCGCGCCCGACTGGCCTGAGGCGTTGCCGGCCCGTCCCGGTCGGCGTTCGTGAGAAACTCGCCTCATGGCCCCCGATGACGCGAGCCGTGCCGTGTCGCTGCGACCACCGATCAGCCCCTTGCGCGAAGGCGAAGTGGACGGCTTCTTCGACGTCGATGCCGGCGCTTTCGGAGCGCGAATGCCGAAAGGCTTCGAGGACCTCATCAGGTCGGTGATGACCCTCGATCGGGTGGCCGCCGCTCGTGACGAGGGAGCCCTCGTCGGAACTGCTGCGTCGGAGGCCACGAGTATGACCGTCCCCGGTCTCGGCCGTGCGGCGGCGGCCATGGTGGTTGCCGTTGCGGTCCTGCCGTCCCACCGGCGGCAGGGACGACTGCGAGAGCTGATGAGGTATCAGCTCGACGACATTCGGGGGCGCGGCGAGATCGCAGCGGCGCTGTATGCGAGCGAAGGCGGCATCTACGGGCGCTTCGGGTACGGCCAGGCGACGTTTGGCTCGTCGTACACGGTCGACAAGCGCGTCGGCCGATTGGCGGTGCCCGCCGGCGAGCTTGCGGCAGGGAGCGTACGGCTGGTGCCCCGGGAGGAAGCGGCCGTGGCGCTCCCGGCCGTGTATGCCGAATACGCCCCGACGCGTGCCGGGGAGCTCGATCGCTCGGAAATCGACTACACGAGCGCGCTGGGGGAGCCGGGCGGTGAAGAGCTCGCCCGACGCTTCTACGCCGTCTACGAGGAGGGCGGACGCCTCGACGGTTACGTGGCCTACGAGGTCGTCTCGATCAACCCGCCTGAGCATTGGCCTCGCCGGCTCCTCGTTCACGAGCTGTGCGCACTGTCGAGCGACGCCTACGTGGCGCTCTGGGACTTCCTCCTCGGAGTCGATCTCACGGTCGAACTGGTCGCTACCGGACGGCCCGTCGACGAGCCCATCAGGTGGCTCCTCGCTGAGCCCCGCCAACTGCAGTGCACGGCGTCAAGGGACCGCACCTGGGTTCGCCTCGTCGACGTGGCGAGGTGCCTGGCGCTGCGCCGCTATCCCGGCCAAGGCGACCTCGTGATCGGGTTGCACGATCACTTCTGCCCTTGGAACACAGGCCGGTACCGAGTCGTCGTCACCGAGGAGTGGGGGACTGCGGAAGTCTCCCGAACCGAGGGGGAGCCCGACCTCGAGCTGGATGCGTCCCGGCTGGCGAGCATCTACCTCGGCGGCGTCTCCGCACAGTCGCTCGCCGACGTCGGGCAGATCCGTCAGGTGTCCGCCGGGGCCGTGCCACTGGCGGCTCGGATGTTCGCCAACGACCGGCCGCCCTACTGCCTCACACCCTTTTAGCTTCGGTCGCTGCTCCCTGACGCTGTGTCTGTCAGGGTCAGCTGCGGCGGGACCGGTAGAACGCTGAGAGGAGATACCGCCTCATTGCGAACCCCGGAGCCGCCGATGAACGAACAGCGCGAACTGGACGACGGCGGCAACGAGGATCGCTGCACCGATGACAACGAGCACCGGGTGACGGATGTGACCGGAGTTCCAGCCGAGCACCAGGATGACCGCGCCGGCGAGCGCCGACAACGAGATGGCCGCCGTTCGTCCCCGCTCGTCCGCACCTGCCGAGCGCACCATGGCGTCGTGCCACTGCTGACGCGTGTATCCCATGGACAGGACCGTACCGCCACCTTGCCTCGGTCGTCATCGCCGCAGTGAGACCCCGCCGCCTGTCGCGACGGTGCCGCCCGGCGTCGGTCGGCGCGCCCGGCTATCCGCCGGCTGCGGTGGGCAGACCTGGATCGGCCCTGCCGGTGGCCGGGCGAGGCCCCGTGGCGTCCTCTTGGAGCAAATCGGGGAGTGCCGTCAGTGCAGCGAGGGCAAGCTGTTCGGCTCCGCGACCTGGCTGCCCGAGCCGGCCCAGTCGGATGAGCTGCGCGGGTTGGGCGAGGTGGCCGCTTGCCCGCATCACCAGCTCGGCGAGATGCGGGTGGCAGGTGAGCAACAGGATCTGATGCGTCTCGGCAGCTGAAGCCAACTCGGAGGCGACTGCTGCCGCCCGCTCGGGGTCGAAGTTCACGAGCACGTCGTCGAGCACGATCGGAAGGGAGACGGAGCGCTCCGCGAACGAGTCGGCCAGGCCGAGGCGAAGGCACAGGTAGAGCTGCTCGATCGTCCCGCGGCTCAGGCGATGGGCGTCGATCACCTCTCCGCTCGACGACAGCGCACGGATCGTCTGGCGGCCGTCCACGCCTGCGTCGGCCAGCAGGCCGACGTAGCGGCCAGCGGTGACTCGTTCGAAATGGGCGGCGGCATTGGCGACGACCGCCGGCTGCCGCTCACGCTCGTGCTGGGCGAGCGTCCGCTGCAGCAGGCCCCGGGCTGTCCCGAGAACGAGGTACTGACGCAGGGCCGCATCCAGCTCGAAGTCGAGCGCCACGTAGCGCTGCTCGAGGTCGGCGATGCGTGCCGAGGTCGCCAGCCGGCGCATCTCCTCGGCGAGAGACTGGTGCTGGCGAACTGCGTCTTCCTCGGCGGCCGTCAACTCCTCGATCGCGGGCTCAAGCTCGGAACGCTCGCGCGCCCATGACAGCACGTCGCCCGTCACGAGCTGGGAGCGCACAGCTTCGGCCGTTCGGCCGCCCCCGATGGCACTCTCGAGCGCCCGCTCAGCGGCCGCCCGCTCTCGCTCCAGCGACATGCGGGTAGAGGCGGCAGCGAGGGCTTCATCGAGCTCGAGCACGAGCGGCGTCAGCATGGATTCGAGATCGTCGGCTGCGCCGTCGCTTGGTCCGGGAGTCGAGTGGGTCGTCAACAGAGCAGGGTCGAGGGCTTCGAACAGTGCACAGCACCGACGGACAAAGGACTCGACCGCCGGATCGAGATCGGCGATGGCCCGCTCAATCCGCTCAAGGCCTTGCAGTTGTTGACACACGCCTGCCAGCTCCGCGATCGCTTCGAGCGTGGCGTCGGGCTGCGCCGTCGGGTCGAAGCCGTGGGAAGCGCACCAGGCCCCGTACGACGCCTGCTCGTCAGAAAGTCTCCGGCGAGACCCTTCGACTGCTTCTGCGGCCAGCAGGTGTCGAGCCTGGGCTTGCGCACGAGCAGTGACGAGATCGTCGAGCTGGCGCCTTCGCTCCCATTGCCGCTGCAACGTGGCTGCGAGGCGGTCGAGGTCGACGCGCGACGGCGGTGTCGGCAACCCGAGCTGGCGGGCAAGCTCGGCCGTACGAGCGAGCGTGCGCTCGAGCTGTACCTCGCGCGTCGCGCTGGTGGGATCCGTCCGCGATGGCCGCCGTGATTCGGCGCCTCGTGTGGCCACCGCCCAAGCTTCCGATGCCGATGGAGCGGCGGCGTGCTGGCGGGCCTGACGTCGCATGTGACCGCCGGTGGCGATGAGGACGAGACCGACGGCCAGCGTCAGGACGGCGAGAACGGCGTGCCCGCCGGCGAAGAGCGCCGCCCCAACCGCACAGACCGCCATGCCGCTCACGAGGAGCGAGATGACGGCGGATCGATTCGCCGGCACCGAGGGCGCCGACGACACCCGGGCGAGGGCCAGCTCGCGCTCGTCCGCCAAGGTCTCGAGCTGCAACCGCTCCGATTCGGCGAGCCGGTCGCGCAACTCCGTCACGGCATGGTCGCGAGCTTCGAGCTCTCGGCGGCCCGGAATGTCGTTGGAGTCGTCGTCGAGCGGTATGGCGGTCAACAGTCCGTCAGCCTGCGCGAGCACTGCGTCTTTCGAGGCGAGGTCGATGCGGAGAGCGCTCAGGCGGTCACGTGCGGACCGGACGCTCTCGCCCAGGACGTCCGGAGCAGCGGCCTCGAGGGCGCGCTCACGGGTCCATGACGACCCCACGCGGGGGAGCCGCCGGTCGATGGAACTTTCCAGCGAGGCTTGGGATCTGCGCAGCTCAGCGAGCTTCTCGATCCGCTCACGGTGGCCTGAGCGCTCACCGGCGAGCTCCCGCACGGTGCCGGCGTACTCGATCAGGGTCACGGCCGGCCCGATCGGCGGGAGCGAGGCCAGCTCGCCGGCGGCCGTTCGGGCGCGGTGGTAGTGCTGCCAGCAGCTCTCGAGGAGCTGCAGCTGTCGATCGCGCTCCCTCAGCCCTTTGAGCCTCGCCCGCGTCGCCCGCAGCTCCTGGGCGATCTCGGACTCCTGGCGCTGCAGGGCCTCGAAGGCGCCCGCCTCCAGTCGCGCGATCGCCAACTCGCCACGTACCACCTCGAGCTCGGCGGCCAACCGGTTGGCAGTGGCTTCCTCGCGGCGGGGCCGGGCAAGCTCGTCGCGTGACTCGGCCAACCTCTTCATGGCCGTCGTAGCGGAGCGACGCTGACCGAAGATGCTGGCTGTGAAGAGGAGCTCCCGGACCTCGTCGCTCTGCAGGTTCTTCATCTGGCCCAGATCGTCGAGCCCGACGGCGAACACTGCCTCGAAGAGCGATGCGCTCGCACCCGCCAGGGCGCGGGCGAGGCTGTGTTCGTCGCCCGACGATCCGTCAGGCAGACGAACGACGAGGTCCCGTTGTGCACCGGCGTGGCGCTCGACGACCCAGTGGGCGCCAGCTTCGTCGACGAAACCGACCCGACCTCCGTGTCGCCCGCCGCGCACCGGCGACCGATATTTCGGGTTGTCCTTGCGCGAGGGAAACCCGAACAGGACGCCTGTGACGAAATCGAAGAGCGTGGACTTCCCGGCTTCGTTGGGTCCGAGCAGGACGACAAGGCCGGGTGCGAGGTCGTCGGCGCCGAAATCTGCCAGCGCTCCGTAGCCGTCGACATGAAACGATGACAGCCGCATCTCAGCTCACCGCCTGGTTCAGCGTCTCGCCCGCACCGAGCTCGTCGAGCGCCGCCATGAGGCCAGCCGCCAGCAGCTCACCGGCTGACAGCTCCGACGCCATTGCCCGCGCTCGGAGCGACTTCGGCAATGTGGAGGTGATGTCATCGAGGAAGTCGCTGGGAAGGCTGGGCTCGAGCCCCGGCACGATGGCCGGCTCCGTGCACGCGGCGGCCATTTCTTCGGCAATGGCGATCAGGTCGGCGGCGAAATCCGAGCCGCCTCTCAAGTCGTCGAGATCGATTGGCGGCGCGCTGGCGTCCTCGAGGCGATCCCACCAGGCCCAGGGGTCGCTGGGAGTGAAGTCGTCCCGAAGCGAGGCGAGCAGCTCCGCCAGGGTCCGCGGGGCGCGCAACGGACCATGGAGCTCGCTACGTCCGCTCAGGTGCGCTCGCAAGATGACCGAGCGCCCGCCGGCTCGGGCGATCTCGGCCCGGCCGGCGCTGGTGAGGGCGTCCCGCAGCACGTCGAGCGATATGAAGGGTGCAAGGTCGACATCGATCGTGGCGTAGCGGATGCGGTCACAGGCGACGAACTCGAGCGATCCGACGCGCCCGCCGCACACGGCGACGACACAGGCGCCCTTTGCCCCCTGCTCGCTCGCCTTCGGGCTTCGCGCCTGCAAGTTCCCGGGGTATACGACCCAGGGCTCCTCCCCGTAAGGGCGTCCGCTGAGCACGCTCCGAGCGTGGATGTGACCGAGTGCCCAATAGTCGAGGCCGGCGCGCCGGAGGTCTTGGAGCGAGCACGGGCTGTAGTCCTCGTGACCGCCGGTCGACCCCGCCACGTTGCAATGGAGGACACCGACGTGAATGCCAGGCCCCGCAGCCGGCGCGAAACGCAACGCGAGGTTCTCGCTTACGTCCGTGCGCCCGTAGGAGATGCCCTGAACGACCGCGAGCAGCTTCCCGTCACGATGAACCGGAACCGCTTCGACGGTGTCGCTCCCGAAGATCGTGACGAGAGGGGGCCAGGCGGACACAGCTGACCACCCTGATTCGACGGGGTCGTGGTTGCCGTGCACGACGAACGTGGCGATTCCGGCATCCGACAAGCGGCCGAGGCCGTCGCGGAAGCGGAGCTGAGCACGAATCCCGCGATCGGCTCCGTCGTAGATGTCGCCGGCGATCACGAGGAAGGCGGCGTGGCGGTCCAGGCAAAGGTCAACGAGGTTGTCGAACGCATCGAGGGAGGCCTCACGCAAGGCGGCCGCCACGACCGGCGCCGTCTCGCCCACTCCACTGAAGGGCGTGTCGAGGTGGAGGTCAGCAGCATGAACAAAGCAGTAATCAGCAGCGAGGTCCTGAGATGGTGCCACGCCCGGAACGTTACGGCGAGGGTGTGTCAATGCCGTGGATGCTCGCCGTGCGGTGCCCTGGCTACGGTGGGCCTGAACGAGGAGGGCCACGCCAGATGGAACAGCACACCGGCGGTGATGCAGTCAGTGACGTACTCGAGCAGGCCGGGGTCACGGTTGTCTTCGGGATCCCGAGCGTGCACAACCTGCCCATCTACGACTCCATCAGGCGAAGGGGCAGGATCCGGGCGATCACTGTCCGTCACGAACAGGCAGCTGCCGGAGCCGCAGACGGATACGCCCGGGTCACAGGCCGCTTGGGTGTCTTCATCACCTCGACAGGCCCGGGCGCTGCCAACGCCATGGGTGGTTTGCTGGAGGCGTTCGTCTCCGGTTCCCCTGTCCTTCACCTGACCGGGCAGGTGGAGACGCGGTATCTGGATGCTGGTCGCGGTTTCATACACGAAGTTCCTGATCAGCCCGCCATGCTGGCGGCACTGTCCAAGGCGGTCGGCAGGGCCGAGTCGGCCGAGGACATCGCTGTCGTGGTCGCCACTGCCATCTCCCAGGCTCTCTCCGCACCGCGCGGCCCGGTCAGCGTCGAGCTACCCATCGATCTGCAGTACGCCGAGACGCAGGCGACGAGCCCTGAAGAGATCGCCCAGCTGCTCGAGCCCGTCGTCCCGGCTGTGCCGCGCCCTGCCGACGTCGATGCGGCCGTCGCCCTCGTCATCGCGAGCCGGAAGCCGCTCGTGTGGGCCGGCGGGGGCGCAGTCTCCTCGGGCGCCGAGCGAGAGGTCGCCGAGCTGGTGCATCGACTCGGTGCCGGGCTGCTCACGAGCCCGAATGGACGCGGGGTGCTCAGCGAGGACGATCCCCTTTGCATCGGCAACCTCTCCTGGGATGCCGACGTGCGCGAGCTGTGTCGCCAGTCCGACCTCCTCATCGCCGTCGGTACGCGCTACCAGGGCCCGAACACGGAGAACTGGAGCATGGAGCTCCCGTCTCGAATCCTTCAGATCGACGTCGCACCCGAAGGTCCCAGGCGGAACTACGAAGCGACGGTCGCCGTCTCCGGTGATGCCAAGACCGTCCTCCAGGCAATCCTGGCGTCACTGCCGGCCGGGCCGGGCTCCAGTGGCCCGGGCTCCAGTGGCCCGGGCTCCAGTGGCCCGGGCTCCAGTGGCCCGGCGGCCGGCGCAGTGACGGAGTGGAGCGACGGGGTGACGAAGGTCGCAGCGGCTGCTCGGTCGAGACTCCGTCACGTGATCGGCCCCCAGGCCGGTCTTCTCGACGAGCTGGCCGCAGCCATCGGGCCGGACACGGTCGTGGTCAAGGACAGCACGATCCCGGCCTACACCTGGGGCAACCGCCTGCTTCCGGTGACCGGATCTCGCCGGGCGATCATGCCCAACGGATTCGCCATCGGCCTCGGGCTTGCTCACGCGTTGGGGGCGGCTGCGGCGTCGGCGCGTCCTCGTGGCGCCGGCCCGAGCGGTCAGGTCGTGCTCATGGTGGGCGATGGCGGCGTGATGTTGGCAGCTACCGAGCTCGCCACCTTGGCCCGCGAAGGGCTCAACGCCATCGTGCTCGTGTTCTGCGACGGGGGCTACGGGATCCTTCGCAACATTCAGGACAAGCAGTTCGGCGAAGGCGACGGTCGTATCGGGGTCGAGCTCGGAGCGCCCGATTTCGTGGCACTGGCCGGCGCTCTCGGCGTGGAAGCCACGCGGGTGACGACGACGGCGGCCTTCGGTACAGCGGTTCGCGACGGCCTGGCTGCCAACAAGCCGTACCTCGTCGAGGTCGACCTCGACGCCATCGGGCCGATGACACGCCCCTACACCGGGACGTCGCGCCCTCCCACCGGGACGCAGCCCACGGACCGTGGTTGATCAGTCCTCGAGCCGGTAGCCCCGATCAGCGCGCACCACGTCGGTGTCCATCTGCGCCTTTTGCAGGTGGCCGGAGTAGTCCCAGTTCATCGACTGCCAACGTGTCATCTGGTCGAGCACCCACTTGCCGCTCTGTCTGCTCCCGTTGCCCGAGCGCCCGTTACCACCGAAAGGCAAGTGCGCCTCGGCGCCCGACGTCGAGTTGTTCACGCTGACCATTCCCGCGCTGATCCGCTGGCGGAACGCGAACACCGCCGACGGTGATTCGGTGTAGATGGCAGACGAGAGACCGAAACCGGAGCGGTTGGCGAGCGCCATCGCCTCGTCGAAGTCCGAGAACGAGGCAACGCCGATCATGGGGCCGAACGTCTCCGTGCGCACGATCTCGTCCTCGATGCGGACCCCGTCGACGATGCTCGGGTGGCAGAACACACCCTCGTCCGGGTCACCCACGAAGCCCTTGCGAGGGTTGGCGGAGGTGATCCTTCCCGTGGCACTGCTCCCGAGCACCCGATGGTGCGGCTCGATGAGGTCGCGGATGTACTCGTCGAACCGCTCGGCGAAGCGCTCGTCGAGCATCGGGCCGTACAGCACCGCCTCGTTCGGGTCGCCGATGGGTGCCGTTGCAAGCCGGCCGACGAGCCGGTCGAGGAACTCGTCGTGCAGCGACTCGTGGACGATGGCGGTGCCGAGAGACGTGCAGCGTTGCCCGGCAGTGCCGAAGCCGGAGAAGAGCGCCCCGTCGACGGCGAGCTCGACGTTGGCGTCCGCCATGATCACCATCGGGTTCTTGCCGCCAAGCTCGAGGCAGGCTGACTGCACATAACGCCCGGTCAGCTCGCCGATACGAGACCCGACCGCTGACGATCCGGTGAACCCGACCTTGTCGACGACGCCTTCGGCCAAGCCGGCTTCGAGGCCGGCAAAGGTGCCAGCTCCGTCAGCGAGCACGAGGTTGAGCGTGCCGTCAGGGAGTCCCCCTGCCGCGAACAACTCGTACAAGGCAGTGGCGACGGCGGCCGAGTACTCGGCCGGCTTCCAGACGACCGTGTTGCCGCAGAGCAGGGCGGGAACGAGGTACCAGGACGGCACGGCGACCGGGAAGTTGCCGGCGGTGATGACCGAGATGGCGCCGACGGGCATGCGAAACGTGAACAGCGCCTTGTCGTGCATCTCGGAGGGCACGGTCTCTCCGTAGAGGCGACGGCCCTCGCCGAGGAAGAAGTCGCAGGTGTCCACGATCTCTTGCACTTCGCCGAGTGCCTCGGCATAGGGCTTGCCGACCTCACGGGTGACAAGGCGAGCGAGGGAACCGGCGTTCGCTTCCACCAGGCGTCCGATCTCGGCGATGACGCGGCCACGAACCGGCGCCGGCACGGCCGCCCACGAGGCCTGCGCAGCTTTGGCGGCGCGGGCGGCCTCGAGGAACGTGGAGGCGTTGCCGAGAGCGACGTCGGCGACGACGTCGCGCCGTCGCGCCGGGTTCGTCGACAAGAGATGGCCGCCCCGGTCGTCTTCGGTGGTCTTGCCGGAGATGACGGAAGAGCAGTGCCTCGTCATGCTCGTGCCTCCACTTGGCGAAGGACGCGGCCGAGGGCGTCACACCCGAGGTCGATCTCCTCGGTGGTGATCGACAGCGCCGGCCTGACTCGCAACGTCCGCTCGCCACACGCCAGCGCGATCACATGTTCGCTCGTCCGCAGCGCCGTGAGGACGTCGTTGCGCGTCGCGGCGGACGGCAGGTCGACGGCTGCGAGCAAGCCACGACCGCGGGCGTTCGACACGATGGACGGCATCTCGTCCGAGAGGGCGCGCAGGCGCTGCAACAGATGAGCACCGACGTCTGCGGCGTGTGCCATGGCGCCAGTGGACTCGATCAGTTCCAGCAGCCGCGTCGAGCGCACCATGTCGGTGAGGTTGCCACTCCAGGTGGAGTTGATCCGGCTCGGGACCTCGAAGACGTTGCGCGGCTCTTCGTCGACACGTCTGCCCGCCATGATCCCGCCGACTTGCACCTTCTTGGCGAAGGCGACCACATCCGGTTCGAGGCCGAGTTGCTGGTAGCACCAAGGCGTCCCGGTCACACCGCAGCCGGTCTGCACCTCGTCGAGTACGAAGAGGGCTTCGTAGCGGTGGCACAGGGCTTGCATCGCCTGCAGGAACTCTGCCCGGAGGTGACGGTCGCCACCCTCGGCCTGGATGGGCTCGGCCACGAAGCAAGCGACGTCATGGGGATTCGCCTCGAAGGCGGCGACGGCTTCGCCGAGGGCGACTTCTTCCAGGCGTTCCACCTCGGCGAGGTTCTCCCCAAGGGGGAAGGCGATCGCCGGGGACGAGATGCGGGGCCAGTCGAATTTCGGGTACCGGTCGACCTTCACGGGATCGGTGTTCGTGAGCGACATCGTGTATCCACTGCGACCGTGAAAGGCGTACTTCAGGTGCAGCACCTTGGAACCGAGCGCGAGCGAGCGTCCCGCCGCCTCGTTGCGCCGCGACTTCCAGTCGAAGGCCACCTTGATGGCGTTCTCGACGGCGAGGGCTCCTCCTTCGATGAAGAAGAGGTGAGGAAGAGCAGGGTCACCGAGCACTCGCGTGAACGTCTCGACGAACTCGGCGAGAGACGTGGTCTGGAAGTCCGAGTTGGCGGGCTTGTTCGCCGCCACCTCGGCGAGCTTGTGCATGAAGTCCGGGTCGTCGGCGAGGCCGGCGGCGTTCAGCCCGAGCGGCGACGACGCGAAGAACGTGTAGAAGTCGAGGTACTCGGTGCCGTCGCGGGCATCGACGATCCACGAGCCGTGACTCTTGCTCGTGTCGAGGACCATCGGGTAGCCGTCGAGGAGGAGGTGGCGACTGAGGACCTCATGGACGTTCTCGGGGGCGACGTGCCCGCCGTGGGTAGCACCAGGAAATGACTTGGCGCTGTCGTCCAGGCCCCCGCGACCACTTTGTCGGAGGGTAGCTGACATTGCCTCAGCCTACCGTTGAGGACCGATTGGCCCTGGCCGATACGCTCGCGACAGCATGGACCCGGAGGCCAGATGAGCTTCGAACTTCGAGAGGTGATGGACGCCCGCCGTGGGGAGAACTTTCGCCTCCACTCGGAATACCTGAACCCGCAACTTGCAAAAGTGCTGAAGACGGTCGGGATGGACCGTTTCTACGAGCGCGGGGAGGGCTGCTACCTCTACGACCGGTCGGGCGATCGTTACCTCGACTTCCTTTCCGGCTTCGGCGTGTTCGCGCTCGGTCGCTCCCATCCCGCAATCAAGAAGGCATTGTCGGACGCCCTCGAGCTCGACCTGCCGAACCTCGTACAGCTGGACTGTGCGCTCCTGCCCGGCCTGCTGGCAGAGGCACTCGTCGGGAGGGTGCACGCGGGACTGCAACGGTGCTTCTTCTCGAACTCGGGTGCCGAGGCGATCGAATGCGCCATCAAGTTCTCGAAGTACGCCACGAAACGACCCCGAATCCTCCACGCAGATCACTCCTTCCACGGGCTCACGAACGGTGCGCTCTCGCTGAACGGAGGAGCGGAGTTCCGCTCCGGGTTCGGGCCGTTGCTCCCCGGCTGCGACGCCGTGGCCTTCGGCGACCTGCAGCTGCTCGAGCGGGAGCTGCGTCGTGGTGACGTCGCCGCCTTCGTCGTCGAGCTCATCCAGGGCAAGGGCGTCTACATGGCCGACGACGCCTACTGGTCCGGGGTCCAGGAGCTCTGCCGGCGCTACGGCACGCTCTTCGTCGCCGACGAGGTGCAGACCGGCCTCGGGCGCACGGGCAAGCTCTGGGCATACGAGCACTACGGCCTCGAGCCGGACATGGTGACCGTGTCAAAGGCGTTGTCCGGTGGCTATGTGCCCGTGGGCGCGACGCTGTGCTCGGCGGACGTCTTCGACCGCGTGTACTCGAAGATGGAGCGGGCGGTCGTGCATTCCACCACGTTCGGCCGCAACCAGCTGGCCATGGTCGCCGGGTTGGCGACGTTGCAGACGCTCGACGACGAGGGCATCGTCGAGCGTGCAAGCACGACGGGCGAGGCCTTCATCCGGGCGCTCGAACCCCTCGTCGAACGCTACGAGCTGTTCACCGAAGTGCGCGGGAAGGGTCTCATGATCGGCTTGGAGTTCGGCGAGCCCTCGTCACTGCGACTGAAGTCACGTTGGAAGATGCTCGAGACAGCCCGCAAAGGCCTCTTCTCCCAGCTCATCGTCGGACCGCTCTTCCAGCGCCATCGCATCCTCACGCAGGTGGCGGCGGACAACGTCAACATCATCAAACTCCTGCCGCCACTCATCTGCGGCCAAGAGGAGGTCGATTACTTCGCGGCCGCCCTCGACGACGTGCTCGGGGATGCCCATCACAACTCGTCGCTGTTGTTCGAGTTCGGGAAGACCCTCGCGAAGAGCGCCCTTCAGCGCGAGCGGGTCTGAGCCACGTGACCGGCGCCGACCGCAAGGGTGCTTCCGTCCTCTCGTTGCAAGCGGGCGACCGCATCGTCGTCACGGGCGCGGCGGGTTTCATCGGGTCCGCCGTCACGAGGGAGCTTCTCGCACGGGGAGCCCATGTCGTGGCGGCACTTCAGCCGGGAGCCGATCAGGAGAACATCAGCGGTCTCGACATCGAGTGCGTGGAAGTGGATCTCCGGGACGAGACCGGTGTCCGGAAGCTGATCGATGGTGCGCGAGTGGTCTTCCACATCGCCGCCCTCTACCGGTTCTGGTCGCCGGACCCCAACGAGTTCTACGACGTGAATGTCGGCGGCACCGTCAACGTACTGAGCGCTGCTCGGGAGGCGGGCTGTGAACGACTGGTCTACACGAGCACCGTCGGAACGATCGGCCTCGACGGAACCGGCAGCGGCCGGCCGGCTGACGAGCGGGACTGGCCTCGCATCGAGCACCTCTTCGGCGCCTACAAACGCTCGAAGTACGTAGCCGAGCACGAGGTGCTACGAGCCGGCGCCGAAGGAATGCCGGTCGTCCTCGTGCAGCCGACGCTGCCGGTCGGCCCGCGCGATCGGGCACCGACGCCGACGGGCAGGACGATCCTCGACTTCTTGAACGGGCGGGTCCCGGGTTATGTCGACACGTCGCTGAACGTGCTTGACGTCGAGGACCTCGCCGCCGGGCACGTGGCCGCGTTGGAACGGGGCCGACAGGGCCGCAGCTACATCCTCGGCGGCGAGAACCTTTCGTTCAAACAGATTCTCGCGATCGTCGCCGACGAGACAGGCCTTCCCCGTCCCGTCATCCGCGTGCCCGGAGGTGTGGCCCTCGGTGCAGCGCACGTCTCCGAGCTCATCGAGGGACGGATCGCCCACCGGCGGCCGTCAGTGCCCCTCGAGGGAGCGAAGATGGCGACGACCCAGATGATCTTCTCCGACGAACGCGCTCGCAGCGAACTGGGCTTCCGGTCCCGTCCGGCCCGTGACGCCTTGACGCGATCAGCCCGTTGGTTCGCGGACAATGGTTTCGTCTCGGAGAGACGGCTCGCTCGGATCCACTGGAAGCGGCCAGCTTCAGACGTGGTCAGTCCGCCAGGGTTGCCTGACTGACCCGAGCTGCTTGACCGACCAGAGCTGCCTGACTGACCAGAGCTGCCTGACTGAGCAGGATCACCTCCATATGGCGGCGGACGTCAGGCGCCGAACGGAAAGGCCGGCACTCCCATCGAGCGCCCGGCGAAGAGCTCGTCTTGATGGGCGGTCAGCTCGGCCGCCGTCCAGGCGCTCTCGCGCCGGAGACTCGCAACCGGGGCGTACGGCGCCACGAGGTGGACGGCACCGCCCCACACGACGAAGATCTGCCCGCTCACCTCTGACGTCGCGTCGCTCGCCAGCCAGACCACGACCGGCGCGACGTTGTCCGGCGCCCAGGAATCGAACGCGCCCGGCTCGGGCTCGAGCGGCCCGAGCGTCGAGGTGGTCATGCGTGTGCGGGCGCGAGGGGCGATGGCGTTCACGGTGACGCCGAACCGCTCGTACTCCCGCGCGAGCGTGACCGTGAGCGTGGCGATCGCCCCCTTCGCTGCTGCGTAATTCGCCTGGCCGGCGCTGCCGAACAGACCGGCTTCGCTCGTCGTGTTGACGATGCGGCCCGACGTCGCCTCGCCCGCCTTCTGTCGTTCCCGCCAGTAGGCGCCCACGGTGCGTGCCATCGAGAAATGGCCCTTCAGGTGGACTCGCACGACGTCGTCGAAGTCCTCTTCCGCCATGTTGAACGACATGCGGTCGCGTAGGATTCCGGCATTGTTCACGAGGATGTCGAGCCGGCCGTATGCCGCCAGGGCTGCAGCCAGTATCCGCTCGGCCCCGGCGTAGTTGGAGACGTCGTCTCCGTTCGCGATCGCCCGCCCGCCGCCGGCTTCGACGAGGGCGACGACCTCAGCTGCACCCGAGGACGATCGCTCCCTGCCGGCGAGGTCGGCGCCGAGGTCGTTCACGACGATCGCAGCACCTTCGCTTGCGAGGGCGAGCGCCTCAGCCCGTCCGATCCCACCGCCGGCGCCGGTGACGATCGCCACCTTCCCTTCGAGACATCCCACCGCGTGACCCCATTCTCGTTACACCGGCGAACCGGCCGGTCCGGGCACCAAGAAACCCGGCGCGGCCGACACGATGCCACAGCGCGGGCTCGCCTGCCGCGACCGGACGCGTCGTCGCAAGCGAGGCTCGTGGTCATCGTCCTCGCCGCGTTGACGATGGCGCTTGCCGGTTGCACGGCGGCGGCTCCCTCGCCGGGAAGCTCCACGACCCGCACGACGGCACCGGGATCAGGACTGACCACGACGACCACGACGCTTCCCGTGCCGGTAGCCCTGCAAGGCACGTCGGTTCCCGGTGACGCCTTTCTCGGGATCGTGCGGCGCGTCCCTGTGGTGGCCGTCCCCGCCGGACGGCCTTCCGCCGCGTTCCCTCTCCCAGGCACGCCGCCCTATCTGTTGATCCAGCAGGTGGCGTACCGTCAGTTCGGGTCTGGCCCGGACCTGCTCCTCGTCATGGGCCAGGACGGGTCGATGAGCTGGTGGGAGCCGAGCCTTCTTGCCGTGCTGGCGCAGCATTACCGCGTCACGGTCTTCGACCTCCCGGGCGTGGGGTACTCGTCGCCCGCGCTCGTGCCGATGACCCTCGACTGGCTCGCCGACGAGACGGCCGGCCTCGTACAGGCGCTCGGCCTCGTGAACACTGTCGTGCTCGGCTGGGGGCTCGGAGGTGCGGTCGCACTCGCGCTCGCCGAGCGGCACCCGGCCAGCGAGACGTCGCTCGTTCTCGTGGATTCCTCCATCGGTGGTCCCGACGCGGTACAGCCGGCTGCGGCGGTGCAGGCCGCCCTCGACGCTCCGACAGCCACGGCGTCATCCCTGGCGACGACGTTGTTCGGCGCTGCGCCCTCCTCGAGCACTGCGGGAGCCACCTCCGCAGAATCGCTCTGGCTCAGCGCTCTTGACGCAAACGTCCCCGACAACCTCACGCAGCGGGCGCTCGACGAGGAGCGAGAGGTGCAACTCAGCCTGTGGTCGAGCACTGCCCTGTCGACGGGTGTCGGGTCGGTCGTCGTCCCGACGCTCGTCGCCTACGGCGACGACGACGCCGTCTTCCCGGCGCCTGACGGGTTACTCCTCCGCCGCGCCATCGCCGGCTCGGAGAGGGACGTCCTCCCGGGGGCCGGTTATGCGGCCATGTACGAGGATTCGTCGCGCTTCGTGGCCGACCTCGAACAGTTCACAGGTTGATCCCGGTGCCGGCCGGCCCGGCACGTGCCCGCATCAGTAGGATTCGCCGCCATGGCTGACATCCACGGCACCTGTGACGAGCGCTTCGCCCAAGTCCGGGAGGTGCTCTCCGAAAATCTCGATGCCGGCAACGACCTCGGAGCCTCTGTGGCGGTGCAGATCGGCGGCGAGACCGTTGTGGACATCTGGGGCGGCCACGTCGACCAAGTCCAGAGCGTTCCATGGGAGCGCGACACGATCATCAATGTCTGGTCGACGACGAAGACGATGGCAGCGCTGTGTTGCTTGATCCTCGCCGATCGAGGAGAGGTCGACCTGCACGCCCCCGTGGCGACGTACTGGCCGGAGTTCGCATCAGCTGGCAAGTCTGACATCGCCCTTGCGCACTTCCTCTCCCACACGTCCGGATTGTCGGGCTGGTCGGAACCCCTCTCGACCGCTGACCTGTACGACTGGGAGAAGGCGACGTCGCTGCTGGCGGCGCAGGAGCCATGGTGGGAGCCGGGCACTGCGTCGGGCTACCACGCCATCACTCAGGGGTATCTCGTGGGCGAGGTCGTACGCCGAGTAACGGGCCAGAGCCTCGGGAGCTTCTTCGCCGCCGAGGTGGCCGGACCACTCGGCGCCGACTTCCACATCGGCACTCCCGCCTCGTGCGACAGGCGAGTCGTCCCGGTCATCCCGCCGCCTCCGATGACCGAGATGCTCGGCGCGCTCGATCCGAGCACGACGGCAGCCCGTACGTTCGGCAACCCGGCGCTCGATGCCGGCACCTCCTACGACGTCGACTGGCGGCGGGCGGAGATACCCGCTGCGAACGGTCACGGCAACGCCCGTTCCGTCGCGACGATCCAAAGCGTGCTCGCCTGTGGCGGCGAGGTGAATGGTGTCCGGCTGCTCTCGGAGGAGGGCTGCGAGGCCGTGCTCGAGGAGCGGTCCAATGGGACCGACCTCGTGCTCGGCGTCCCGATCCGGTTCGGTATGGGATACGGCCTTGCCGGCGACCTCATGCCCCTCGGCCCCAGAGCGGCGTTCTGGGGAGGATGGGGCGGGTCGCTCGTCATCGTCGACATGGACGCGAAACTCGTCATCGCCTACGTGATGAACCGCATGGAATCCGGCCTTGTCGGCGACCTCCGCGGAGGCGGTCTGGCCATGGCGGCGTTCGCCGCCGCCGCTTCTTCCTGAGGCCGGCGATGGAGTTCGCGGAGGTCGTGCGTCGCCGGCGAATGGTGCGGCACTTCCAGGACGAGCCGGTCGATCCCGCCGTTCTCGAGCGCATCATCGCCGCCGCCCTACGTGCGCCGTCCGCCGGTTACAGCCAGGGATACGGGCTCCTCGTGCTCACGGAGACCTTGGACCGGGAGCGGTTCTGGCAGTGCCAACCGCCGACGGACGGAGGCGGCGGCTGGGATCCGGCGGTGAGGGCCGCCATCGAGCGCGCCCCGATCCTTGTCGTCGCCCTCGCGTCGAAGAACGCCTACCTCGATCGCTACGCACGGCCCGACAAGGGATGGGCCGATCGCGACGAATCCCGCTGGCCGGTGCCGTACTGGTACGTGGACACCGGCTTCCTCTGCCTTCTCATGCTGCTGGCGGCCGTGGACGAAGGCCTCGGTGCACTCCTGTTCGGCTTGATCCCCGCCGACATCCCCGCCTTCCGGGAGACATTCGGCGTGCCCGAGGATCAGGATCCGGTCGGCTGTGTCGCCATCGGTCACGGAGATCCCTCAGCTCCCCGCAGGGACTTACGTTCCCGCCGGCGCCCGCCCGAGGAGCTCGTCCACCGCGGCTCTTGGTAGCCAGTCAGCTCAACTTGGCTGGTTCCTTGTTGTCCCCGCCGGGAATAGTTGACCCGTCACCTTCGTTGTTCCGAGTGAGGTTGATATATCAACTAGAGACGAAGGGACAGAGAACTATGAGCAACGCGAGCACTGTCGTCAGCCTGCCCGGCTACGTCGCGGGCCGTTGGAACGTCGATCTGTTGCACTCCGAGGTGGGTTTCTCCGTGCGGCACATGATGGTGAGCAAGGTACGTGGCAAGTTCACGAAGTACGACGCCGAGCTCGTCACAGCTGACAACCCGCTCGGGTCCAGCGTGACCGCGACGATCGATCTGAACTCGATCGACACCGGCAGTGCAGACCGGGACAACCACCTGCGCTCGGCAGACTTCTTCGAGGTGGAGAAGTACCCGACGATGACATATCGCTCGACCGGCATCCGCCAGCACGGTGACGACTACATCCTCGACGGTGAGCTCACGCTGAAGGGTGTCACGCATCCGGTGACGCTCGACCTCGAGCTCGGCGGGTTCGGCCCGGATCCGTTCGGCGGCACGCGCGCTGGCTTCACTGCCACCGGAGAGATCAAGCGCAGCGACTTCAACGTCGACTTCAACGCCGCCCTCGAGACTGGCGGCGTGGTCGTGAGCGACAAGGTCAGCCTGCACTTCGAGATCGAGGCAGTGCTCGCCAGCTGAGACTGGCCCAGCTGAGACTGGCCCAGCTGAGACTGGCCCGTATGTGATTGGCTCAGCTGAGACTGGTACTGCGCCCCGGCCGGCGCTGCGATCCGCCGATCAAGGCGCCGGCCGGGGCGCTCTCGCGCCCGTTCACCGGTTGCTACCTCACGCAGCTGCCTCTCCTGGCCGGTCGATGAGCAGCTCGCCTGTCGGGGGTGCGGTCCGACGGGCCGCGAACACGACGCCGACGCACACGAGCGTCGCGCCGAGGAGCTGCCAGATGGTCGGGTGCTGAGAGAGCACGATCGCCGCCAACAACACGGCGACTGCCGGCTGCAGGAGCAGCATGAGCGACGAGACGGCAGCCGGTAAGCGGGGCAACGAGGACGTGATGAGGAGCCACCCGAGGGTTTGCGACAACAGCGCCAACGCCAACAACCAGCCGAGCGCCGGCCACGGAGGGGTGAGTTGCAGACTGCCGACGATGAGCCCGATCACGAGCGCTGACACGGCGGCGCCGGCGGTTGCGTCGAACAGCGGTCCGGCGACATGGGAGGTTCCAGAAGAAACCCGACGCAACACGAGCAAGAAGACGGCATAGGCGATCGACGTCCCCACGCCGTAGAGGATGCCGGCCACCGGGTGGCGACCGTAAGAGCTGCCGCCGACGATGCCGGCAACGAGCACCACGCCGACCGCCACGATCGGCAAGGCGCCGAGGAAGCGCGCCGAGGGGCGCTCGTGGAAGATCACCCAGGCGGCAACGGCGACGAACAACACCTGCAGGTTCCCGAGGACCGTCGCCACTCCGGCGCCGACGTCGGCGATGGCGTGGTTCCACAGCACGAGATCGACGGCGAAGGCGACGCCCGCAGCAGCCGCTTTCCATCGCTGCGCGGCCGGTCGGCGCCCGGCGCGCCGTTGCTCGAAGACGGCAACGAGGCCAAGTGCGGGAAGGGCCAGCAAGCAGCGGAAGAACGCCGTCGTGGCCGCTCCGACATCGGCGAGTTGAACGAGAATCGCCGAGGAGGAGATGCAGGCTGCGCCGCCGGCCGCCAACAGCAGCGGGCGGCTCCGCGCCTGAGACCGGATGCTCATACCGTTAGTGGAGGGTACCGCGGCCGCACGGAAGCCACGCCTGGCAGGTCCCGGTTGTCGGGTCAGGTGCTGCTTAGGTGTCGAGCCCGGACCGCCGCCCGGCTTGTCGTTCGGAGATGCGCGCGGCGAAGGCGGCTGCTTCGGTCCGTCTCGACATCCCCAGCTTGGTGAGCAGGTTCGACACGTAGTTCTTGACCGTCTTCTCCGCGAGGAAGAGCCTGCCGGCGATCTGCCGATTCGTGAGGCCTTCGGCCAACAGGTCGAGGATCTTCCGCTCCTGCTCCGAGAGGCGCGCGAGCCGCTCGTCCTGTTCTGGGCCGCTGCGGAGCCGGTCGAGGACCCGCTTGGTGAGGATGGGGTCGATGAGCGATTCGCCGTTCCCGACGCGAACGATCGCCGACACGAGGTCCGTGCCGCGAATCTGCTTCAGCACGTATCCCGACGCCCCGCCCATGATGGCTGCGAAGAGGGCGTCGTCGTCGGCGAACGAGGTCAACATCAAGCAGCGGAGCTCCGGCATCCGGCTACGCAGCTCCCGGCACACCTCCACCCCGTCGCCGTCCGGCAGGCGGACGTCGAGCACCGCAACATCCGGCCGCAGCGCCGGGACCCGGTTGATGGCTTCCTCGGCTGTGCCCGCTTCACCGACGACCTCGATGCCGCCGTCGGCTTCGAGGAGTCCTCGGATGCCGGCGCGCACGACCTCGTGGTCGTCGAGCAGAAAGACCTTCAACATGTGTCGCCGTCCTCGTTGGTGCCCGCAGGGCTCTGACTACGTAGAACGGTAATACCGCCGCCACACGAGCCGGTAGATGCGCGACCAGCGCGGGATGGAACGAACCCCCGGGATGAACGGCACGAGGGCCAGCAAGACGGTCAGCCCCATCATGATCGCCCACACCTCGGCGTCACCGTTCCCGGACGAGTTCATCGGGGGCACTTGGTACCACATGGTGTACAGCCACAGCCATGCCTGCCCGGGGTAATTCCCGGTCTCGTTCATCATGCCCCACTGGTCGCCACCAAGGTGCTGGGCGTCGGCGAGGCTCGCCATGTAGCCGCCGTCCGCAACGAACAGAAGGGGTTTGGTGTAGTCCGTGTCGTACAACTGGGGCGAAGCGAGGAGAGCTCCGTCGAGGGCCCCGCTGCGGGCCATGTCGAGGAGGTTGGCGATCACGATGCCGACGGGCCCGTAGGATCCCGGCTTCACTTGCAACTGGCCGTTGAACGTAGCGTTCGCGACAGCCGTCTCGTAGGCCGCGTCCCACTTGGACTGTTGCGCCGAAGAGGCCGACTGGTACGTACCGATGGCGGCGTCGAGCGCCGGCTGGTCAGGCAAGGTGAGGAGCGGACCGATGACGAAGTCCTGCGCGGTGTCGAGCGGGATCCTCGTGCCCGCGAGCTTCTCGAGCCCGACGGGTCCGATCTGCTGGCAAAGACCGCACGTGCTGGTGTAGGGCGGCCCGTATGTCGCCGTTCCGCTCGTGCCGTCGAGCTCGGTCATGGCGGTCTGGGCGAAGTCGACGGGTGCGGCGTTCGACCAGGACTTCACCGTGACCGGGGTCTCGTCAGGGGACGAGAAGATGACTGCGAGTGCGGCGACCAGGATCAGCACGACGACAAAGCACACCGTGACTTCCTTGAACAGGTCGTAGCGAACGGTCGGGCCGTCCCACTCGACAACGTCGCGGTCGGGTCGGAATTTCCTCGTCATGGTGCCTCCTCGGAGCCTTGCGCCGGCTGCGCCGGCGGAGGCGGCGGAGCGGGTTGGACGGCGTCACCCGGCTCGGGAGCAGTGCTCGGTGCCATGGGAGCCGCTGGGGGTATTTCGACAGCTGGAGGCAGGTCGAACGACGTCTCAACGGGAATGGCAGTCTCCGCGGGGACGATCGGGACCGGGCTCGGCATCGGAGCCCCGGCAAACCCCTCGCCGACTGCAAATCCCGTATCGCCGGCGTAGCTGGTGCCGCTGGGGATGCCCGGACTGCTGGCGACCGGGTTGCTCGCGACTGGGTTGCTCGCGACTGGGTTGCTGGCGACCGGGTTGCTGGCGACTGGGCCGCTAGGAACCGGGCCGCTGGCGACTGGGCCGCTGGCGACTGGGCCGCTGGCGAGCGGGTTGCTGACGACCGGGTACGTGGGAACTGGGTACATAGGAACTGGGTTGCTCGACATGCCTGTCCCCCGAGAGGCACCGTAAGCCGGGGCGAACGGCGGGACGACCCCACGTCGGCGAACGAGGAGAACGTGGATACCGATGATCACCGCCACGATGAGCGGCAACAAGAGGATGTGCCACATGAGCATCTGCCCGAAGTTCAGGACGTTCCAGAACGCTCCGGCTCCTGTGGCGTTGATGCCGTCTTTTGCCTGCGTCCCGATCCACTCGGAGTCGAAGTTCTGCTGCGACAGGTATCCGGTGAATGCGGTTCCGATCGACAGCACGAAGGCGAGGACACCGGTGATCCAAGTCGCCCGCCGCCGTCCGCGCCACGCGGCCATGAAGAACTTGCCCCACAGGTGAATCACCATGAAGAAGAAGAAGAGCTCTGTGCCCCACAAGTGGGTGGAGTTCACGTAGAGGCCGATGTTGGACGTGTGCCACCATGACGGGCCTTCGACGGCGAGCACGGCGCCGGACAGGAGCACGACGCCGAAGGCAGCAAGCGTCAGCGCCCCGAAGACGTAGATCCACGAGGCGACGTAGGCCGGCTGCCGGTCCGGGAGGAGCTTGTCCGGCGGCAGGGATCTCACCGCTCTCGTCCGGAATCGGCCCGTCCACGTGGGCCGTTCCGTCGGTGGAACGACTACCTGCTCTGTGGTCGCGCTCACGACTGGGTCCTCCCCGGTAGCTGTGCTTCCGGCGGAGCAGCCGGCGGAGCACTTGCGGAACTACGAGTCGCTGCCTTCCCGTGCGGGAACGGCAGGACGAGTGCGAGTACGAAGATCAGCAGCATCAGGCCGATGACGACAAGGTTCGCCACCGAGATCTGAATAAAGCCCCAATGCACGTAGTGGCCCGTGTGGTTCAGGTTCACGACTGCCGCGAGGATGTGTGGCATCAATTCTTGACCTCCCTTGCAGAGAGAATGCCGTAGCCGGCCCAACCACAGTAGGGCCGAACGGCCCTACTGTGGCTCGAAACGCCTCGCTGCCGGCACGCGTCGTTGCGAAGGGGCGGGATTCCCTCCAACTCGGGGACTTTCGGCCCTGTGAACGACCCGGCGGAACCCCCACGATGTGAGCGCAGGAGGTGGTGACCATGGATTCAACCCGAGAACCACTCCAGGCTCCCCCCACACGTCTGTCGCACACGACGGGTCGCGTTGTCGTGGGCATCGACGGCTCAGCTGCCGGCCACGAAGCGCTGCGTTATGCAGCCGCGGTGGCTGCGTGGCAGAACTGGACGCTGCACATCGTGCACGCATGGCATGTCAACTACCCACTTTCCCCGTACGGTGGGATCGAGCTCGCCGAGATCACGGCCACGGCAGCCGACATGGCGGCGCTCGCCGTCCGCGATGCGGAGAAGGAGGTGCTGGGCGATGCCTGCAGCCTCGACATCCGGCGGTCGATCGAGGAGGGCCTACCGGCGCGCACGCTCATCGAGCTGAGCGCGGGTGCTGACCTGGTTGTCGTGGGCAGCCGGGGACGCGGCGGTTTCTCGAGCCTCGCTCTTGGTTCAGTCGGACAGGCATGCGTGCACCATGCGCATTGCCCTGTGCTGATCGTTCGCCCGAAGACCCGACCGGCCTCGCCGTGAGCAGCGCCGCGACCCGGGGTATGGAACCAACAGGAGGGCTGGCTGACATCGGGCAGTCGGGGCGCGGCCACGCCGTGTTCGTCAGTGACTTCCTTCACCTCGCTCGTCCGTTCGAGCAGTTGGCTGCTCTGCTGCTCGACCCGTGCGGACCATGGCTCGGGGCCGCGCAACGTTCCGCCAGCGCCCAACGCTTCACCGTCACGTCCGGCGAGCCGCGGCAATACGACTCCGTGGTGATCGTGCCGATGCATTGGGAGCCCGAGCACTTCGACGAGCTCGTCCCGGCGATCGATGCGGACATCGAGCTTTCCAGCTTGGGCGCGGACCACTGCCGGCTTTCGCTGAGCGGCCGCTACCGGCTTCCGCTGGCTCAGCTCGACATCGGGTCCGACCACCTCGCGACGCATCGGGCTTCGGAGGCCGCGGTACGCCGATTCCTGTCGGAGATCGCCCAAGCCCTCGAAACCGCCTGACCGATCCCTCTAGGAGGGCGCGCTGGCGGCACCGCTCGTCAGCTGAACAGAACCGAGATGCTCTCCCGGGAGGCGATCCTCCGGATCGCCTCACCGAGCAAGCCGGCGACGGACACCACCTCGACCTTGGCTGACAACTCGACCGGTTGGGTCTCGACGCTGTCGGTCATGAACAGTCGCTCGATGGGACTCGCTTCGAGGCGCTCGATCGCTGGGCCGGCGAGCAACCCATGGGTTACAGCGGCATACACCGAGGCGGCCCCCCGTTCGACGAGCACTCGTGCTGCGTCCGCGAGCGTGCCGGCGGAAATAGTGAAGTCGTCGACGATGAGCGCCGTGCGACCCTCGACCGACCCGATGAGCTCCAGGACCTCTGCAGACTCAGAGTGGTCCACACGCCGCTTGTCAGCGATGGCCAACGGGACACCAAGGCGGTCCGACCACTGACGGGCCTTCTTCGCGAAACCGACGTCAGGGGCGACCACGACGAGATCCGCTAGTGCCTTCGCGGCGACGGCTTCACACAGGACGGGCATCGCGTAGAGATCGTCGACGGGAACTTTGAAGAAACCCTGAACCTGCGGCGCGTGAAGGTCAAGAGTGACGACGCGATCGACTCCCGCCGCCTCGATCGCGTCCGCGCACACCCGGGCGCGGATCGACACCCTTGGCTCGTCTTTCTTGTCGCCCTTGGCGTAGCTGAAATACGGGATCACCGCGGTGACCGAGGCGGCGCTCGCCCGCTTGAGGGCGTCGACCCAGAACAGCAGTTCCATGAAGTTGTCGTTCGCCGGGAAGCCGGTTCCTTGCACGAGGAAGACGTCTCGGCCGCGGACGTTCTCGAGTACGCGAACGAAGAGGTTGCCCTCGGAGAACCTCAGCGTCTCGCTCGCCCCCAGTTCGCAGTCGAGATACTCGGCAATCGCACCACCGAGGCGCTTGCTCGCCGATCCCGCCAACAGGATGAAGTCTTCCGACACAATCCCAAGGTACCGTCCGGCGGAGCGCTCGGCCTGCGGTATGTACCAGCGGGCGGCGCGACGCCGGCGCGTCGATGACAGACTGGCTCGAATGGGGCTGAAATGCGGCATTGTGCTTCCCGGTGGCTCTGCCACCGAGCAGGTCGACCTCGCGGTCTTGGCCGAGGAGTGCGGCTGGGATGGTGTCTTCGTGTGGGAGGCGGCGTATGGGATCGATGCGTGGACCCTGCTCGCAGCGATCGCAAGCCGCACGACGAGGGTCCGGTTGGGCACGATGCTCACGCCGCTCCCGTGGCGCCGGCCCTGGAAGGTGGCGAGCCAGGTCGCGACGCTCGACCAGGTGTCGGCAGGCCGGGCGGTCGTCGGCGTCGGGCTCGGTGCCCTCGACACCGACCTCCCGCGAACCGGAGAGGTGACGGACCTTCGGGGGCGCGCCGAGCTCCTCGATGAGGGGATCGATCTCATGCGCCTCCTGTGGTCCGGTGGGTCGAGCTATCACGGACGGCATTTCCAGTACGACTGTGATCGCGACGACCTCGTGCGCGTGGGGCGACCTGTGCAAGCGCGTATCCCGATCTGGGTCGTTGCGGCCTGGCCGAGGCCGCGCTCGATGGAGCGGGTGCTTCGCTGTGATGGAGTCGTGCCCCAGTTCGAGACAGAAGACACCGACGCTGTTCCTGACCGCGTCCGGGAGCTTCGAGCCTGGCTCAACGAACGGGGAGTACGATCCGACGTTGACGTGATCATCGACGGGGAGACGCCCAGCGACGACACGGAAGTCGCGGCCGCAAGAGTGGCTCCGTTGGCGGACGCCGGTTGTACGTGGTGGCTCGAAACACGCTGGGAGATGCCGCATCACAGCCGTGAGCGCATGGAGCAGGTCCGCAAGCGCCTGCGGGCCGGACCGCCGAATGGGTCCATGAGAGGCGATTGAGGCGGGTCAGGGTTCGAGATCGGAGTGCACCACTCGCGGGATCTGGTTGGCCGAGCAGCCTGCCGTGAACCTGCCGGTTGGAGAGGAGAGCGGGTGTGGTTGGAGACCAAGAACGCGAAGCCGACGACGAGATGCTGCGGGAACTTCTGCGCGGTCAGCGGGAAGCGGTGTTGGCGATCGTCGCGGGACTGGACGAGGCGGACTGGCATCGGTCAGTCGTGCCCACAGGCTGGACGCCGGCGGGGATGCTCGAGCACCTGGGCGGCGCCGAGTGGCACTGGTTTCAGGGCGTCGTCGCGGGCAAAGAGCCTGAGTTGCCAGGAGATCTCGCCGAAGATCAGCCACCGTACGACCCCCATACGGTGATTTTCACAACCGACGAGCCTTCGACCGAGGTCATCGCCTTCTACCGCGACCAGTGCGCGCAATCCGAGGCGGTACTGGCGACAACCCCCCTCTCGGCTCCACCACTGGGCAAGCACGGGCCGGGTGGATTCGAGCCACCGAATGTTCGTTGGGTCGTGTTGCACATGATCGAGGAGACAGCGCGGCATGCCGGGCATTTGGATATCGCGAGGGAGCTGCTCGATGGCACGACGCGGCTGGGCGGCCGCTGACGCGCTCGTACCGTTCTGACTGAGTCGGGTCGTAGCTCGCGCTCAGTCCGGGCAAAGCGATCGACGCCCTCGAACGACAAGAGTTCCTTCGCTGCTTGAACGTCGACTATCGCCGGCTCCGCGAAGACCCCGCCAGGTGGCAGGCGTTCATCGAAGAACGTTAGGAGTGGGACGCGATCGGTTGATCTGGCGAGGCGAGGTCTACGACGTCGACCGGGGACACCCCAGCGGGCACGCGCCGGCCCTCACTCGCCCAACGATTGTGGTGTCCGCGGACGTCCTGAACAACGGTGCCGGCAACCTCGTGGTGATCGTGCCGGTCGGCTCGACGTCATACGGCGAGGCTGATCCGTACTGGGTGCCGTCGTTCTGGGATACGCGGTTCGGAGGTCGGCGTCGTACGCGCGGTCGCTGCATGGTGATGCTCGTCGATTCGCGCGTGCGCCGGTTCCTTGACTCCGGAGTGCGGGATACCGAGCGTGGGGAGGCGGCTCGCCCACTTGGCCCTCGCCGCCTGTGAGCGGACACCAGCCGAAGGTGACGGAGCCCACGTTGCGATTCCTGGCTCAACCTTGTCGGTATCGCCTTCGCCTGATCGACTCCGTAGCGAACGGCTTAGGACACCGCCATCACCGTGTAGTCGCCGAAGCCGGGCAGCTCCGCTGAGATCTCACCTGAGCCGGCGGACAATTCAGTCACACCGAGGTTCGACCAGACCATGCTGCCGGCGACGCTCTGCAAGCCGACGACGATGAGCTGGGCGCCTTTGGGCACGGACCCCAGACGATACGGCAACTCGACACGGAGGTCGCCGCTCGAGGGCGCATTCGTATTTGTGAGACTCGAGTTGGCAATTTCGACAACCGGTGAGACGAATGTGCTACCGGTGAACTTGGACCCCGATGGCGGGACGAGGTCGGCCTTCGGGTGCCGGGAGAGCGCGACGAGCTCCTGGACGGGCGTCTCCACGGTTGCTGTGATGTCGTCCAGGGCCGAGCCCGGAGCAGTCGTCGTGAGCAGCACCCGCAAAGGCTGAGTCTCGTAGGTGTCGGTCCCGATCTCCGCGCTCCAGTCGACCTCGTTCTGGCTCGTGCCGCACCCTTCACACTTGTCGACCGTCGGCGAGATGGCACCAGCGCCGTACACCGGGACGAGCGGTCGGGGCGAGCCCTTCAGCTCGCGACAGCTCACCGTGGGATCAGTCACGGTCAGCTTCCCGACCGAGCTGGACTTCACGCTGTCGTTCACCGCGCTGACCGAATAGCTGCCAGCGGCGTAGCTCTTCACCTTGGACGGCGACGCGGTCGCCACGCCGTTGGCATCGGACGACGACGTGATGCTCGACGACTTGCCGTTCGAGAAGGTGAAGTTGAACGTGACGGCGTCGCCCGACTCGGGGTTGCCGGTCTTGTCCCAAAGATGCGCCGCCACGGGAGCCGGATCGCCGGTGCACCCTTGGGTCGTCTGAAGCAGGGGCGCACTCGCGACGTAGTACTCGTAACAGCCGGCGCACGTCGCACTCGACGTCTTGCCCGTGGCGACGGTGATGTCGACCCGACCAGCGCCGTTGCCCTTCAACGGAGAGCTCGGAGCGGTTACCGTGCATTCCTCGTCGTCGTCGCACGACGCCTTCGAGGTTCGTACTGTGCCGCCCGGCGTCTGGATGAACCCACCGGTGAAGGCGGAGAACGAGACAGCCGTGTTGCCACCGAAGCCGTCGCCGAACACCTCGAGGAAGTCGCCCCCGGTGACGAGCCCGTAGTCGGACCAGAGCAGGGCGCCGAACGGTGGCTCGTAGGTGAAGCTGCGGCTGTCACTGTCGAGGCAGGTGGACGAGCACTGGACGGCGGCGACCACATGGACGGTTCCGGCTTCGGACGCCGCTGGCAGCCTCGCCTCGCACTGCGTCGATGAACAACTCACGCCCGTGGCCGCAACGCCGCCGAACGTGATCGACGTATGCGACGGATCGAAGCCGGTTCCGTGCAGTAGGACGGTCTCGCCGCCTGCCACCGGACCCGTGTCTGGCCCGACGGAAGTCAGCCGCAGGTCATCGGTGTACAACAGTCTCGACGCATGACACAGGTAGTCGACGCACAGCGTCACCGAAGCAGACACGCCGCTCCTCGGCACGAAGTCGCTGTACGTCGGCACCTCGACGGTCAGCTCGGTAGAGCTTCCTCCGAAGCCCGGCGAGGAGGCGATCGTGCCATTGATATCGAAGGTCGCCGTCACGGTGGCGCCGGGGCGTTCGAGGTTCGTTCCCCGTATCGTGATCTCGTTGCCGCCCGTCGTCGTCCGTGGGCCCACCGAGCTGACGACAGGTCCGACCGGCGCGCAGGCGTTGTCGCCGTTGGACCAGTAGTAC
>JBEKMC010000215.1:0-2553 GCA_050008715.1 Acidimicrobiales bacterium | reverse complement strand
GGCACCGGGGGAGCCGGCGCCGGGGTTGCCGGCACAGGGGTTGCCGGACAGGCTTCCCCGCCTCGGGCCGTGGTTGCGGTCCGCCGTTCCTGAAAGGGCGGACGCGGCTCCTGCGGCCGAGGAGGCGCCCTCCCGGCACGTCCTGCCCCCGCCCCAGGCCACTGCGGGAGACCGGCTGAACCGGGTGCTTGCCATCCTCGTGTACCTGGCGAGAGTGGGGGAGGCGCCGGTGGCGGATCTCGCGACCCGTTTCTCGATGAGCCCGGGCGAGCTGCTCCACGACCTCGAGCTCGTCGCCTGCTGCGGTGTGCCGCCCTACACGCCCGACCAGCTGATCGACCTGCTGATCGACGAGGACCGTGTCGTTGCCGAGGGGCTGCGGGAGCTCGCCCATCCCCGCCGGCTCACCCCCGAGGAGGGCTTCGCCCTGGCGGCGGCCGCCCGTGCCCTGCTCGCCGTGCCGGGGGCCGACGACGAAGGGGACCTTGCCGACGCGCTCGCCAAGCTCGAGACGGTCCTCGGCTCCTCCAGCCTCGCGGTCGAGGTCGAGTCCTCACCGGCGCTGGCACCCCTGCAGGCCGCCCTCGCTGCCGGTGAGCAGGTCGAGATCGACTACTTCGGAGCCTCGGCGGCGGAGCCGGCGCCCCGTGTCGTCGACCCGTACCAGGTCGTCGTCCGGGAGGGCAAGTGGTACCTGGACGCTTGGTGCCACACGGCGGACGGGCTGCGCCGCTTCCAGATCGACCGGGTGAGGGCGGTGCGGCCGACCGGACGCCAGGCCGACCTGAGCCCGCTGAGCCCGGCCGAACGCGAGGCTCTGGCTCGTCCGGAGGCGTTCCTCGGCGCGTCGGAGGCGGTGGTGGCGACCGTCGTGTTCCCCGCGGAGGCCCGTTTTGCCGTGGAGGGCCTGGTGACCAACGGCCTCGGGTCGCTCGACGACGGCCGGATGGTGGCGGCGATCCCGGTCAGCGACGCGGAGGGTTGGTTCGGCCGCCTGCTACTGCGACTGGGGCCCGACGCCGAGGTCGTCGACCCGCCGGAGCTCGCCGACGCCGGTTCCAGGGCCGCGCAAAGGGCGTTGGACCGCTACAACTCCTAGGCCCCGCGTGCGGTGGCGCTCATCGGCGAGCCTGCTGGGTCCGCGCGCCGGGCGAGGCGCCGGGGCGCGCCGAACGTCGAGGCGGCGAAGAGGACCAGGGCGACCGAGCACGCGCAGTAGACCCAGAAGGCCCAGGTGACACCGGAGGTGATCCTGAGGCCTGCCCGGGCGGCGGCGGCTGCCGATATGCCGAACATCGCCGGTGTGGCAGCTTCCCCGAGCTGGACCAGCGCCGAGACCGCCTGTGCCACCATCGGGACGAGGGCGCCTGCGACGAGAGCGCCAGCCGCCGGGACTCGACGCCAGAAGACGGCCACGAGGACGACGGCCACGAAGGCGATCATGACGGCGACGTTCCCGGCGATCACCGGGGCGGGATTGGAGAACACGTTGCCGGCGGTGAACGACTGGGTCGTCCCGCCGGGGCTGGTCAGCACGTAGCTGTCCCAGGCCGGGGCGAACGCAGCCGCGACACCGAGAGCGCAAAGCGACAACGGCAGGAGCCGGACGGTCTCAGAGCGACGCTGGCCGTCCCGGGCTCCCGCCGGCCGCGCGATTGCGAAGGCCGCCGCCGAGCCCACGGCGCAGGTGAGCCAGCCGAAGAGCCCCAGCACCAGTCCCGCGCCCATGAGGTGGGCGCCGCCGGCGATCGGCGTTCCGGCGTCGGACAAGAAGAAGCCGAACGTCACGAGGCTCGTGCCCACCCCGAGCATCGCCCCGGCCCGAAGCCGGGCGCCGCCGAGCGAGATCAGCACGGCACTCACCGCCCAGGCGGCGAGGTAGATGGCGAACAGCCCGACGACCCCGCTGACGACTCCGATGACGAGAAGCGCCACGCCCGCGACTGCCTGAGGTGGGACGCCAGACGAGGGGGCATGGCTCTCGGCAGCGGCGGCGATCGTGCCGGGCACCTCGAGGGAACTGAACCTGGACCAGGCGCTGTACCAGCCCTCAGCGGTCTGCGGCCACCATTCGAGCGGGCCCGAGGCCGGATCGGCTACCGGCCAGATGCCGTAGATACCCGGTGCCCTGCCGATCTCGAAGCTCGCGCCCCGATATGAGATGACGACGTTCTCGCGCACGGTCCCGACTCCTTGTGCCGACACATCCCTATGTGCTGGTTGTGACGCCCATTCACGTGTTGTAGGTCAGCGTACGAAACCGGGCTGTGCGTCAGCTGAGCAGACCCTGGGACATCGCTTAACGGCTGGCGCCGCCTCAGACGGGCGCCGCCGACCCGGCGCCACCGAGTGGCGCGACCTCGGCCGAGTCGAGCAGGCCTCGAGCCCTGATGAGCATCGGTTCGGCGCCGAGCTCAGCGAAACTCGCCGCTGCCTCGCCGGCACGGGCGATGGCCTCGGTGGTGCGGCCCCGTCGGGCGAGCCACTCGGCAAGATCGAGCTGGGCGCGGGCGGTCCAGTACGGGTAGCCCAGGTCCCGAAACGTCGCTTCCG
>JBEKMC010000214.1:0-3453 GCA_050008715.1 Acidimicrobiales bacterium | reverse complement strand
TCCAGGTGCGCCCGTTGTAGTAGTCGAAGAACGTTTCCTCTCCGACTCCGACGTAGCGGTACCCGACGGCAGACGCATGCGTGGCAGAACCGGCGCTGATGGCCTCCAGCACGTAGTTCTTACCGGGCGAGTTCTGGGCGCTCCACACCCCGCCGGTGGAGTGGAGGATGACGGGCTCGTACGGCTGCTCCTCGCGCACGCCGACGGCCCAGGCGGAGCTGCCGTGCAGCGTGATCGACGACACTTCCACTTCGTGCGGCACATTCTTGGCCAACACCGCGGTCGACCAGCTCTTGCCGTTGAATCGCATGATGACCGGCTGATCCGAGGTTGTGTTGAACCCGGCGGCGTAGGCAAGGGTGGGTGAGTCGGTGGCGACGCCATTCAGTTGGACGTTGGCAGGAGCGGCACCGTCCAGCGTCCAAAGGATTCCGTTCCAGTGGTACAAGCTGATGCCGTCTGTCGCCCAGGCGTTGTTCGCGCTCGATGTGCTCACCGCGCTTGGGGCCAGATCGTTGTCTTCAGGGAAGGCGACGGTTGACCAGGCCTTGCCGTTGTAGTGCAGCATGACAAACGAGTTGTCCGCCGGCGTTGAGATCGAGCCCACCGCCCACACGTTCGTAGCCGAGCTCGCCGATATTGAGTCGACCCGGCAAGCGCCGGCGAAGAGCGGGGGCAGCTTGGCGGCCACGAACTTCGTCCCGGTCCATCGCCAGACGGCCGGGAGCTCCTGAATGCTATGGGCTGGCTGTCTCGCCCCCCCGAACCAGACGGAGGTGGCAGATGAAGCCGTCACCACATCGAGCGATCCGTACCGTCCGCCCAAGCGGGGCGCCTTCACACTTTGCCAGTGCCCATTGTGCAAGCGTCCGACGAAATAGCTGTCGTTGGCGGCACCAGCCCCGACGTAGCCGACCGCCCACACGTCCGAGGAACCCGGAACGGCGGCGACCGCAGAGAATG
Source organism: Acidimicrobiales bacterium (assembly GCA_050008715.1). Lineage (GTDB taxonomy): Bacteria > Actinomycetota > Acidimicrobiia > Acidimicrobiales > Bog-793 > JAKACA01. Next base: position 2,490 of record JBEKMC010000214.1, on the reverse strand, counting down.
CCCCCGCCGATCCGGCGGGAGCCGATGCCGCTGTCCGACGGGGCGACCCCAGCGCCGCGGGACCTCCCGACCCCACGACGCAGAAGGCAAGCATGGCGAGTGATCCCATCGCCAGCCACCGGCCTGCGCGGTCAAGGCTCGGGTGCACAAGGTGCCTTCTGTGTCAACACCGGCCGAAAACTGACCCCTTTCCACCGGTCGAATATTGACCCCCCTCTCCGGGCCACCGACCGCGCTGCGTGTTCATTTCGCGAACGGCATCACCTTCTTGACGGCCGGCCGGCGATTTTGGCCGAGATCGCGGCCTTTCAGCCTGTAGCTGTCGCCTTTTAGGTTGATGACCTCGGCGTGATGGACGAGCCGGTCGATCATGGCGGCCGCCACGGTGTCGTCTCCGAAGACTTCGCCCCAGCGGCTGAAGGCTTTGTTGGAGCTGACGATCACACTCGCCCGCTCGTATCTCGACGACACCAGCTGGAAGAACAGGTTGGCCGCCTCGCCCTGGAACGGGATGTAGCCGACTTCATCGATCACGACGAGCGGGTAGCGCCCGAGGCGGCGGAGCTCGTCCTGCAGCCTGCCGGCGTCATGAGCTGCCCCGAGACGGTCCACCCACTGCGAGGCCGTGGCGAAGGCCACGCGGTGGCCGGCCAGACACGCACGGATGCCGAGGGCGATGGAGAGATGACTCTTTCCGGTGCCAGGTGGCCCGAGGAACACTGCGTTGGAGCGCGCCTCGATGAAGTCGAGGGCGCCGAGATGGGCCACGACGTCGGAGCGCACGCTGCGCTGGTGCTCGAAGTCGAAGTCCTCCAGTGTCTTTCGGGCCGGGAAGCGGGCGGCGGCGATGCGGGCCTCACCACCGTGGGACTGGCGGGAGGACACCTCGCGCTCGAGGCAGGCGGCGAGAAAGTCCTCGTGGCTCCAGGCATCTGCCCGGGCACGCTCTGCCAGTCGCTCGACACCTGCCAGCATCGATGGCGCCTTCAGCTCCCGGCAGAGGTAGGCGAGATCACGGGCGCTCGTCATGCCGCACCCGTGATCCGGTCGTAGACGGTGAGGTCGCGGACCTCGACCTCGTCGCCCGACGACTTCGGTGCAGACCGCAGCGCCCGGGCGGCTTCTCGGGCCCGGTCATGGGCGGGGTCGGTGATGGTGACGTGGCTGGCCAGAACCCGCTCGTGGCTGGCGACGACCTCCTTGCCGAGAGTGACGGTGAGGCGGTCGTCGTCGGCCTTCACGTGAACGCGGCGGCCGACAGCTTTCGGATGCACGGAGTAGTCGTTGGTCTGATGGCGCACCCAATGGTCCGACGGCAGGCGCAGGTCGTGGTGCCAGTCCATATCGGGCAGCACCGGCGGGAGGCTCATCATGGCGGCGAGGTCCTCGTCGATGCGCTCTGACGGCCGGCACCTGAGACCCGAGTGCACCCTCAAGTTGGCCGTGTTGTCGAGCCAGTCGCCGAGCTGGGTGTTGAAGTCGTCACGGTCGCCAAAGGTCCGTCCCGGCATGAAGCTCGTCTCGAGGTAGCCGTTGGCGCGTTCCACCACCCCCTTTCGTTCCGGGTGTCCCTTGGCCAGCACGATCGAGCCCATGCCGAGTGTCCCTTTCAATCTCAGGTAGTCCTCGGTGTAGATGAGGCGCTTGCCCCGCCGGACGGAGATGGCCGGCTCTCCGTCGTAGACGCCCATCTTCGGCACCTTTCCGAGCTCGACGAGAAGGCCGAGATGGCCGCCGAGGACGTCGGCCGACTCCTTCGAGCCGATCATGCGAGCGAGGATCCAGCGCGAGTAGCACGGCACCCCGACGAGCACCGGCAGCACGGCCGTCTGGCCGTAGCCGACGGGGATGTCGTAGGGCGGGAACCACAGGTCCCACTGGCACAGCTCGCCCGCCTTGTATTCGGTGCGCCCGAAGGCTTCGGGCACCGCATAGGCCGGTCGCAGCTCGGCCACCCGCTCGCGAAGCACTGTGATGCCACGCGTCCAGCCGATCCGCTCGGCCACGACCGTCGCCGGCATGTCCGGTGTCAGCGCCAACAGCCGGCGGATGGCCGGCTCGAAGGCATCGACGGCCGAGCCGCGACCCTCCCGCACGTAGCTCGGCGCCTCGTCTGAGCGAAGTGCCGTCCGAACGGTGTTGCGCGCCATGCCGAGCCTGCGGGCGATCGCCTTGATCCCCATCTTCTCAGCCCGGTGCAGCCTTCTGATCTCTGCCCATTCCTCCACGTCGATCACATTCCTTCTCCCGCTCGAGCCGATGTCGGCCGAGCCAGGATCGAGTCCAAACCACTGAAAGTGGTGGATCCCCGGGAGGGGGGTCAGTTTTCGACCGGTGATGGGGGGTCAGTATTCAGGCGGCGGCGACAGACTAGGCCGCGACGATCACTGTCTCGGATAGGCAGCGTGCAAGCGGGCGCGGTTGAGATGCGTCGGTACGCGGTGGAGAAGAGTTGACCGCGCGGCGGTCGAAAGGACTCTTCGCTCTGAT
>JBEKMC010000213.1:0-3757 GCA_050008715.1 Acidimicrobiales bacterium | reverse complement strand
GACCTCTCCGGTGTCCTCCAGCTTGTCGGCCTCGAGGTCCAAGAAGGCGTGCGCTCCCAGACCGAGCGCGGTGTCGCGGTCGCCGGCACGGCCAGTTCCGATCACCACGGCCCCCACCTCGCTTCCACAAGAGTGGAGGTCAGAGACTATGAACTGTTGTCTGTAGAATGTCAACACTGGGGTGGGTACCAATGAGCCGGGCAGGTGGAACGGATTCGGCGAGAGCGGCTTGGAGGTCACGAATAATCGTCCGGAGTTGTCCGGATGCTAGGAGCCCGGGTCCGAGAGGGCCCGACGAGTTCTCGCCGACTGGTGGAAGGGCTCGCAGGGCTGCCCGGACTCCCGCCGTCATGTGCGCGAGCTGCCAACGGATCTCTTCGTCAACGACTTCTGAGTGGTCGGGGACCGCCAGGCTGCCGGCTTGGACGGCATAAGCGGCGGCGCCGAGCGCGTGCGCGCCCATGTGGCAGATGGCTACGGCTTGACCGGCGGCTCGCGCGGCAGCGCCTGCTGCGCGAGACGTGACATCGCTCGCGGGGACGCCACCGACGAAGCGGCGACGAATCTCCGCAGCAGTGCTCACCTCTCCTCGGGCGAACGCCCGAGTGCGGGCGATGGCAACCCGAGGGCGGTTGTCAGCTGGAGCTTCGGCCTCGAATAACCACAGAACCCGCTCTGCGCAATCAGCGGCCCATGCGGCAACAAGACGTCGGTCGGTCTCGCTGAGCGTCTGAGGCGATCTCACCATTCCGACTCTACGTAGCGATCTGACAGCCAGCGCGGGCGGGGAGGGGGTTGGGCGCTTCTCGACGGCCACAAGATCAACCTCTCCGGCATGACGGCATCAGAAGCCCAGGCTCTGTTGCTCGTCGCCGGGCCCCGGGCGCTGGCGGATCTTGGGGTTGAAGAGGGCGTCCGCTCGGCGCTGCGAAAACTCCTGGCAGCCTTGCCGGAGCCCACGAGAGAGCGGGCGCTGCAGGCCCAGGCGGCTGTCCACGTCGATCCGGCCAAATGGGGCCGGCAATCTGAGCCGACGCCGCTTCTGGCCAAGCTACGAGATGCCGTCGTGAACGGCCTCGAGATCGAGATCACCTACGCAAAGCCGGCGGCTGAGCCGGCGAAACGGTTGATACATCCGTACGGCCTGGTCGCGAAGAACGGAGTCTGGTACCTCGTGGCCGGCGGGGAGTCGGGGGTGAGGACCTTTCGCGTGTCGAGAGTGAGCGATGTGGAAGCGACTGGGCGGAAGACGGAAAAGCCGGAGGGTGTCGACTTGGAAACCACCTGGGAGGCTGTGACCCGACGGATGACCGAGAAGATGCCGGCGCTCGAAGTCGACTTCGACGTCCAACCCGATCAGGCGAGGTGGGTGGAGATGTCGATGGCGTGGCTGATCGGCGTCGAGAGGTCGGAAGCGGCCGGCAACGCAGTCCGCTACAGGGGATCCTTCCCGAGCGCCGCAACGGGTGCTGCCGAGCTCGCTCGGTTCGGCGACCGGGTGACCGTGATCGCAGCTGGTTGAATCGAGCTCATGAGTCCACAGACGAACCTCGACGCGGTACGTACGTTCCTCGAAAGGCCGAGTCGCGCAGCACTCGCAACGGTCGGAGCAACCGGTGGGCCTCACTTGGTGGTGGTCGACTACCTCGTCCTCGACGATGCTCTCTTGCTCAACGGGCGCCTCGACCGGAGATGGGTTGCCAACCTTCGTCGTGACCCTCGCGCCACCGCGTTGGTCCACGATTCACACGCGGCCCAGCATTGGGTGAGCATCAGTGGCGCAACCGAGCTCATTCGCGAAGGCGACGACGCCTCCGTCGAGGACGCGAAGATGCTGGCGCGGCGCTACGGGGACGATGCCGAGCTGTTCAACGGACAACACCGGGTCACGTGGCACCTCATCCCTGACCGAGTCTTCGAAAGGATCATCTGAGCTGCAGTTTCAGGCGTCCCGAGTCGCCATTCGCCAGGCCCCGAGGGCGGTCCAGACGATCAGCCAGATGATGACGACGGCTATCGACTCGAGGCGGGTTTCGGAGATGAGCTGCGTTGCGTTGGGACCGTTCCCGCCCCTGAAGGGACCGGGGAGGCCGCCGGGTTCCAGATGGGCCGTGGCCACTCCCACGATGGCTCGCTGCAGGTTGATGAGGTGGGAGATGCGACTCATAGAGAACAACGGCGTGAGGATGATCTCGAGCACGATCATGAGGACCACAGACACGGTTCGCTGACCGAGGAACGATGCGAGTCCGAGGCCGACGAGAAACCCGATGCCGGCTTCCAGCTCGAGCCACAAGCCGCTACGCACCATGAGCCAGTCCGACGGGAAGCGGAACTGGTCGTGATAGGCGGCGAAGTTCTGGTCGGCGACCTGGACGGCGAAGGCTCGGACAGCGGACCGGGCAGGTGTTGCCCCGGACGCGGGGAGCACCGGACCATTGGGGCCGCAGGCGATGTTGGAGCCTCCGGGACCTGGGCCGCCGTAGCCGAGATTGCAGACGATCTCGTCGGCGTGATCGGCTGCCCACGACTCGAGCCCGCCCCGCGAGAGACCGGCGGGGACGTTGATGCCGTCGTAGTTGACGGTCTTGGGCGCGGCGAACACGCAGACTGCGCAGACGATCGTAAACCCGACCGCGACCATGGGAACCACGATGGCCAGCCCTGCAGGGATGCGGGCGAAGTAGATGGCCAGGCGCGATCGCCCTGTCACGACGAGGTGGCGGAACATGCCCTCGCCGAGATCGGCCGACCCTGCCGTACAGCCGAGCGTGGCTGCCACGATGAATCCGAAGATGTACATGACGCCAGCGACGAGGTCCGAGTAGATCGTGTAGCCACCCGCCGGCCCATAGGTCTTGGGGTCGAAAGCGTGCGCGAGCAGGCGGACGACGAGGAAGATGGTCGGGATTCCGATGTCCACGAGGACGAGGGCGATCATCAGGCCTCGGCGCTTGCGCAACTCGAGGAGCTTGGCCGCGATCATCCCCGCCGTCGGGATGATCGAACCGCGAGGATCCCGCTCACCGGCCATAGGTGCGGCCGGAACGGGCGGCTTCGGCTCGGCCAGCTCGGACACGGTCGTCACTCGGTTGCCCCCAATCGACTCATGACCTCTGGGAACGAGGACTCCCCTTCATCTGGTGGCACGTATCTCAGCACCGCTGGGGGCCGAAATGTGACGCCCTTCGACGGCGTGGTGTGTCCCATTGCCGACATCCTCACAGCTCGGCGGCGCCACGACTATCAGCGACGTCCCTGAATTGCGCCCTGAGAGTGGCCGGTCGACTTCCGAGAGAGAAGCGGCGTGACTTCGGAGCGGAGAGCGCTCCGCGCTGCCGTTGCGTCCCACGTAATCCGACGACCACCGCGGGAGCGCGGCGAGCACGAGAAGGGCACCGCCGAGGGCAACGGCGGCGCCCACCGCGAGCGACGTCTCGTTGCCATTCATGAAGGCGGCCCGGGCCGCGTGAGCCAGCAGAGCGCCAGTTGCCCCTCCGGTGCTCTTTGCTACGGCAAGCGCACCGCCGACGGAGCCGAGGATCGCCTGCGAGACAGGTGTCGGAACGCTGCGGCCACTGAGCGCCGTGGTCATGTGGTTCTGGTAACGGGTCAACATGACGCTTCCGATGATGGCGACACCGAGAGCACCACCGACCTGAAGGGCGACGGTGTTGGTAGCGGATCCGACCCCCGCCTCGCCTTGTGGGACCGATCCGACGACCGAGTTCGTCGCCGTCGGCAGCAGCAGACCAGT
>JBEKMC010000212.1:0-2519 GCA_050008715.1 Acidimicrobiales bacterium | reverse complement strand
CGGGGACCGATCCGCCGGTGTTGCCATTTCCCTTGTAGATGACCTTGGGCATGAGCTTCCCCTTCGGACGCGAGGCCCGCACGGACGATCTATCTGAGCTACGACCAGACTGTGCGTAACGATGCGTCGGGGCTGCGGAGCCTGTCAAGACCTTTGAGACAAGTTCTCAGGTGTTGTTGGGTCAATGAGTGCCATCGTCGGGTGCAGAACCAGCCCGTCGACCATCGAGGACGCAAGGGCGATCCGCTGTATGGCATCCGCCGACTGTTGCTGGTCGGCTCCGATCCGAGCGGCTGTCTGAGCGGGGCTGGGAACGCATCCAAGCCGGACTCGCCGCAAGCGACCCCAATGACGAAGTCGCAGCCGCCGTGGCCGCCGAGGAGCTCCTACGCGACGACTCCTCCGCCGGCCGGCTCGCGGCCGCCACGCAGGCCCTAGCCAACTTCTACCGCTAGTGCAACACCCGCCGCCGAGGTCGAAGAGTTGACCCGCCTAGTGGTCCGGCGCGCTTTTGATCTGGTGGAGTGCTGAGCGCCCACGGCGCACCTTCTCGATGATCTCATTGGCAGTCTTGTGCCAGATGAACGGCTCGGGGTCGTCGTTCCAGTGTTCCGCCCACAGCTCGATGGCTGCCACGAGCGACTTGACGCTGGAGAACGCTCCCCGTCGCAGGCGGCGGTCGGTGAGCTCCTTGAACCAGCGCTCCACCAAGTTGAGCCATGAGCTCGAGGTCGGGAGGAAGTGCAGGTGCCAGCGAGCCTGGCGCTCGTCTGCCAGCCAGGCCTTGATCGCCGGCGCCTTGTGGGCGGAGAGGTTGTCCAAGATGACGTGGACCTCGAGGTCGCGCGGCACGTCCAGGTCGACGAGCTTGAAGAACGCCAGGACGTCCTTGGCGGTATGGGACTTGCGGGTGGTGGCGATGACCTCGCCGGTTCCGACGTTCAAGGCGGCGAACAGGTCGACGGTGCCGTTGCGCTTGTAGTCATGTGTCATCGTGCCGGCCCGTCCCGGTTTCATGGGAAGGCTCGGCTGGGTGCGGTCGAGGGCCTGTACCTGGGTCTTCTCGTCGAAGCAGAACACTGCCGCCCGCTCGGGCGGGTTCAGGCACAGCCCCACCACGTCGACGAGCTTGTCCTCGAAGTGGGGATCGTTCGAGTTCTTGAAGCTCTCGACCTTCCAGGGCTTGAGGCCGTGATCGGACCAGATCCTCCGCACGGTGTCCTTGCCGAGGCCGAGGTGTTTGGCGAGGCTCCTCGTCGTCCAGTGCGTCGAGCCGTCGGCCGGCGTCTCGTTACAGGTGATCCGCACGACCGTGGCGACCGTGCCCTCGGGGAGGATGGGCTTGCGACCACGGCCCTTTGCGATCCTTCCGACGCCTTCCAGGCCTGTGTCGGCGAATCTCTGGCGCCAGCGCCGCACGGCGTCGGCGTCGACGCCGGCCGAACGGGCGATCGCCTCGTTGGCCACGCCGTCGGCGGCCAAAAGGAGTGCAGCGGCTTGTTTCACCTGGCGGTGAGGCAGCGTCGTCGAGCGGGACATGCGCTCGAGCGCGGCCCTTTGCTCAGGCGAGACCTCCAACGGCGGTGCTGCCATCGTCAACATGATGGCAGCCTAGCCCACCAGGCTATTTCAGCGCCGGACCACTAGCCAAGACGAGCTCGATCATGTCGCCCTCACGGTTCGTGATAGAGGCGTGGTAGTCGTAGGTGGCGAACAGGGCCAGCTGGCTGGCGGAAGTGGGCTTGACGCGGCGGACGATGAGTCGTACCGCCAGCACGAGAACCGCCGACCATCGGCGAGGTCACACCGGGGCCCTCGGCGACACGCCGGCGACGGCGTACTTGACAATCCGGCCGGCCGCCCGGATCATCTCGCCAGCCGGTCGTTGTGCACGAGGTGGTCCCATACTTCTGGCAAACGGGGCTGGAGCCCACACCACGTGTCACGACGAGTATTGAAGTGGCGGACCAGCCGCCGAGGCCTCGACCCGTTGCCCTCAACAGTTTCCGCAAGGCTGTGACAGCCCCGCAGCCTCACCGGCGGCACGCGGCGGCACGCGGCGGCGAAGGGGACACAGAGGATGAGCGGTCTTCACTCGCGGGCGGTCAGAGGACGAGCACGCCGGCTGGCATTGGCGGCGACGTTCGCGATGACGTCGGCGGCCGTCATCTCAGTCGTGCCGGCCGGCGCATCGCTCCAGCCGCGCAGGCTGACCGTTGCAAAGGCAACGATGGGAAACCTCGCCGTCGTCACCACCGTTCCCCACTCGTCCGACCTCTGGGCCCTCGGAGGAAACAACACTGGGTACTCGTTGGTGCGCTGGCACAACGGTCACGTGCTGAGCGTGAAAGCGCCGAAGATCGGCCGTTATGGCGACCTGGAAGCCATGGCGGCGGGGACTGGCACGAATCCGATCCCGGGCACCATGTGGCCCACGACATGTGTCAGCGAACGGTCGTAGACCGGAATGGCGCCGGTTGAAGCGGGACTTGCATGTAACGCGAACCCTCCAGGGCCGG
>JBEKMC010000211.1:0-2674 GCA_050008715.1 Acidimicrobiales bacterium | reverse complement strand
CCGGGCCAGCCGCCGAACCTCGCCGACCTACCGCCCGGATGCCCGTTCGCCCCCCGTTGTGAGTCGAGCCGCGAGGAGTGCCGCTCGATCTCCGTGACACTCGACGTGGAGCTTGCGGCGCACGGCTCGGCCTGCCCGTACGTGGGGGTCGCGGCGTGAGCTCTGTCGAGCCGTTGCTGAAGGTCTCCGCTCTGAGCAAGCACTTCACCGAGAGACACTCCGTGATCGACAGGGTGCGGGGCCGCCCGCCGGCCGTGCTGACGGCACTCGACGGCGTCGACGTCGACGTCCGGCCGGGTGAGACGCTGGGCGTCGTAGGTGAGTCCGGCAGCGGCAAGTCGACGCTTGCGCGATGCATCGTCAGGCTCTACGAGCCCGACGCTGGGTCGGTGATCTTCGACGGCGAGGACGTCCTTGCGGCAGATGGCGCAGCGCTGCGCCGGCTGCGCCGCTCGATGCAGATGGTCTACCAGGACCCCTACACCTCGCTGAATCCGCGACTCCGGATCGGCGATGCGGTCGCCGAACCCGCGCGGGTGCACCGGCTGATCGAGCGCGGCCAGGAGCAGGACTACGCCGCCGAGCTGCTCGCCCAGGTGGGGATCTCCAGAGAGGTGATGCGGCGTTACCCGCACGAGTTCTCCGGCGGCCAGCGCCAGCGGATCGCGATCGCGCGCTCGCTCGCGGTGAAGCCGAGGCTGCTGATCGCCGACGAGGCGGTCAGTGCGCTCGACGTCTCGATCCAGGCCCAGCTGCTCTCGCTGCTGGAGGAGATCCAGCGCGAGCTCGGCCTGACGATGATCTTCATCGCCCACCAGCTGGCGGTCATCTCGCGCCTGGCCGACCGGGTGGCGATCATGTACCTCGGCCGGGTCGTCGAGACCGGGGCCACCGCCGACGTGTTCGCGAACCCGCGCCACCCCTACACCCAGACGCTCCTGGAAGCGCACCCCCGCCTCGATGGCAGCAGGGTCCGCAAGCCGGCGGTGCGCAGTGAGACACCCTCGCCCTACGAGATCCCCGTTGGGTGCCGCTTCCACAATCGCTGCCCGCTGGCCGAGGAGATCTGCTCACAGGTCGATCCGCCCGCGGTCGAGATCCGCTCCGAGCGGGGCGGGCACCTCTCGGCATGCCATGTGCTGCCGCGGGCTGAGACGGCAGGAGAGCCGACGACCGTCGGCGAGCGAGGGGAGCAGTCCCGGCGATGACCGAGGATGCGGGCCTCGAGCGCGCGCGAGCGCTGATCGGCGGTGGCGTCGAGAGCCTTCCGACACCGGCGCTCGTGCTCGACCTCGAGACGATGCGGGCCAACATCGCCGAGATGGCCCGGCGCATGGCGCCGCTGCCGGCAGCCCTGCGCCCGCACGCGAAGATCCACAAGAGCCCGATCATCGGGCGCACGCAGATCGAGGCCGGCGGAATCGGGCTGACGACCGCGACGGTGTGGGAGGCCACGGCGATGGTCGAGGCCGGCCTCTCCGGGGTCCTGATCGCAAACCAGGTCGTCGGCCCGAGGAAGGTCGCCGAGCTGGCCCGGCTCGCGGTGCTCGGCGAGGTGATCGCGCTGGTCGACGATCCCGGCAACGTCGAGGCGATCTCCGCCGCTGCGCTCGCAGCGGCGAGCGAGGTCGGGCTGCTCGTCGAGCTCGACGTCGGCCTGCACCGCTCCGGGGTCCGCTCGATAGCCGACGGCGTCGCCCTCGCCGAGCTGATCGAGCGCCTCCCGGGCGTTCGTCTCCGGGGCCCGTTTGGTTACGAAGGCCACTGCATGCTCGAGCCCGACCGTGCCGAGCGGATCCGCAAGGCAAGGGAGTCGGCCGCAGCCCTGCTGGAATTCGCCGACGACCTCGCCGCGAAGGGACTCAGCACCGAGATCGTTGCGGCCGGAGGCCTTGGCACGTGGGACATCACCGGTGCCAACCCTCGGATCACGGAGATTCATGCCGGCTCCTATGTGTTCTCGGATGCGTTTCACCGCAACCTCGTTCCCGGCTTTGAGCCGGCGCTGACGGTTCTGGCGACGATCATCTCGAAGTCCGGTGCGATGGCAGTGCTCGATTGCGGGCGCAAGTCGATCGGGATCGACCGAACCCCGCCTGAACTGGTGGGTGTGAAAGGAGCCATCCGCTTCGAACACGGCGAGTACTTCATCCACGAGGAGCACACCGCGATCGAGCTCGATGCGGCCGAGCAGCTCGCAGTTGGGGACACGGTCCGGCTGATGCCCGGCTATTCGCCCACGACGGTGAACTTCTATGACTGCTACTACGTCACGGTGGATGATGAGGTGATCGACGTGTGGCCGATCCTCGGCCGTTACGGCTCGGAAACGGTCGGGGGCCGATGAAGAGCCTGAACGGCCGGGTCGCGATCGTGACCGGCGGCGCGCACGGGATCGGCGCCGGCATCGTCGAGGTGCTGGCGACCGAGGGGGCAAAGGTCGCGATCGCTGACATCGACACGCAGGCGGGTGATCGGCTCGCCGAGAGCCTGCGCGCCCGAGGCCTCGAGGTCCACGCGCTCCGTGTTGACGTCGTCGTCCGCGAGGACGTCGACTCGGCAGTCGCGAGCGTGCTGGAGCGTTGGGGGCAGTTGGACATCCTGGCGGCAAATGCCGGCGTCTACCCACGAGCCCTCGTCGAGGAGATCGACGACGAGCTGTTCGACCGCATCA
>JBEKMC010000210.1:0-2691 GCA_050008715.1 Acidimicrobiales bacterium | reverse complement strand
GTGGTGCTCGTCGCCGGCATCGTCGCCACCCGGGGTCTCGCCCGCGGCCTCGGCCGCCTCGTGACGGCGCGTTCCATCCCGACCGCCGGCGCCGCGGTGCGGCTGCTCGCGACCGGCATCGGCTACGTGGTGGTCCTCTTCGCCGTCTTCGGGGTGCTCGGGGTGGCCATCGACCACCTGCTCGTCGGGGCCGGGGTGGCCGGGGTCGTGCTAGGCATCGCCGCCCAGCAGAGCCTCGGGAACGTCTTTGCCGGCCTCGTGCTCCTCTTTGCCCGGCCTTTCCGGGTCGGCGATCACATCCGCATCCGCTCCGGCGCCCTCGGCGGGGTGTTCGACGTCTACGTGCTCGAGATAAGCCTCACCTACGTCACCGTGCATACAGACGACGGTCGGCTGAAGATCCCGAACTCGGGCATGCTCGCCGCCGGCATCGGCCAGCTCCCCGGCAAGTTCGGAGATCCGGCCCCGGCCACGACCGACGCGGGACCGGATCTGCCCACGGCCTAACCCGCGACGGCTTGCGCGAACCTCTCGAAGTTGGCGAGGAAGCGGTCGACGTCGGCGTCGTCATGCTGGACCGAGATGAGCCATTGCTCCGTCTTGCCCCACGGGGGAAGGAACACTCCCCCGTTGTGCTGGAACAGCCAGTGGGCGTGGTTGTAGCGGTCGTCGATCTCGAGGAAGTCCCGGTAGTCGCGCACCGGTGTGGTGGAGAAGGTGACACATCCCTTCCCCCCGACCGACACGACGTGAGCGGGCAGTCCCGCCTCGGCGAGCATCTTCTCGAGGCTGCGGTTGATCCGCTCGTGAAGGGCCTCGATGCGGTCGTAGGCCTCCGCGGTGGCGACCTTCTCGAGCATGGTGCGGCCCACGGCCACCGAGAGCGGATTGCCGTTGAAGGTCCCGACCATGGCGTAGATGCCTCTCGCCACATAGCCCATTACCTCTTCTGTACCGCCGACGGCGCCGAAGACGAGGCCACCACCGATCGACTTCGCGAGGCAGACGATGTCGGGCGTGACCCGGAAGAGCTTCGTCGCGCCCCCCGGGCCGACGGTGAGGCCGGTCTTCACCTCGTCGAAGGTGAGCAGGGCCCCGTGCTCGTGCAGCACCTCTTTCAGGCCGGCCAGGTAGCCCTCGTCCGGCATGATGATCCCGGCGTTCATCATGATCGGCTCGATGATCATGCCGGCGATCTGGCCCGGGTGCTCCTCCAAGAGGCGCCGGACGCTGTCGACGCTGTTGAACGAGGCGATCTTCGTCAGCGCCATGAGCGACTCGGGGATGCCGGTGCTGGCGGGCGAGCCGACGGGGCGGTCAGCGGGACCGATGTCGTCGGCCTCGGGCGTGACCGAGACCTGCACCGAGCCGTGGTGGCCGTGGTAGCAGCCCTCGACCTTGATGATCAGGTCCCTACCGGTGATCGCCCGCATCAGGTGGACGGCGTCCATCGTCGCTTCCGTGCCGGTGTTCACGAAGCGCCACAAAGGCAGTCCCCAGCGCTTGCCCAGCTCCTCGGCCACGATGATGGCGTCCTCGGTCGGCTGGGCGAAGTGGGTCCCCAACTTCACACGGGCGGTGACCGTCTCGACGATGGCGGGATGGGCGTGGCCGGCCAGGCCGGCGCCGTAGCCGCCGTGCATGTCGACGTACTCGGTCCCGTCCACGTCGTAGATCTTCGAGCCAACCCCATGGCTGATCCACACAGACTGGGGCCGGGTGATCTGCCAGCTCGAGGTCACCCCGCCCGCAAGGGCTTTCACGGCACGCCTGCTCAGCTCCAGGGACTTGGGCTGGCGTGCGACGAATATCTGCTCCTGCTCTGCAATGACGGCTTCCAGCCGTTTGTCGACCTCCGCGCTCGTCGCGCCGGTCGCCTTAGGGACTTGGATTGCCATTAGGTATCTCTCCGTTCGCCGGCTCCGGTCTCCACCGGGCGCCGTCTCGTGGCTCGACGGCCCGAATACGACCATTGAGCGCGGAATTCCTGTCAATGACGATCCTAGGCCCCGGCCGCCTCGAAGGAGGCCAGGCGGCGGGCGTGGAGATAGCGTTCTGGCATGCCCGCACCAGGTCATGTCACGACTTTCGCCCTCACCGCTGTCGTGATCATCCTGATCCCGGGTCCGAGCGTCATGTTCGTCGTCGGCCGGGCGCTGACCTATGGGCGCAGAGCGGCGATGCTCACCGTCGTCGGCAACACACTGGGCGAATACGTGCAGGTCATCGCCGTTGCCTTCGGGATAGGCGCCGTGGCCGAGCGCTCCGTGGCGGTGCTGACGGGACTGAAGCTCTTCGGCGCCGCCTACCTCGTCTACCTCGGCGCGAAAGCGATCCGGGAGCGCCGGTCGCCGTTCGCGATGCTGCAGTCGGCCGAGACGCCTTCGCGGCGTCGCTTCCTGCTGCAGGGATTCGTGGTGGGGGTTTCCAACCCGAAAACCGTGGTGTTCCTCGCGGCCATCCTCCCGCTCTTCGTCGACCGGGCCGACGGCAGCCTGTCGGGCCAGATTCTCGTGCTGGGGCTCGTGTTCTCGGCGATCGCCCTTGTCTGTGACAACGCCTGGGGCCTCTTCGCCGGAACGGCACGAGACTGGTTCGCGAAGTCGCCCAGGCGCCTGGAGCTCATCGGCGGGATCGGCGGCTTGGCAATCATCGCCGTCGGCGTGCGCCTCGCCCTGACCGGGCGCAAGG
>JBEKMC010000021.1:0-35577 GCA_050008715.1 Acidimicrobiales bacterium | reverse complement strand
GGCATCACGGCCGGCTTCACGGACACCGACGGCAACCACACAGGCTCGACGGCGACGAACACGGTGTCGCTCACGGTCAACAAGGCCGCCACGGCGTTCACGATCTTCGTGAACGGCTCGAGCTCCGCCTCGGTCACCTACGGCTCGACCGCCATCCTGGCCGAGTCCGGCCTGCCTGCCGGGGCGACGGGACTGGTGACGTTCTTCACGAGCGGCGGGATCCCGTTGTGCGCCTTCATCTACGGGTTCCTTCCGGGTGGGACGACGACGAGCTGCAACGTTTGGCCGAATCTGCCGGTGGCGGCGTATTCGGGTATCTACGCCACGTTCATCGACCTCGACGGCAACTACCTCAGTTCGAAAGCGCCGAACACCGTGGCGCTCACCGTGACGAAGGCAACTCCGAAGGTCACCTGGCCCGCGCCTGCGCCCATCACCTACGGCACACGGCTTGGCGGCAGCCAACTGGATGCGACGGCGTCCGTGCCCGGCACCTTCAGCTACAGCCCGGCTGCTGCAACGGTGTTGCAACCCGGGACGCAGACCCTCTCGGTGACGTTCTCGCCGATGGACGCGACCGACTACTCGTCGGCCACAGCGAGCACGACGATCTTGGTCGGCTTCACGCAGGCCTGCCTCACCACGACGGACAACGGCTCGCTGGCCGTCTCGAAGGGCCAGGCCATCTGCATCGGGCCCGGCGGGAGGGTGACAGGCTCCGTCAGCGTCGCATCCGGTGGCGCCCTGTGGGTGAGTGCGGGGACGATCGGTGGCTCACTCGGCTCCACCGGTGCGCTCGGTATCACCGTCTGCGGGACGAAGGTGACGGGCTCGGTCACGGTCGCCGGCTCCAGCGGCCCGGTGATCCTGGGCGGCTCGGGATGCGCCGCCGACACTCTTGGCGGCAGCGTCAATGTCACGGGCAGTACCGCCGGCGTACTCTTCGACAGCAGCACGGTGACCGGTTCCCTCACCATCTCCAACAACTCCGCCGGCGTGACGGTCTCGGGCAACGACGTGACCGGCAGCGCTGCCGTCTCGAGCAACAGCGGCGGCGTGACGTTCACGAACAACACCGTGTGGGGATCCCTCGCGATCACGTACAACACAGGCCCCTTCGCGTACTCGGGCAACGTCGTCCACGGCTCGACCACGAACAAGGGGAACACCTAGGGCGGGGCGCCGGCGGGCGATCGGCTCGGCGACGGCAGGCAAGTGGAGGAGGGCGCGAGTGGAGCAGGGGCAATTGTGTTCGCGCCGACGACATGAGCTATGCCGGTGGCATGGGTGCCGCCGGAGGCCACGTGGCGCCCGGACTGCAGGGGGAAGATCCACTCACGACGGCCCGACGCGAGCACGAGCGGCTGACGCCGTACCTTCCCCGGCTCGCCGTCGAGTGGCTTGCCGAGTCGCCAGCAGAGGTTCACCGCCGCCTCGAGGGGACCTTGTTGTTCGTCGACGTCTCCGGCTTCACCGCCCTCACCGAACGTCTGGCGGCCCGCGGCAAAGTCGGCGCCGAGGAGATCACCGACGTCATCGGATCCGTCTTCAGCGAGATGCTCGGCGTGGCGGCGGCCTACGGGGCAGACTTGCTGAAGTGGGGCGGGGACGCCTCACTGCTCTTCTTCTCCGGGCCGATGTCGGCGGCGCGGGCGTGCCGAGCCGCAGTGCTCATGTCTCGGACGATGAGCCGCATCGGCCACCTGCGGACGTCCGCCGGCCGAGTCAACCTCGGCGTGTCGATCGGCGCCCACAGCGGAGCCTTCGACTTCTACCTTCTCGGCGACCGCCACCGTGAGCTCGTCGTCACGGGGCCGGCGGCCACCGAGACGGCCCGGATGGAGACGATCGCCGAGGCGGGGGAGGTGCTCGTCAGCCGGGAGACAGCCAGCCACCTCGATCGAGCGGTCTTGGGCGAGGCGAAGCTCGAGGGTGTCCTGCTGGCCAGGGCGCCCGACGCAGCCGAGGTGACTGCCGGGACGTCGCCGAGTCTCGGCGACGTGGACGTCGCCTGCTTGCTTTCGGCCGAGACGCGTGCCCACCTCCTCGGCGGCGGCGAGCAAGCCGAGCATCGTCAGGCGACGGTGGCGTTCGTCGCCTTCTCCGGCGTGGACACCCTCTCTGTGCGAGAGGGACCTCAGGCCGTGGCCGCAGACCTCGGCCCGCTCGTGCGGTCGGCACAAGAAGCGGCAGAGGTGTACGGGGCAAGCTTTCACAGCACCGACATCGGACCCGACGGGGGCAAGATCATCCTGCTCGGTGGAGTCCCGGTGCAGCGCGGCAACGACACCGAGCGAGTGCTGCGTTCCGTGCACGACATCGTGACGGCTCACCCGGTCGGCTCTCGAATAGGCCTGCGCGTCGGAGTGAACGCCGGGCGGGTGTTCGTGTTCTCCCACGACGTCGGCCTCGGTCAACGCCGCATCTTCTCGATCACCGGCGATGCCGTGAACCTCGCGGCCCGCGTCATGGGCCAGGCTGGTCAGCGCCAGGTGCTCGCCACCGACGACACCGTGACCCGGGCCCGAAACCCGTTCGAGACCGAACCGGTGCCGCCGTTCCACGTCAAGGGCAAGACGGAGCCCGTCCTCGCGTCGGCTGTGGGGGCGCCCCTGCACAACGTCGCGGCGGCGGCCGGCGACGGCCTGTCATTCGTCGGGCGCGATGACGAGCTCGCCGACCTCCTGCGGGTGGCGGACGCCGCCGCCGCCGGGGTGGGGAGCGTCGTCGAGATCGTCGGTGCCGCCGGCATCGGAAAGTCCCGCCTCGTGTCGGAGGCGATCGACCGGTGGCCGCTCGACACGCTGAGGGTCGCCTGCGAGGAGTACGGCAGCGCAACGCCCTACCTGGCGTTCCGCCGAGTGTTTCGCCGGCTCCTCGCCGGCGCGGCCGACGCCGCCCCGAACGTCGTGGCCGCCGAGCTACGGCGCGTGGTCGCACACTCCCTCCCCGAGCTCGTGCCGTTCCTACCGCTCCTCGCCGACGTCGTCGACGTCCCGGTACCTTCGACCCGCGCCGTCGACGAGCTCGAGCCTCGGTTCCGCCGGGCTCGCCTCGAGCACTGTGCCGTGCAGCTGCTACGCGTGTACCTCACGAGCCCGTCCGCCCTCGTGCTCGAGGACGCCCATGTCATCGACGAGGCCTCCGCCAGCTTGCTCGGTCGCCTCCTGCTCGAGCTTGGCGAGCTGCCATTGCTCGTGGTCGTCACCCGTGAGCCCGGCACGGGCCTCGACCTGCCGGAGGCGGCGGACCGGATGATCATCGAGCTGCAGGCGCTCGACGTGGAGGCGGCGCAACACCTGGCGAGAGAGGCGGGCGGCCCGCTGATACCGCCGGCCCAGATTGCGGTCGTCATCGACCGCGCCAACGGCAATCCGTTGTTTCTCCGCGAGCTACTGCGGGCGGCAGCCGAGGCGGGCGGCGTCGACGAGCTGCCCGAGTCGCTCGAGCCGTTGCTGGCAGCGCAGATCGATCATCTCTCACCATCGGACCGGCAAGTGCTCCGGGCTGCCGCGGTTCTCGGTGGACACTTCGACCCTGAACTGTTGCCGGAACTGCTCGATTCGGGTGTCGTCGTCGACGACGCCGTCTGGCAGCGCTTGGGTGCCTTCGTCACACCGACGGCGGTCGGCCGCCGGTTCGCCCACGGCCTCATGCGCGATGCGGCCTACGAAGGACTTGCATTTCGAAGGCGACGCGAGCTGCACGTGCGCGCAGCTCGGGCGATCGAGGCGCGAACGACAACACCAGACGACGTCGCCGACCTGCTCTCGATTCACTGGATGCACGCCGAGGGCTACGAGCAGGCCTGGCGCTACTCGCGCCTTGCTGGTGAGCACGCGCGAGCTCTGTGGGCGCACGCGGAGGCGGCCACGTTCTTCGCTCGGGCGCTCGATGCCGCACATCGGCTCGGCATGTTGCCACCCGCCGAGGTGAGTGCCGTCGCCGAGGCGCTGGGTGACGCCTGCGAGCTCAGCGCCGGCTATGAACGCGCAGGGCGTGCGTACAGCGAGGCGCGGCGGCTCGGCGGCGCGGGTGTGCAGCGAGCACGGCTGTTGCGAAAGACCGGTGTGCTCTACGAGCGCCAAGGCAAGTACCGGCAGGCGCTCAACTGCTACACGAGGGGCCGCCACCTGTTGGCCAGCAGCGATCGGGCGGCCCGAACCGAGCGCGCCGAGCTCGACCTCGCTTCGGCCGGGATTCGCTCGCGCCAAGGTCGTTACCAGGACTGCTGGGGTTTTGCCACCGAGGCCGCCTCCGAAGCCGTACGAGCACGTCACCGTGCCGGCCTCGCCCATGCCCTCTATCTCCAGCACATGATGTCGATCCGGCTCGGCCGGCCCGAAGACGACCTCGGTCGCCGCGCGCTTGCGATCTTCCAAGAGCTGGGCGATCTCGTCGGCCAAGGCAACGCCCTCAACAACCTTGGAATCGCTGCCTATTACCGCGGGGACTGGGTAGAGGCCCGGGAGCATTACGAGCACAGCCGCGACGTCCGCGCCCGCTCCGGTGACGTGGTCGGTACCGCCACCGAGGAGAACAACATCGCCGAGATCCTGTCGGATCAGGGTCACCTCGAGGCGGCCCGTGGCCCGTTCGAGTCCGCTCGGGCCACGTGGCTGGCGGCCGGCTATCGAGTCGGAGTGGCGCTCGCAACCTCGAACTTGGGCCGGCTGGCAGCGAGGGGAGGTGACGTCGCCCTGGGGCGCCAATTGCTCGCTACTGCCCTCGACGACTTCCAGTCGATCCGATCGGTCTTCTTCGCTGCAGAAGCGCAGGTGCGCCTCGCAGAGTGCCAGCTGCTCGAGGGTGAGTTCTCGGCTGCCGCCGTCTCGTGCGAGGCGCTCTTAGGCCGCCTGCGCGGGCGCGCCGGGCTGGAGCCGTCCGAAGTGTCGACGCTGCGAATCCTCGGCACGGCACGCACGCTGGCCGGCGTCACGGGGGCGGCGTTGGAGGAGTCGGCCAGCTCGGCGAGGGCCCTCGACGAGGCGATCGAGCGGGCGACCGCCCTCGGAGCGCAGTACGAGCTGGCGTTGTGCCTTGCGACGGCGGCTGCGGTGCGTGCCGCCCAGTCGAGTGGAGAGCAGGCGAGTGGAGAGCAGGCGAGTGGAGAGCAGGCGAGTGGAGAGCGGCCGAGCCGGGAGCCCGAGGCAGATGGCGCTCGGGCCGAGGAGATCTTCGACCAGCTCGGCGTCTCCCGAGCCGTCATCACGTGGTCGAAGCGCCTCCCCGGGGGTCCGATCTTTGCCCGCGGCACGAACGAGTAGCCCTCGAACCGCACGGTGAGCTGACCGCCGCCGGCGGCGGAGCCTCTCGCGAGCGCCACGGCGGTTCGTGGCGGTGGGATTCGTCGTGCGCCTTAGTGTGGGCATCGTGACGAGGTGGCAACTGAAGGACATGAACGTTCTCCCGCGCACGCCGGCGGCGCCATGAGCGCTGTGCGCGCCGTGCTGGCGGCCGAGCCCGGTGGCCCGGCCGGTCGGCTCACGACGATCGAAGAGGCGGATCTGCCGGAGGGCGACGTGACGATCCGGGTGACCTGGTCGAGCCTCAACTACAAGGACGGGCTGGCCGTGACGGGCAAGGGCAAGGTCGTGCGCTCCTTCCCCATGGTCTGCGGCGTCGACCTGGCAGGTGTCGTCCAGTCCTCCGAGTCGCCTCGGTTCTCGCCGGGCGATCAGGTGCTCGTCACCGGGTTCGGCCTCGGTGAGGAGCGTTTCGGTGGGTTTGCCGAGCTCGCCCGGGTGCGATCCGAGTGGGTGGTGCCGATGCCGGACGGGCTCGACGCCCGTCGTTCCATGATCATTGGTACCGCCGGCCTGACGTCGATGCTGTGCGTCATGGCGCTCGAGCACAACGGCCTGACGCCCGATGGCAGCGGTGGCCTGCCCGTCGTCGTGACAGGCGCAGCCGGCGGTGTCGGCAGCGTGGCGGTGGCACTCCTTGCCGGGCTCGGTTATGACGTGGCCGCCGTGAGCGGCCGGAGCGAGCAGGAGGCCTACCTCCGGCGCCTCGGGGCGAGCAGCCTCGTGCCGAGGTCGGAGCTGGCGGACGCACCGCCGCGCCCGCTCGACAAGGAGCGGTGGGCCGGCGCCGTCGATGCAGTCGGCGGCTCCACCCTCGGTGCCTTGCTTCGCCAGACCCGGTACGGCGGTTGCGTGGCGGCCTGCGGGCTCGCCGGCGGCACCGACCTCCCGACGACTGTCCACCCGTTCATCCTCCGGGGCGTCACGCTCGCCGGCGTCGAGTCGGTACGCTGCCCGATCGGCGTTCGGCACGTCGCCTGGCGTCGCCTCGCACACGAGTTGCCGGGTGATCTGCTCGACGAGATGGCTGAGGAGGCCACGCTCGACGACGTCCCCGCACTGGCCGAGGAGATCCTCGCCGGGCGAACCCGCGGCCGCGTCGTCATCTCCGTCCAGGCCTAGGCGCCGGCGAGGCCGCCATGCCCGTGTTCGGCATCGAGGCCGACTCGTACGCCGGCGGGGGAGTCGTCACGACGAATCCTGGGGCCGTCGCTGCCGACGGGTCGGGCGCGCCGGCGCGGGCCGCGTCCGGCCTGCCGAAGCTCCGCTGGCCAGGCCGGC
The DNA here is from genome assembly GCA_050008715.1 of Acidimicrobiales bacterium. GTDB lineage: Bacteria > Actinomycetota > Acidimicrobiia > Acidimicrobiales > Bog-793 > JAKACA01. The sequence goes on along the minus strand of JBEKMC010000021.1, from coordinate 28,990 downwards.
GAGTGCGTACCGCCTTCGTGCTCGCCGGCGGCGGGAACCGCGGTGCCGTCCAGGTAGGGATGCTGCGGGCGTTGAGCGAGGGTGGGATCGCACCGGATCTGGTCGTAGGCACGTCCATCGGCGCCATCAACGCCGCTGCCTTCGCCGGGTCACCGACGATCGAGGGCGTCTATCTGGCGGCGGACGTCTGGCGCCGGATCGTGGCGGAGGACGTGTTCCCGCGGGGACGCTTCGACGGGACGTGGAGGTTCCTCCAGCGGCGCGAGGCGGTCTACCCGATCGACGGGCTGCGGAAAGTGGTGAAAGGGTTTCTTCGCTTCGAACGCGTGGAGGACTCGCCCGTCCCGCTCGTGGTCGTGGCCACGCGGCTCGAGGACGGCGCCGAAGAGTGGATCACCGAAGGCCCCGCCGTTGAAGCTGTTCTCGCATCGGCTGCCCTTCCGGGCCTCTACCCGCAGGTCGAGCTCGGTGGCTTTCACTATTTCGACGGCGGCGTGCTCGACAACGTCGCCTTGGGTGCGGCGCTGTCGGCCGGCGCCCGGCGGGTGTTCGTGCTCCTGTGCAGCCCCGTGAGCATGTCGTTGCCGGTGTTCAGCCGACCGTACGAGGCGATGTTCGGCGCTTTCAGCGTGGCGCTCGGTGGCCGCTTGAAACGGGATCTGGCCGCCGTCGGGTCGCAGGTCGACGTCGTGGTCTTCGAAGGCCAGACGACTGGAGGGCGCGAACCGTCGGATCTGTCGAAGACCGAGGAGTGGATCGAGCAGGGCTACCGCACCGCCAGAGACGTGCTCGACGCGTACGACGAGACGATCCGGTCGCGGCGCAACAGCGAGGTTCGCGTCCGGGGGGCCGCCGTCATCGACAAGGCCCGCAAGCGGTTGCGGGGCTGAGGGCCGGCTGGCCTCAGGCCGGCGCCGGCGCGAGTCGATAGGCGGCCTGCCCGCCGAGCTGGATTCGCTCGGCTTCGCCGCGGAGGCGCAGGTACTCGAGGTGGGCGTACGTCTCGCTCTCGGCCATCATGCCCCACACCGCCGGCCGGAAGAGCTCCTTGCTCAGGTCGACGACCGTCGCGGTGCCGATGGCGGCGCTGATGCGTCGCAGCTCCCTGAGGCGCCCTTCGTGGTGCTCGACGATGTCGTCGATGCGCCCGGGCAGGTCCGGGAACGGATGGCCGTGCGCCGGCAGCACGACGGAGACCTCGCCGAGGCTGCGGAGTCCTTGCAGGGACCCGAGGTAGGAACCGAGAGGATCGGCGAGCGGGGAAAGCCCGGGTACGTGCGGCGTGATCGTGGGCAGGACGTGGTCGCCGGAGATGAGCAGTTTCGCCTCGGGGTCGAACAGGCAGACGTGGTCGCCCGTGTGCCCCGGCGTGTGCACGACCTGCCACTCGCGGCCGGCGAGCCGGAGACGGTCGCCGCCCGTCACAAAACGGGTCGGTACAGGCGGACGCATGTACCGGAGGAGGTGCCAGCGGGCCAGGCGCATCATCCAGATGTTTCGCTGCAGATGGGGGATCGGTGAACCGCCCCACGGGGTCGTGCGACTGGCAATCGAGAAGTAGCCGGTGTCGTCGTCCGCGACATGCCCTTCGCCGCCGGCGTCGGCTCCGTCGCCGCCGGCGTCGGCTGACGGCGGGAGCAGGAGCTCCGCACAGGCGTCGGGGCCGCCGGTATGGCCGTGGTGGCCGTGGCCGCCGCCCTGAACGGGGCCGCCCTGCGTGGGACCGGCCTGCGTGGGACCGGCCCGCGTGGGACCGGCCCGCGTGGGACCGGCCCGCGTGGGACCGGCCTGCGTGGGACCGGCCTGCCCCGGATGGTCGCCCCCGTCAGCCGGCGGTGAGGAGTGAATGGCCGTGCTCCCACGGCGAGCCGAGAATGCCGCCTTCGGCTCGAGCCAGGTGTGGAAACGCCGCTCGGTCACGAGCTCGGCACCGGCCTCGTGCGCAAGGCGCCCGGCGCTGCCGAAGTGGTCCGGGTGGGAGTGGGTGACGATGACCGTGTGGATGTCGCGGATCTTCAGCCCGGCGTCCTTCAGGCGGGCGCTCAGTGCCAGCCACGTGGCGCGCCCCGGCATACCCGCGTCGACGAGGGTGGCGCCGCGGTCGTCGAGGAGGGCGTAGCAGTTCACGTGGCCGAGACCCGTGAACAGAATCGGTATCTGCAGGCGGAGGACACCGGGCCCGACTTCGGTGACCTCGTCAGAAGCAGGTTGCTGTTCCTGCTTGAGGGGCCGGTGAGGCGGTGGTTCCTTCGTCTCGCTCACTCGCCGGCGCCACCCGGATCAGCAGCCGTGGTGACGGGGGCGTCGGCCAGGAACTGGCTCTTGTAATACGCCAGCTCGGCGACACTCTCGCGTACGTCGTCCATCGCCCGATGGGCCGTCTGCTTGTGCGGGCGGCCGGCGTAGAGGTCGGGCCGCCACCGCTTGCAGAGCTCCTTCACCGTCGAGACGTCGATGGACCGGTAGTGGAACCAACGGTCGAGCTCTGGCACGTGCTGTTGCAAGAAACGCCGATCCACCGCGATGGAATTCCCACACAACGGAACGTCGCCGGCATTCGGGACATGCGACCGGACGAATTCGAGCGTCTCGGCGGCCGCCTGCTCGACGGTCCGCGTCGACGCGGCGATCTGTGGCAAGAGTCCCGAGACCGTGTGCATGTGGCGCACGACGTCCTCCATCTCGGAGAGCTGCTCCTCGGTCGCGCCGATGACGAGATCGGGCCCCTCGGCGACGATGTTGAGGAAGTCGTCGGTGACGAGTGTGGCCATCTCGACGATGACGTGACGCTCCGGGTCGAGTCCGGTCATTTCGAGATCCATCCAGACGAGCACGCTCGGGGATCGTAGTGGCCCTCAACTACCCTGCAGCCGTGACTGACATACCGGTGCTCCAGCTGGACCCCGGGCTCCCGATGCCGGCGAGGGCTCGGGCCAACGATGCAGGCATCGATCTGCTCGCCCGCAGCGGGTCCGTCCTCGAGCCGGGAGGCGGCCGGGCGCTCGTCCCGACCGGGCTCGCCCTCGAGCTTCCGGAGGGCATTGCCGGCCTCGTGCTGCCGCGAAGCGGTCTCGCCCTTCGTCACGGCGTGACCTGCCTCAATGCGCCAGGCTTGATCGACCCTGGTTATCGTGGCGAGGTCGGCGTCATACTGGTGAACACGGACCCGACCGAGCGCTACGAAGTGCATCGGGGCGATCGGGTGGCGCAGTTGCTGCTCGTCAGTTTCGAGACGGCGACCTTCGTGAGCGCCGCCACCCTCGAGGAGAGCGAGCGAGGTGAGGGCGGTTTCGGGCACACGGGCCGTTGAGCGCCATGGGCCGAACAGCGCGCCGGAGGAGATCGAGGGCGGACCGACAGCAAGGAGTGTGAGATGCAGCGGTTGAGCGGCCTTGACGCAATGTTCTTCTACCTCGAGACCCCGAGCACGCACATGCACGTCACCGGTGTCTACGTCCTCGAAGTCGGCGACAGCGGGCTGTGCTTCGAGTCCGTTCGGGACCTCGTCGCGAGCCGCTTGCCCATGGCGGCACCCTTCCGCCGGCGCCTCGTCGAGGTGCCGTTCAAGCTCCACCACCCGATGTGGGTCGAGGATGCGAACTTCGACCTCGATTACCACGTGCGCCGAGCGTGCCTGCCGTCACCGGGCGGGGCACGCGAACTGGCGCAGTACGCCGCCCAGGTCGGTGGGCTGCCCCTCGACCGTGATCGACCGTTGTGGGAGCTGTATGTCGTCGAAGGGCTCGAAGGCGGTCGCATCGCCCTCGTCGGCAAGATGCATCATGCGGCGATCGACGGTGTGTCCGGTGCCGAGATCATGGCCACGCTCCTCGATCTCGAGCCCGATCCTCCCGAGCGGCTGATCGTCGACTCCTGGAGGCCCGACGACCCGCCGACCGACGCCGACCTCGTGGCGCTCGCGTTCGCCGCCATCGCGGGTCATCCCGTGCGCGCCGCCAAGACGGCCCGTCGTGTCGTCGAAACCGCCCTGCAACTTTCCGAGCACAACCGCGAATCCGGGGTCGAGCCTCCACCATCGCCGTTCAGCGCTCCGAAGACGTCGCTCAACGGGGCCATCACGCCGCACCGCCGTGTCGCCTTTGCCGCACAGGCGCTCGACGATCTGAAACGCGTGAAGAACCACTTCGGCTGCACCGTGAACGACGTCGTGCTGGCCGTCTGCGCCGGGGCGCTCCGCCGTTACCTCCTCGACCACGGAGAGCTGCCCGAGGCACCGCTCGTGGCCATGGTCCCGATGTCCGTGCGGACCGAGGCGGAGATGGGCGCGAACGGCAATCGTGTCTCGGCCATGCTCACGTCGCTCGCCACGGACCTCGACGATGCCGGCGCCCGCCTGGAGACCGTGGCGGCCGGGATGCGCCTGGCAAAGGCGCAGGAGCGGTTGATCGGTGCGGCCACTTTGACCGACTGGACCGAGTTCACGTTCCCGGCCCTCATCGGGCGGGCGGCGCGCCTGACCGCCTCGATGCGGGTCTTCGACCGCGTCCGCCCGTTGTTCAACGTGACCGTCTCGAACGTGCCGGGGCCGCCGTTTCCGCTCTTCCTCGCCGGAGCCCGCCTCGTCGGGATGTACCCACTCGGTCCGGTCACCGAGGGCGTCGGCCTCAATATCACGGTGATGAGCTATTGCGGCATGGTCTACTTCGGCCTCAATGCCTGCCGGGAGGCCGTGCCGGCACTCGCCGAGCTCCCCCAGCTCCTGCAGGAGTCGCTCGACGAGCTGCTGGCCGCAACCGGGCGGTCCGCCCGGCGACCACGGCGCGACGCCGTCGTGGAGGCGGTCCCGGCCGTGGCTGTGGATGTGGATGTGGATGTGGCAAGCCTTGCCCCGGGGTGGCCCTGAGCCGTACCATTGACTGTATGGTCATTCAAACGTCGCCAGCGGGAGCGGCCGGGAGCGGCCGGCCCGCCGACCTCGCGCCACTCGATCCCCGCGAGCTGGAGCTCGTCCTGCGGCCCTTCGGCGAGAGCCGGATGCTGCCGAGAGACGCCTATGTGTCCGACGCCGTCTTCGCCTGGGAGCAGCGCCACTTCTTCGCCGGCGGCTGGATCTGCGTCGGCCGGAGCGACTCGCTGCCTCGGCCCGGGGACCAGCGAGCGGAGTCCGTCGGTCACGCCGGCGTGTTCCTCATGCGCGACGCCGATGGCGTGCTACGCGTGTTTGCCAACGCATGCCGCCACCGGAATCACGAGCTGCTGGCGTGCGGCGAGGCGACAGTCAACCGTCCGATCGTCCTCTGCCCGTACCACGGTTGGTCGTACCGACTGGACGGGTCGCTCCGGAAGGCGCCGGGCTTTGACGAGGGCGCCATGGCCGGCTTCGACGCCGCCGAGAACTCGCTCGTCGAGCTGCCGTCGCAGGAGTGGCACGGCTGGATCTTCGTCGACGCGTCCGGTCAGGCGGGCCCGTTCGGCGCCCACGTGGCCGGCCTCGAGGAGATCGTCGGGCCGTACGAGCCCGAGCGCCTGGTGCTCGGTGGCGGCCATGACTACGTCGTCGCCGCCAACTGGAAGATCCTCACCGAGAATTACCAGGAGTGCTACCACTGCCCGGTGATCCACCCCGAGCTGTGCGCCGCCAGCCCGCCTTCGAGCGGCGACAACTACTCCCATCCGACCGAAGGTGCCTGGGTCGGCGGCTGGATGGACCTTCGGGACGGCTACGACACGATGTCGCTCGACGGGCGCACCTCGGGCACTCCTCTCCGGGGCCTGGACGCACGCCGGCGCCGGATCGTGGACTACATCGGGCTGTTCCCGAACCTGCTCATCAGCCTGCATCCCGACTACGTCATGACCCACCTCATCACGCCACTCGCTCCGGGCCGGACGCGCATCCAGTGCAACTGGGCGTTCTCGCCGGAGGACGTGGAGCGGGAGGGTTTCGATCCGTCGTACGGGGTCGACTTCTGGGACATCACGAATCGCCAGGACTGGGCGGCCTGCGAGTCTGTGCAGCGAGGCCTCTCGAGCGACCACGCCATACCCGGCCTGATGTCGCTGTCGGAGGACGGCGTCTACCAGTTCGTCACGATGCTGGCTCGCGGCTACGCGGGACTGCCTCGGACGGCTGGGGCGGTGCCGGCGGCACGCTGAGGCCGGCGTGCGGACCGGCGCGGCGCGGCGTCGGCGCGGGACCGGCCCAGCGTGGCCGGCCCAGTCGGCCCAGCGTTGGCCGGCCCAGTCGGCCCAGCGTGGCCGGCCCATTCGGCCCAGCGTTGGCCGGCCCAGTCGGCTTGACTACGCGAGCGCCCGGACGCCCCGCTTGGCGAGCTGCTGGGCGATGATCGCCCGCTGTATCTCGCTCGTGCCCTCCCAGATGCGCTCGACTCGCAGCTCGCGGTAGAAGCGCTCGGCGACGTTCTCGCGCATGTAGCCGCGGCCGCCGAAGATCTGCACGGCCCGGTCGGCTACACGGTTGGCCATCTCGGAGGCGTACAGCTTGACCATGGAGGCCTGGGCATGCTGCACCTTCAGGTCCCGGCCCTCGTCGATTCCGCGAGCTGCCTCGTAGACGATCGAGCGGGCGGCAAACAGCTCGGTGACCGAGTCCGCCAGCATGGCACCGACGAGCTGGTAGGCGATGATCGGCTCGCCGTACACGACACGCTCCTTGGCGAAGGCGGTCGCCTCCTCGATGAGGCGCTCGGCTGCCCCGAGGCAACGCGCTGCCACCATCATCCGCTCGAAACGGAACCACTCGTACGAGTACGCCATCCCACCACCCTCCTCTCCAACGCGGTGGCTGGCGGGGACGCGGACGCCCTCGAAGGCCACGATCGGATGGTGGTGGGCGATGGTGTGCGAATAGGCCGGCGTGCGGACGACCCGTACACCGGGGGACGGCAGGTCGACGACGAACATGGCGTGCTCGCCGGCGTGAGGGCCTTCGGTGAGCTTTGCCTGGAAGAAGGCGTAGGTGGCTTCGTTGTACGACGTGACATGCCACTTGACGCCGTCGAGGACGTACTCGTCGCCCTCGCGGCGGGCCGTCGCTGCGATGGCGTCCACGTCCGAGCCGGCTCCTTCCTCCGTGATGGCGTAGCACTCTCCCGCCTCGCCACGGACCGTCGGCAGCAGCCAACGCTCGCGCTGGTAGTCGGTGGCAACCTCCGGCCACCACTGCGGCGGCGTCGAGACCATCCATGCGAGGGCGTTCGTCGCCCGCCCGACCTGCTCCTGCACGAGCACCTGCTGGAGGGCAGTGCAGCCGCCGCCACCGAGGTCGGCGGGCATGTTCGTCGCGAGGAGGCCCAGCTCGCCTGCTCTCGCCAGGAACTTCTCCCCGACGCCGGCGGGCAGCTCGCCCTCGTGCAGCTCCGCTTCTGCCTCGAACGGGATGAGCTCGTCGACGAAACCCCTCGCCCGGCTCTGGATGTCGAGGTCATCTGGGGACAGCCCGTGCATGCCGGCTCGTTTCTCGTCGTGGGTCGGAACCGCCTTGACTGACCGTTCAGTTTATGCGAGCGTTCGAGGATGCGCACGGGGGAATGGGCTGCGTCTGACAGCCGAACCGCCGACGCCGTCGTGATCGGCGGCGGGACCGTCGGCGGCTGGTGCGCCTGGTGGCTCCGCCAGGCCGGTCTCGAGCGCGTCGCCGTGGTCGAGCGTTCGACGCTCGGGCGTGGCGCTTCCAGCCGCGCCGCCGGCATGGTGCGGAGCCAGGGCGGGACGCCCACCGCCGTATTGCTCGGGATGTGGAGCCGCGACTTCTACCTGCGCCAGCGTGAGGAACTGGGCGTCGACTCCGGCTTCGTCGCGCAGGGCTATTTCATGCCGGCCTTCACACCGGACGAGGTGGCCGTTGGCCGGCGGCGCGTCGCCATGCAGCGTGAGCTCGGCCTCGACGTCGAGTGGCTCGGTCCGGAGGATGCCGCACCTCTCAATCCGACGCTGGCAGCCGGTTCGCACCTGGGCGGCTCCTATGCCGCCGGCGACGGTTACCTCGACCCGCCGCGCAACGTCCTCGCCTACTCCGTCGCCCTCGCCCGCGCCGGCGTACGGTTGTCGGAGCGCACGGAGTTCACCGGGCTCGTCCTCACTCATGGCTCGGTGACCGGCGTCGAGACGAGCGCCGGCACCATCGCCACGGAACGGGTCGTGCTCACCGGGGGACCCGACCTCGCGTCGGTCGGCCAGCTTGCGGGCGTCGTCGTGCACGCCGGCGGGACCCGTCATCAGGTGGCGGTGACCGAGCCGCATCCTGCCTTTTCTCCGCCGTCCATGGGACCAATGGTCTTCGATCTGCCGAACGGCCTCTACTGGCGACCTGAGGAGGGCGGCCTCCTGTTCGGCATGTCGAACCCGGATGAGCCACCGGGCGAGGCACGAGAGATCGACTGGCCCTACCTCGAGACGATGCGCGCCCGGCTCGGCGCCGTCGTTCCGCTCTCCGCCGGCCTGGCGTTGCGTCGCGTCTGGGCCGCAACCATCGACTACACGCCTGACCACCTCCCGATCCTCGGGCCTGCCATCGGTCCCGACGGTCCTGTGGCCGGCGTGACGGTGGCGTCTGCAGGCGGCCACGGGATGATGTGGGGGCCGGCGGTCGCTCGCGTCGCTGCCGACCTCGCCGTGACCGGAGCCACCGATGTGCTCGACGTGTCGATCCTCGGGCTCGAACGCTTCGACGCCGACGGGCACAGCTGCCTCGACCCTGACCCGATCGCACTGCCGTTTCCAGAAAGGACTGCACTTCATGACTGACACTGCTGCCCCTGTCGGGCTTCCGAAGGTGGGCGACGCCGCCACCGCCGAGCTCGAGGACTGGGGCCCGTTGGAGGAGGCGACCGGCCCGGAGATGTCGACGGCCGGCTTCACGTTGTGGAAGAACGAGGCGACCGAGGCCGAGTCAGGCATCTGGGAATGCACTCCTGGGCCGTCGCGCTGGGAGCTCGAGACGAACGAGTTCGTGCACGTCGTGTCCGGCCGGATGACTGTCACCGAGGACGGCGGCTCGCCGGTCGACCTCGGCCCGGGCGACACGGTCGTCTTCCCGCTCGGCTGGAACGGCACCTGGGACATCCACGAGACGCTGCGCAAGCTGTATGTGATCTTCTAAGCGTCCCTGAGCTCCTGCGGGTCCTTTCGCACCCGTCCTGGCTGTGGTTTCGGGTCGGATCCGACCCCAAACCACAGCCAGGTTGTGCCGGACACGCCGAGTGACCCGGCTCGGCGGCGTTGTTCAGCGGGGAATGACGAGAGCGTCCAAGGCGACAGCGCCCGACGGTGCGCACCGCAACGGGTTCACGTCGAGCGCTTCGAGCCGGTCACCGAGCTCGGTCGCGATCGTCGATAGGGCAACGACGGCAGAGACGACGGCGTCCATGTCGGCTGCGGGCGCCCCTCGCACGCCGTCGAGCACCGGTCGAACGGCCAGCCGGTCGATCAGCCGCCGGGCGCCGGCGTGATTGAGAGGAGGGAGCCCGACGGCGCGGTCCGCCAGGAGCTCCACGAGGACACCCCCGGCGCCGACGACGACCACCGGCCCGAGGAGGGGATCGCGGACGATGCCGAGGGCGAGCTCCGTGCCGGCCGGCGCCGTCGCCATGACGAGCGCCCGCGGCCCGAGACGCCCGGCGAGCTCCAGGTAGGCGCGGGCGACCTCGTCTTCCGACGCGAGCCCGAGCACGACGCCACCGACATCTGACTTGTGAGCGATGCCCGGCTCGTCCGTCTTGAGCACGACCGGCCATTCGAGGCCGGCGGCAGTGGCGACGGCCGCCTCGGTCGTCGCCACACCGGCGTGGGTGGGAACGGCGAACCCGTAGTCGGAAAGGAGCGCCAGCGACTCCGCCCCGCCCAACGGTTCCGTGCCGGCGGCCGGCGACCCCCTGCGGCTCAGCCGGTCCAGCCAGCGGCGTTGGCGTTCCTCGTCGATGCCGGCTGCCGCCACGGGCTCTGGATTCTGGCTCGCCAGCTCGCGCAGGTGCCGGAGCGCGAGCAGGCCCGTCCGTGTGCCTTCGAGCACCGGGATGCCGGCGTCCCGCAGTCGGCGGGCAGCGGGGCGGTCGATCGCGCTCGTCACGTTCGACAGCAGGCAGACCGGTTTGTTCGTGCCGATCCACGCGTCGACGAGAGCCTCCGGATAGGAGGTATCGCCGTCGAGCTCGGGGATGAGGTCGACGCACAGGACGACGGCGTCCACGGCGTCGTCCTGTGCCAAGGTGAGCAGGCAGTCCCCGAAGAGCTCCCGTGTCGAGGAACCCGTGCCCCACACGTCGAGCGGGTTTCCCGGCTCGAGCCCGGGGTCGAGCATGCCGGCCAGCCGCTCGTGAGTGCTTCCCGAGATGCGGGCGAACGGGACGCCGACGGCGTCCGCCACGTCCACGACAAGGGCTCGCTCGGCGCCGGAGTCGTGGACACAGGCGATGCCTCGGCTGTCCGCGGCAACCGGATCCGCCAAGCCGGCGCCGGCTGGATCCGGCCGGCCGACGCGCCGGCCGGCTGACAGCAGTTCCAAGGTGTCGAGCATCTCGTCGAGGTCGTGGACCCGTAGCACCCCGTGGGCATCGCAGAGTGCCTCCCAGGTGGCATCGTCGCCGGCGAGGGCGCCCGAGTGGGCGGCCACCATGGCCCGGCCGGCGGGCGAGCCTCCGACGGTCAGTGCCACGACGGGGACACCGGCTCGCGAGCATCGTGACAGCGAGGAGCGCAGGGTGTCGGGGGAGCGAAGCGTTTCGAGCAGGAGCGCCACGACCTCGGTCTCCGGGAGCGAGAGGGCGTAGTCGAGGTAGTCGGCGGTTGTCGTCACGAGCTCCTGGCCCGACGACACCGCCATCGCCCACCCGAGCCGGCGGTCGGCCCGCAGCAGGGCCGAGAAAGCCGAGCCGGAGTGCGTCACGAGGGCGATCGGGCCCTCCGCCAGCGGGTACGGCTCGAGATAGCCGATCGCCCGCAGCCCGTGCACGCGATTGACGAAACCCATACATCCCCCACCACACACCGCCATCCCCGCCTCGAGCGCCGATGCGGCCAGGCGTCGCCGAAGGGATCCGTCGCCGTCCACGGCGCTGCCGAAGATGACACCGCTGCGGTCGCCGCGAGTGGCCGCGAGCTGCAGCTGGGTCTCTAGGGAGGTGTCGCCGACGCAGAAGAGAACGAGGTCCACGGGGCCCGGGACGTCCTCGAGGGAAGGCAGGCAAGGGAGGCCGGCGATCGTGTCGTACCTCGGGTTGACGAGGTGGATCTCGGGCGTGGCGCGACTGCGTGACAGCTCGGTGAGCACGCGGTCACCGAAGCTGCCGGCTCGGGCGCTCGCCCCGACGACGGCGACGCTGCGGGCCTCGAGCATGGCCCGGAGGCTGGAGCGCGAGTCGTGTGGCGGCCCGCCGCCGCCACCCCCCGGCTGGCTGGACGACCGCCGGTCCGGCCGGCCACCGTCACCGCCGAGGCCCGGCTGGTCCGGTGACGGTCGGCTCGGGCCGCCACGTCCCGGCGGCCGGGCTTCGATCTCGCCGTCCGGATGCGTCACCCCCGCCGGAGCACCTGCTTCGCCTTCGTGCGACGGTCGGCGGCGCGGCGGTCGGCAAGCGCCGCACGGGCGGCCTGCCAACCGGGGATCCCGCAGACGCCGCCGCCGGCATGGGTGGCCGAGCTGGCGTTGTAGAGGCCGTCGATCGGCGTGCGGTAGTCGGCGTAACCGGGTGCCGGCCGCATGTGGAACAGCTGCTCGATGGAGAGCTCGCCGTGGAAGATGTTGCCGCCGATGAGCCCGTACTCCTGCTCCATCTCGAAGGGACCGACGATGTCACGATGCGTGATGGAGCCCTTGAAGTTCGGGGCGAGCTCGGTGTACAGGTCGATGAGGCGGTCGGCGTACGCCTCGAGCTCGGCGGTGTGCGGTTCGGTGCTCCACTCCGACGGCACCCATTGGGTGAACAGCGACATGATGTGGGTCCCCTCGGGCGCGAGCGTGTGGTCGAACGTCGTCGGGATGACGCTGTCGCTGAACGGGGCGGCCGCCGGCCGGCCCTCGCGGGCGTCGAGGAAAGCCCGCTCGATGAATTCCATCGACGGTGCCATCTCCACCGAGCCGGTGTGGTGCGCTTGCTGGTTCGTGCCCGGATCGGCAGTGAAATTGGGCAGTTCGGCAAGGGCGAGGTTGATCTTGACGACGCCGGAGCGGGTCTTCCAGTGCTCGATGTCGCGCACGAAGTCGTCCGGCAGCTCGCGATGGTCGACCTGGTCGAGAAACGCCTTCTTCGGATGCAGGCTCGTCACGACGACCGGGGCGAGGATCTCCTCGCCGGAGTCGAGCACGACGCCACGGGCCTTGCCGTTGCGCACGAGCACCTCGGTCACGCGGGCGTCCGTGCGGATCTCCGCTCCGAAGCCGGCCGCGGAGCGGGCGATGGCGTCGGCCACCGCTCCCATGCCGCCTTCAGGGAAGCCCCAGTTCCCCAAGTGGCCGTCACCGACGTCGCCGATGGAATGGTGTGCCATCACGTACGCCGTGCCGGGCTCGTACGGCCCGGCCCACGTGCCGATGACGCCGTTCACGGCCATTGCGGACTTCACCTGCGGCGACTCGAACCAGTCGTCGAGGAGGTCGGCGATGCTCATGGACATGAGGCGGGTGACGTCGCCGATCGTGCGGACGGTCATGCCGCGGTGGCGCCAGGCGAGCCGCAGGGCGTCGAGGAGGTCAGCCGGCTTGCGGGAACCGAGCTTGGGCGGCACCGTCAGCAAGAGCGGGCCGAGGACGTCGGCGAGGCCTCCCAGCCACGCATCCCACTGCGGCATGGCGTCGGCGTCACGCTTCGACCACTTCACGATCTCCTCGTAGTTGGCCTTGGAGTCGTCGGCGAAGATCTTGATGGAACCGCCTTCGGGGAACGCCTGGTAGTACGGGCCCATCGGGTACACCTTGTAGCCGTTGCGCGCGAGGTCGAGGTCGTCGATGATCGTCGGCGGAAGCAGGCTCATGACGTAGGACAGGCGCGTGACCGCCAGCTCGGGGGCGTCCGGCCAAGGACGCTCGGTCGTGGCCGCCCCGCCGGTCTTGTAGCGGGACTCGAGCACGATCGTGTTCAACCCCGCTCGGGCGAGATAGGCACCCGAGACGAGCCCGTTGTGCCCTCCGCCGATCACGATCGCATCGAAGCTCGACGTCGTCATCTGAAGCCTGCCTCCGTCCCCCCGGGCCTTCGCCGGATGGTTTGACTGACCGTTCAGTCTAGGTCGGCTGGTACCGTTGTGACAAGCGGTCGACGAGGGCCGAGCACGCTGTGACGTGAAAGGGCGGTAGCGATGACGCCACGGGCCGTGGCACCGGAAGTCGGGGACAGAGCCCGCGAATCCACCGAGTCGTCCGGCTCCCAGGACGACCGCCGCACGCAGATGTTGCGTGCCGCCCTCGACGTCCTCGTCGAGCGAGGCTTCCCCGACACTCGGATTTCCGACGTCGCCGAACGAGCAGAAGTGAGCCCGGCGCTCGTCATCTATTACTTCAAGACGAAGGATCGCCTCCTCACCGAGGCCATGCGATATGCAGAGGATCTCTGGTATGCCGACGGCGCCCGGCGACTCGCCGCCCTCCCGTCTGCGGCCAAGCGCCTCGAGGAGATCGTGGCGATGACGTGCCTCACCCAAGAGCACCACGTCGAGGAATCCTGGTCGATCTGGCTTGACCTGTGGGCGACGGCAGTTCGGCACCCAGAGGTTCGCAGCGTCCGCGAGGAGTTCGACGAGCATTGGCGTGAGACGATTCGGCGCATCGTCCGCGAAGGGCAGTCGGCTGGCGAGTTCTCCGAGGTGAACGTCGACGATTTCGCCATCGCCCTGACGGCGCTCCTCGACGGCTTCGCCATCCAGATCGCCCTCGAGGACCCGGTCGTGAACGAGCGTCGGGCGTTCGAACTGGCGATGAGGTTGGCGGCGGGGCAGTTGGGTTTTGCCTGGGACGCCCGCTCGCGGCCCGCCCGCAAGAGACGAGACCGCTGACTGAGGGTGGTTCGTCAGCCTTCGAGGACGTAGCCCCTTCCGCTCCACTTGGAGAAGCCGGGCGCGCCCACGAGAACGGTCGTGCCCGCCACGGCCACAGAGGCACCGAAGTCGTTGCCGGCGACCGTGTCGGATCCTTTCAGCTCCTTCGTCTGCTTCCAGCCGGTCGCCGTCTTCGTGAACACATAGGCCCTTCCGGCGGCCTTGGCCTGGCTCCTCGCTCCGACGGCGGCCGTGGCGCCCGAGAGGGCCACCGAGTAGCCGAAGTCGCTGTCCGCCACGGTGTCAGAACCCTTGAGCTCCGCGACTTGCTTCCAGCCGGTCGTCGTCTTCGTGAACACGTAGGCCCGGTCGGCCTCGTTGTAGGGCGTGCCCCATGATCCGACCAGCACCGTCGTGCCGGAGACGGCCACCGACCTCCCGAACTCGTCGTAGGCCTGTACGTCGGAGGCCTGCAACTCTGCCGTTTCGTTCCACCCCGTCCCGCTCTTGGTGAACACGTAGGCCCGCCCAGAGGAGTCGACGTGCCCGACGGCGCCCACGACGGCGGTGGTGCCCGAGATGGCGACCGACCAGCCGAACCGATCCGCCAGGACGGTGTCGGAAGCCGCCAGCTCTGCCGTCTGCTTCCAACCGGACGTGGACTTCGTGAAGATGTACGCCCGGCCGCCGAACAGTTGGTCCGCGTAGTTCGTGTAGTTCCACGCGCCGACGATGACTGTGGTGCCGGAGATCGCCACGGCGCCGCCGAACTGATCGTCGGGGTGCGGGTCAGAGGCCTTCAACTCGGCCGCCTGCGTCCAACCTTTCGTCGTCTTCGTGAACACATAGGCTCGGCCGGCGCCTTGGGCGTGGCCGAATGCACCGACGAGTGCCGTCGTGCCCGAGATGGCGACCGGGTAGCCGAACTCGTCGTTCGCGACGGTGTCGGAGCCTTTGAGCTCCTTCACCTGCTTCCAGCCGGTGGCGGTCTCCGTGAACACGTATGCCCGGCCGGCGTCATTGGCGTGTGCAGGCGCTCCGACGATCGCCGTCGTGCCCGACACGGCGACCGAGGCGCCGAAGTTGTCGGGGGTGACCGTGTCGGAGCCCTTCAGCTCGGCGAGTTGCCTGCCCACCGGCGGCGCCGCCCGCGCACTTGCCGCCACGGACGAGGTCGTTGCCGCCAGGAGGAGACAGGTCGCCCCGAGGGCGAGCAGCGCGAACCGGACGATCATGCGAGTCAGGCGCATGAAACACACCTCCAACCGCGAGCAGGGGCGCGAAGCCCCGCACCCGAGATCATGCGCCGGCACCGGTCCGGGCAATAGGGTCGAACGGCCCCAATGGGCTTGCACGAGGGGCGGCGAAGAGGGACGCTTGGCGGCCCCGGTCAGGAGGACGATCTCGTCGGCGAGGCGCCCGACACGCTCAAGCAGGGCGAATGAGGTGGCTCCCGCTCGTGGCCACCGCAAGATCCTGCGGCTGGTCGCCAAGTGTCTCCTCGTGGATCTCGGCCACTGACGCCCCGCCTGCGGGCAGCACCCGCAGGGCGTCCGCCGGAAGGAGGACGTTCACGGCAGAGCCCTGCTGGAAGGCCACGGGCTCACCGTCGTTGTGCACGAGTGCTTGGAGGGCCTCGCCCGGCGCCAGCCGGATGAAGACCTGCGTGGCGGACCCGAGGAAGACGACCCGCTCGACCATGCCGGGCACGCGGTTGGGGCCGCTGTCCTCGTAGGGCTTCAACTGCACCCGCTCGGGGCGGATGGCGAGCTTGACGTCGCCTGTCGCGTCGATGCGGCCGCACTCGGCTGAGAGCTCGAACTCGCCGATCTTGAGGCGGCAGGGCGCCGGCCCCGCTGCCGCCGCCACGACCGTCGCCTCCATGAGGTTGGAGACGCCGAGGAAGTCCGCCACGTAGGCGTCAGCCGGCTCCTCGTAGACCTCCCGGGGCGACCCGAGCTGGGCGATGCGGCCGTTGGACATCACGGCGAGGCGGTCCGACATCGTGAGCGCCTCCTCCTGGTCGTGGGTCACGTAGAGGAACGTGATGCCGACGCGCTCCTGCAGTGCCTTCAGCTCGACCTGCAACGCCCGCCGCAGCTTGGCGTCGAGGGCACCGAGCGGCTCGTCGAGCAGGAGAACTGCGGGCTTCAGCACGAGAGCGCGGGCGAGGGCGACGCGCTGCTGCTGGCCACCGGAGAGCTGCCCCGGGCGGCGCCGCTCGTAACCGGTGAGCTGCACCAGCTCGAGCGCCTCGCCGACCCGCTGCGTCACCTCGGGCTTCGGCAGCGACTGGTACTTGAGCCCGAACGCCACGTTCTCCGCCACGTTGAGGAAGGGGAAGAGGGCGTAGCTCTGGAAGACCGTGTTGACGTTGCGCTTGTTCGGCGGCAGAGCGGCGACGTCTCGCCCGTCCAGCAGGATGGCGCCGCTCGACGGCTCTTCGAAACCCGCCACCATCCTCAGCGTCGTCGTCTTCCCACATCCCGACGGCCCGAGGAGCGAGAAGAACTCGCCCGCCTCGATGCTGACCGAGATGCCGTCGACGGCGGTGACGTCGGCGAAGGACTTCGTCAGCTCGACGAGCTGGACGTGCCCTCCTGTTGTCTCTCTGGCCGATCGGCCTCCGTTACCTGGCACGAACGTCCTCCTTACATCCCGGCGATGCTCGTCAGCGCTTCGGTGGCATTGCCGCGCTCGCCGCGTGTCATCACGCGGTAGGCGAGGTAACCGACGCCGGCGACGACGAGCGAGAACACGAGCATGAGCGTGGCCAAGGCATTGAGGGCGGGGCCGTTGTTGCCGCCATGTGCCTGGGAGTAGATGAGCACCGACATCGTCTGGCTGCCCGGCCCCGAGAGCTGTTCGACGAGCACGAAGTCGTCCACGACGCTCGCGAAGGTGAGCACGGCGCTGGCGAAGATCGCCGGCAGCAGCAGTGGGAGGAGCACCCGCCACATAGCCGAGAACCGCGAGGCCCCGAGGTCGGCCGCCGCCTCCTCGTATACCTTGCCGATCGTGAGCAGGCGCGCGCGCACGATGATGGCGGGCCAGCTGAGGTTCCAGACGACGAGGGCGGCGGTTTCGGCGCTCGTTCCGAGGTGGATGAACTTGAACAGCTGCAGGAACACGAACATGAGGGCGACGGCGAGCAGCAGTTCGGGGACGACGAAGCTGAAGATCATCACGAAGTTGAAGCCGTTGGACGTGCGGCCGCGCCAGCGGTCGATCCCGATCGCGAAACCCACGCCGAGCGGGATCGTGATGACCGTGACGAACAGGCCGAGCTTGAGCGTCTGGATGACGGCGGTGTGCAGGGTCGGGTCGTGCAACACCGATCCGAAGGCCTTGGAGGTGCCCGTGTACCAGCGCAGCGAGAGCCCTTGGAACGAGCTCTGCGATTTGCCGCTGTTGAACGAGAACAGCACGGCGATGGCGATCGGGACGATCGACCAGAGCAGGTAGAGCCATGTGAAGGCCTCGAGGCCCCACGGGTGTCGCCACGGGCCGCGGTGCCGCCATCGGGCTGTTCCTTGGCGTGCTGTGCCCTCACGCGCCGGTACGGCCACCGTCGACATCAGGCGTTCTCCTTCGAGGCTTTGGCCGTCGAGCGGACGTAGTAGATCATCGGCAGGAGCAGGAGCACGAGGAGGCCGACGGAGAGGGCGGCACCGTCACCTTGCAAGTTGGCGGTGTTGAGCTGCCCTTCGATGACATTGCCGATCATCGTCGTCGAGGTCGTGGCCGACAGGAGCTGGTTCGTGAAGTAGTCGCCGACCATCGGCAGCACGGTGATGAACATGCCCGCCAGCACGGTCTGGCGGCTGAGCGGCACGGTCACGCTCCAGAACGTCCGCCAGCGCCCGAGGCCGAGATCCCGTGACGCCTCGAGGAGGCGGCCGTCGATGCGGTCGAGGCCGGCGTACAGGACGATGATGAGATAGGGGATGTAGCCGTAGACCAGTCCGAGGACGACGGTGACGGCGTGGCCGGCAAGCCAGCTCGTCGGGTTGCCCCTGTTCATGATGTGCAGCCACTCGAGCGCCGAGTTGACCCAACCGTGTGTCTGCAGCAGGTCGATCCAGGCGAGCATGCGCATCATGTAGCTGACCCAGAACGGTGAGATGAGGAGCACGAGGTAGATCGTCTTGCGCCTGCCGGCGTAACGGGTGACGAAATATGCCACCGGGTACGCGATGGCGAGCGAGAGCGCCGAGGCGATCGCCGTGTACACGATCGTGCGGGCGAACGGCGGCCAGAGGAACGACGCCTCTCTGTACAGGTTGGTGAAGTTGCTACCGCTCCACAGGAAGGGGTTCCACACCGGGATGGGGGACTGGAAGATCGGGTCGAGGACGCCGGCGGCCACCGAGATGACGACGTAGAACGGCAGCACGAAGAACACGATGAGCCAGAACGCTCCGGGGATGGCGAGCGCCGCCCAGAACCAACGTGGCCGCCACGACTCGATCCGGTCCTGCGCCGTTCGTGCCTTCATGCGGTCCCGCAATGGCGGCTTGGGCCGCTGGCCGGCCGGGTTCGCGCCGGCGCCGGAGCCGTCGGCCGGCGAGACGCTCGGGCGGCTCTCGAGCGGTGGCGCGACGCCCATCTAGCGGGCTCCGCCGGTGTGTCGGCGTGGCCGGCGCCGGGTCGTACCGGGCGCGGGTGCGGCCATCAGAGGCCTCCGCCGAACTGCAGCCAAGCCTGTTCCCAGGCGTCGTTGGCAGCCGGCGGCAGCCCGAGCTCCTCGATGCCGGTGCGGAAATTCTCGGGCAGCACGACGGTCGACTCGAGAGCTTTTGGCAGGTACTGCAGCTCGACGAGCTTCTCTGCGGTGACGCCTTCGATCGGCTGCATGTAGCCGTTGAAGCCGATGTTCGTGAGGGCCACCGGCAGGTCGAGCATGTAGTCGAGGAAGAGGTGGGCGAGCACCGGGTTGTGGCCCGAGTTCAGGATCGTGATCATGTCGTTGGCGACGGGGCCGCGGCCGTCCGGCGGGAACCAGTACCCGATGACGTCGGCGGACTCGTGTGCCGGCAGGTATTCCCAGGCGGCCGCCATGTCGCCGGACCAGGCATGGTGGATCCACGTCTGCCCGGACGGGATCTCGCTGTAGTCGTTGTTGTCGATCTGCACGTCCACGAGGTCCGACAAGTTCTGGAGCTCGTTGTAGGACGAGTTGATCTGGCTCACGTCCGTGGTGTTGAGGTCGTAGATCCCTTGTTTGAGGAGTCCGAGGCAGATGCCCTCGCGGTAGTCGTCGAGGATGGCGACCTTCCCGCGGTACTTCTCGTTCCACGGCATGGCCCAGGGGTTTGCCATCGTGTAGGGGTCCTCGTCGACGAGGTCCTTCCGCCACGACATCCCCGTCGTGTAGATCGTGTACGGGACTGTGTACCGCCAGTCGAGGTCGTAGAACGGGTTCAGGAAGTCCGGCCACGCCTGACTGATGTTCGGGACGTAGGAGTGGTTGAGCGGGCGGAGGAGCTTGCCTTCAACGAGCGGCCCGAGGACGTCGATCGTCGGGAAGAAGATGTCGAAGTCGAGCTCGCCCGTCTGCAGCTTGGCGATCGCTTCGCTCATGGTGTTGAACGTCGTGACCTGTGGCGTTGGGACGTGATACTTCTTGGCGAAGCCGTCTACGACCGCCTGGTTGATGTACGCGACCCAGTTGTAGATCTGCAGGACACCGTCCTCGTGCGGCAGTCCGCTCTTGATCGGTTCGTTGTCGGCAAAGACGGGCCAGCGCACCGGGCTGTTCTTGCGCGGCAAGGGGATGGAGATGTTCGAGTCGCCGGGTCGTTGACAGGCGCCGAGGAGGCTCCCGCCGACCCCTGCCAGTGCCGCGCCGCCGGCCGCCATTCGCATGAAGTCGCGCCGCGACATGCCGGATTCTCCCCATGACCCGGACCGCAAGCCTGTCCGAGTCGGCTGTCCGGCCGCGGTTGTCCGTGTCCCTACGGGCACCGACGATCGCCGGTGAGTGGCGCGCTGTGACCAGCCTTCTCGTGGATGCGAGGTAATCCGAGCCACCTCCCCCCGGTGACGTGGGCCTTCTCAGGCGGTTGAACGGCCGATCAATGCAGTCAACCATCTCCGCCGACGCGCCGCAAGAGCTAGCGGCGTGCCGACGGGGGAGTAGTCGAGGCCCAGTGGCGGTTCTCGGTGCCGGTAGAGCCAGCCTCCGGACGTGCGCTCGGCGCTCGGCGCTCGGCGTTCGGCGCTAGGCGGCGACAGCGCGGGCGAAACGCCAGAAGTTCTCGACGAAGCGGTCGACGTCCTCGTCGGTGTGCTGCACGGAGAACAGCCACTGCTCGGTCTTGCCCCACGGAGGTAGGAACACGCCGCCGTTGTGCTGCATGAGCCAGTGAGCGTGGTTGTACCGGTCGTCCACCTTCAAGAAGTCCCGGTAGTTGCGGACCGGCGTCGTGGAGAACGTCACGCAGCCTTTGGCGACGATGGCCACGACGTGAGCCGGGAGGTGCGCTTCGGCGATGGCAGCGTCCAGCTGGGCACCCGCGCGCAGGCGCAGCGAGTTGACGTGCTCGTAGGCGGCGTCCGTGGACACCTCCTCCAGCATGGCGCGGACTCCGGCCATGGAGAGGGGGTTGCCGTTGAACGTGCCCACCATGTCGTAGGTACCGTCGGCCACGTACTCCATGATCTCTGCCGATCCTCCGATCGCACCGACCACGACGCCGCCTCCGATGGACTTCGCCAGGCAGACGACGTCCGGAGTGACGCCGTACAGCCGCGTGGCGCCGCCGGGGCCGACAGTGAGGCCGGTCTTCACCTCGTCGAAGGTCAGGTAGGCGCCGTGCTCGTGGAGCAAGGCCTTCAAGGCGGCCAGGTAGCCGGGGTCGGGCGGCACGATGCCGATGTTCATCATGATCGGTTCGAGGATCATGCCGGCGATCTGCCCGGGATGGATCTCGAGGAGGCTACGAACGCCCTCGAGGTCGTTGAAGGAGGTTATGAGAGTCAGATCCGTGATGGCCTTCGGGATGCCGGTGCTGCTCGGCACGGAGTTGGGGCGATCTGCAGACCCGATTTGGTCAGCAGGCGGCACGACCGACACCTGCACGGAGTCGTGGTGGCCGTGGTAGCAGCCCTCGACCTTGATGATGAGGTCGCGACCGGTGGCCGCCCGCATCAAGTGGACGGCGTCCATCGTGGACTCTGTGCCGGTGTTGACGAAGCGCCAGAGCGGCAGCCCGAAGCGTCGTCCCAACTCTTCGGCCACGACGACGGCGTCCTTCGTCGGTTGGGCGAAGTGCGTTCCGCGTACCACCTGCCTGCGGATTGCCTCGACGATGGCTGGATGGGCATGGCCGGCGAGCCCCGCACCGTATCCGCCGTGCATGTCGACGTACTCGGTGCCGTCGACGTCGTAGATCTTCGACCCGCTGCCATGGCTGATCCAGACGGCCTGCGGTCGAGTGATCTGCCAGCTCGAAGTCACACCTCCTGCGAGGGAGCGGTAGGCCCGCTCCGTGAGTGCATGTGAGTTCGGCTGCCGGGCGACGAAGATGGCCTCCTGCTCCGCCACAAGGGCGTCAAGTCGCCGGTCGAGGTCGGATGTGAGGGTTTGGGACACCACTGCTATCTCTCCGTTCGGGCAACCGGGCCGCTGGCGTCGGTGCCTTGGGTTATTTGACTGACTGTTCAGTTTATGCCATTTTGGGTCGGTTAGCAAGGGCTTGACCTGGTGATTACGCGCTGAGTGGCCCGCTTCGGCGCCGGCGGGTGCGGGACAGGCTTGGCGGTCTACGGTCTCCTCGACGACATGTTGGCGAGCGAGGTCTTGGCGAGCAGGTTGAGCCGTCCTTCGGGCCGGCTCCGACAAGGAGGGTGACGTGGCACACGAGGTTCGAGGTGTGGTGGCGAGAGCGAAGGGCGAGCCCGTCACGGTCGAGCAGATCATCGTCCCGGATCCGGGACCAGGGGAGGCTTTGGTGGCGGTGCAGGCATGTGGTGTCTGCCACACGGACCTGCACTACCGCGAGGGTGGGATCAACGACGAGTTCCCGTTTCTGTTGGGGCACGAAGCAGCCGGAGTCGTCGAGGAGGTTGGCACCGGCGTGACGTCGGTGGCCGCCGGCGACTTCGTCATCCTCAACTGGCGGGCAGTGTGCGGCGAATGCCGTTCGTGCCTTCGGGGACGGCCGTGGTACTGCTTTGCCACGCATAATGCTTCCCAGAAGATGACGCTCGCCGACGGTACGCCGCTGTCGCCGGCTCTCGGTATCGGCGCCTTCGCCGAGAAGACGCTCGTGGCCTCCGGCCAGTGCACGAAGGTGGACTCCCGAGCCCGGCCTGAGGCCGCCGGGTTGCTCGGCTGTGGAGTGATGGCTGGTCTCGGGGCGGCGCTGTTCACCGGCGAGGTCGGTCGCGGCGACTCGGTGGCGGTCTTCGGCTGCGGTGGCGTGGGCTGCGCCGCCATCGCCGGGGCGGTGCTGGCGGGAGCGACCACGGTCATCGGCGTCGACCTCGACGCCCGCAAGCTCGACCTGGCTCGCTCGTTCGGGGCGACGGAGGTCGTGAACGCGTCGACGGAGGATGTGGTCGAGCGGGTGCGAGCCCTCACGGGTGGGCACGGCGCCGATGTGTGCATCGAGGCGGTTGGCAACCCGAAGGTCATGGAGCAGGCGTTCTTCGCCCGCGACCTCGCCGGCACGCTCGTCCAAGTCGGTGTGCCGACTCCCGACATGCGGATCGACCTGCCCATGATCGAGTTCTTCGGTCGTGGCGGCCGCCTGCGGCCGAGCTGGTACGGCGACTGCCTCCCGGCGCGCGACTTCCCGATGCTCATCTCGCTGTACCTGCAGGGACGCCTCGACCTTGACCGGTTCGTGTCGGAGACGATCGGGCTCGACGGCGTGGAGGAGGCGTTCCACCGCATGGAGCGAGGTGAAGTCCTGCGCTCGGTTGTCATGATCGGTGACGCCGCGAGATGCTGACGTCCGGACCGGCAGGGGAGGCCGGTGGCGGTGCGCTGTCGGTCCCGGGATTGGATCACACACGGCACCTCAGCATTTCGGGGACCTTCTCGCTCGACGGCGAGGACTTCGAGGTGGAGAACAACGTCTGGATCGTCGGTGGCGGAGTCGAGCCCGGCAGTCGGCCGGAGGTCATCATCATCGACGCTCCGCACTCAGCTGCAGCGATCGCGGCGGCCGTGCGGGACATGCGGGTCGTCGCCATCGTCGCCACACACGGTCACAACGACCACATCAACGCGGCCGTTGAGCTCCGGGAGACGGTCGGAGCGCCGATCCTTCTTCACCGGGCAGACCTGCCGCTGTGGCGCGACGTATACGGCGACGCGCTACCAGACGGAGACCTCGAGGACGGGATGGTGCTCGCTGCCGGCGAAGTCTCGCTGTCGGTCCTGCATACGCCCGGACATACGCCTGGTGGCTGCTGCCTGTACGACGCGGATCGAGGTGTCGTGTACTCGGGCGACACGCTGTTCCGAGGAGGTCCCGGCGCCACTGGCCGGAGTTGGTCTGACTTCCCGACGATCATCGAGTCCATAAGGAATCGCCTGCTCGTGCTGCCGCCCGACACCCGAGTCCTGACCGGGCACGGGGATTGGACGATGATCGGAGACGAAGCTCCTCACCTCGAGGAGTGGATCGTCCGTGGCCACTAGGTCGCCGGGCCACGAGGCCATGAGCACTGGACCATCCGTCGGTCGCCGTTAGTCACTGGGTCATGAGATCAGCGAGGTCCGAAGCGATGCGCCACGGAGTATTTCTTCCGCCATTCAACGAACTGTCCGATCCGCACCGAATGATCGCGCTCGCGGTGCTAGCCGAAGAACAAGGTTGGGACGGGTTCTTCCTCTGGGATCATGTACTTCGGCTGCCCGAGCAGGCGCCCGACGTCGCAGACCCCTGGATCATGCTTGCGGGCGTGGCCTGCGCAACCAGCCGCCTGCGCCTTGGAACCATGGTCACGCCCCTCGTTCGGCGCCGGCCGCAGGTGCTCGCTCGGCAGGTCGTGACCTTGGACCACCTGTCGTCCGGTCGGGTCGTGCTCGGCCTGGGTCTTGGCGTCGACTCAACGGGGGAGTTGAGTCGCTTCGGCGAGGTGGTCGACGCCGTCGAGCGGGGCGAACTCCTGGACGAAGGTGCCGAGTTGCTCGCGCACCTGATGGCAGGGGACCAGATCCAGCATCGTGGCGCACACTTCGTCGCCGATGGTGTTCGCTTCCTTCCGAGGCCGGTGCAGCAGCCCCGGGTACCCATGTGGTTCGGCGCACGGGGAGGCTTCGGGCGGTCGGGGGATGGAAAAGGAGCGGGTCCAGCGGCGCGGCCGGTGCGGCGAGCGGCACGGTACGACGGCCTCTTCCTTGTCGATGCCGGACCGGAGCAGCTGGAGCGCGCCCTGGCGATGATCTCGGCCGAGCGAGGTTCGCTCGACGGATTCGACATCGCGGTTCTTGCCGATGAAGGTGTCCCGGTTGCTCGGGCCGAGGCGCTCGGAGCCACATGGGCGATGCTGAGCGTGCGCCCGGAGATGTCCTACGACGACGTGTGTACTCGGGTGGCCGCGGGGCCACACCGCTGAGGGCCGGCGGCGGGGGACCTCAGTTGGCGTGCCTGCGCGCGGGGCGTGAAGCAGGTGCTGAGCTGACGCTCCCGTGCCTTGGCCATTGGAAACGTCCCTCACGGGTTGTGGCAGGGGTGTCGGCCGGGTCCGGATCGAGTCGACCACGGCAGGGCTGAGTCGCACCACGAGGCTGTGGCCGTTCCATGAGCATGAGAACGCTTGCTGGGCCCCGACCTGGCCGCCGATCGCATGGCGTCCGTCGCGTTCGGGCCTGCCACCATCCAGCGCGATCGGTGGCAGCAGCGGTCGCGCCAGGCCGGCGGTGGACTCTCCGGGACGGGCGACGTCGTTCGCTGCGTGTTCCGGGACGATGTCCTGCGACCGGATTTGTACCCAACTCCATTGACCGGGTCGTCCGAGTAGTCGCCAGTAGCGATGCGTCTTCAGATAATGGTGCCGATGGCAAAGGCGAACGAGATTCGAGAGCTCAGTCTTGCCGCCGTCTTCGATGGGGATGATGTGATCGCGTTCGAGGCCATAGCCCACGCCGCAGCCAGGCACGGCACAGACGCGGTCGCGGCTCGACAGAGCTGAGTCAAGGTGAGCCGGAATCCAGCGTCCGATGTGCGTGACGGAAGCAACGTCCGTCCCGCGCTCGATGATGACCTTGGCGAAGGCGTTCCCGAAGAGGTACTCGACCGTGGACAGTGAGACGGGTCCGACGCCGGCGATCTCGCAGAACTCGCCCGGTTCCAGCTCACCCCGGCGAAGGGCCTCCGCACTGACGTGCAAGACAATCTCGGCCCGAGGCGCACCAGCTGTTACGGCCGGCGCCTGCCCGGACTTGCACAGAGAGGTGAGCGCGTCCGCGAGGTAGGCATCATGAGATTCGCGGCGCCCCTCTCGCCGCGCCTCGACGAAGATGCCCTGACTCAGTGACTCGAGGGCGTTGCGCACGACGGCTCCCTCGACAGGGGCGAGCTCGCCGCGAATCGACACCGCACCGTCGAACGTCGTACCGAATCGAAGGTGCCGTCGCTCTCGGAGTCGGGCTTCGCGCGCCGACGCCTCCTCCTCGGTTCGCCTGGCTGCGATGACCGACTGGCAACGCTCGCGAAGATCCTTCAATTGGTCCCGACCAGCCGCTTCGAGCAGCTCGGCCGCCGCGGTCGGATCAGCCTCGAGTGCCGGCAGGAGGACGGAGGCTTGTGCGGGCGAAAGGTCGCCGCTCCGAAGAGCTTGCTCCAGCTCCGGCTGGGAAGAGAGGCGGCCGGCTGTCTCGAGATCACGCCGCATCACGCCGATCGCCTCACCGCTCTGGCCGGCGATCCAGCGTGCGGAGGAGACCGCACCCCTTCGCTCATCCGATCGGAGCGACGCGGCCCGGCGGGCGAGGAACATCCGAGCGGCAGCACACAGCTTCTCGGCTCGGACAACCTGCCCGAGCAAGGCCGGGATGTCCGCCGGAGCGAACTCCTCCGGCTCGAGATCAGCCACGAATCTCTCGAGCGCCTTCAGGATCTCCCCAAAGCCGGGCTCGTCCGAAGCGAACATGTGTTCGATTCTACGGAGCGGTGCGTCGGTTCATGACGCTTTGGACAAAGAAACTTCGGGGTTTCAGGCGGTGCGGCTCTCCGGCGGACGGAACCAGACGACTCGGTCGCGTCCCGCCTGTTTGGCTTCGTACAGGGCCAAGTCCGCCCTCCGCATCACGTCGTCGGCCGTATCGCCGCTCGCGTGTGACTCGGCGATTCCGATGCTGCAGGCCAGTTGCATCCGCCGGCCATGCAGCTCGGGCTCGGCCTCGGCGATGCGCCGCCGGATTCGCTCCGCCATCGCAGCCACTTCTGCCGAGGTCGCCGGGTGCAGGTGAGCGACGATGAACTCGTCGCCACCGATCCTGGCGCGCACGTCGGTGCGCCGAGTCGAAGCAGTGATGACTTCGGCGGCGATGCGCAGGGCTTCATCTCCGCCTTCATGCCCGAAGGTGTCGTTGATCGCCTTGAGGCCGTCGATGTCCAAGAACAACAGCGCCATCACCGTGTCTTCGCGATCTGCCCTGGCGAGATCCCGCTCGATGGCATCAAGCGCCGCCCCTCGGTTCATCAGTCCCGTGAGGCTGTCGCGAGTCGCGAGCGCGTGAAGTTCCTGGCCGCGTCGATCGGTCTCCCGGATCGACGCCTGTAAACGATCGAGCGTGCCTTGAAGGGCGAGTCCAGTCCGGCCGGGGAGCGGTGTTCGCAGCACGGGGTCGTCGAGGTCCTTTCCCGAGAGGGCGACGGCATGGGCCTCGACGGCGCGAAGGGTCGAGGCCATCTCGTTGAAAGCGGCTGCGGCGGAGGCAAGCTCCCGCGGACCGGCTTCTCCGAGCGGTGTTACGTCGAAATCCCCCTCCCGCACGGCACCTGCAGCTTCGGCGATGCCGGCCAGCGGACGGCTGATCGCCCCCGCCACCCAGAGCGCAGCGCCGACGACGAGGATGGCGAGGAGAACAAGGAGGGCCAGCTCCTCGAGGAAGCTGTGAGTGACCGCGGTCTCATCGGCTGCAGCGGTCGTGCGCAGGTCGGCGGAGGCACCGAGCACGAGCGCTGTGAGGGAGCTCACCTTGCGGATCAAACCGCGGAAGACCTCGGCATTCGCTGAAATGTTCTTCGCGTACGGAGGGGGCCCGGCACGCAGGCCAGTCTGCACGGCAAGCGTGACGGCCGAGTTGAACCGTCGGATCACGGCGTCGTTCTGCAACTCCTTCCATGCCGCCGCCGCCCGTGGGCCAAGGTTGCCGGGAAACCCCATCGTCGACTTCTCGAGCAGCACGTCGACCCCGATGAGATCGCTGACCACGCTCGGGGTGTACGCGCTCGTAAGAATCTGTTGCGCGTACTCGCTTTGCAGGAGCCCTTCGGTGAAGCTGGAGAAGGCCAACTGCAACGCGTTCGCTTCCCGTTGCAGAGATGACGTCGCTGCGGTGCCGAGATCAGTACTGATGGCCAAGCGGTTGAATGCCGCCAGCCAGAGGGCATCGATGTCGCCCGTCAGGCGGCTGAAGGCCAGCTGCACTTCGGAAAGGGAGGGGAACCCGCATCGAGTTGGCGGCGGAGAATCAGGAGGTCGCCGCGGTCGGCTGCCAGCTTCGGGTTGGTGAAGAGGACAGACTGTCCGTCGACAGCTGCTCGCGCCGTGGCCAGATCGGATTCGAAGTTGATCTTGAGGAGCGTGTCGAGCTCGCTCCGACTGATATGCAGCGTGTTTGCATCAGCGATTGCCGCTGACGGCACGTACTCGTCGGTCACGTCGGCGCGCGCTTGCATCAGGGCATCGAGGCGGAGCGTCGTCGACCGGGCACCGACGGCACGGTCCCGATCCGACCACTTTCCGACCGCGACGGAAGAGGCCAGCGCGACGGTTATGAGCGTCGGCAGCAGCACCATTGCGAGAAGGAATGTACGGATTCCGACACGGGACCGGAGGCGACGGCGTTCTCGGAGGGGCGAGCCGTGGGCGTCGTCAGCCATGTTCGCCCCTCTCGAGAGTCGGGACGCGCTTGAACCATTCTCTCACTCGGACGATGTTTCGATGACCCAGGGCCTCGTGCCCTATTTCGGAGTGGACCCGATCGTCTCGATTTCGTGCAACTCGACGACGTTGCCGCTCGGATCGGAGATGAACGATTGCCGGCTGCTGCCCACCTGTGCCGGGTTGGTGACCGTGAACCCGGCGGCCCGGAGATCCGCGACCGTGGCGTCGAGGCCCTCCACTTGCACGGCGAAGTGCTGTCCGAGGTTCCGAGGTGGTTCCGCCTCGATCAGATGTACCTGCTGGCGGCCGGCATCGAGCCAGGCACCGCCAAAGCTGAAGTCCGGTCTGTCGCTCCGCCTGGACATCCCGAGCGTGTCCACGTAGAAGGCCAGCGCCTCCTCGACGTTGCGTACGTTGAGGGAGACGTGGTGCACGCCGATGGGTTTCATCGGTTGCATTCTTGCTGGCGCGAGCGATGCCCGCTGGCCTCGGGGCTCTGCCAGCGCATCGGCTTGCGGTCGTACCACCGACGGCGGCGGAGTTGGTACTATCGCCGTCACGCGGACGTGGCTCAGTTGGTAGAGCATCACCTTGCCAAGGTGAGGGTCGCGGGTTCGAGTCCCGTCGTCCGCTCCAAAGAGCAACCAGGTCAGGGACCCTTTCCGAGGGTCCCTGAATCGCGCCTATGGCCCGGTCGCGCTACCTTCCGCGCTACCATTGATAGCGAGAGGTGGTCATCGCGAGGCCTCTCGGAGGAGCGCAGGGCGCTCTCCGCGGCGAGTTTTCTCGCCGAGATCGCGATCTCAGCAGAGCGTGAGCCGAAGCGGTCACTGGCCAGCTTCGAGACGCGCCGCACCGGAAGGTGCATCTCGCAGGAGCTGAGTTCATGACCATCACCGCGGCAAAGAAGTCCCGTCGCGCACCGCGCCGACCTCGCCCCCTCGGCTCGGGGAGCCTTCGCTCGGTCCGC
>JBEKMC010000209.1:0-2755 GCA_050008715.1 Acidimicrobiales bacterium | reverse complement strand
AGCTTGCGGTACCGGACCTGACCACGACCGTGCTCACATTGACCATCACGGGCATGTCTGCCGACAGCGGTCTCGCCGGCGGGCCCGGCTCCAAGTCCGGCCGACGGACGCTCGCGGTCGCCGCCATGCTCGGCGGAGCGGTGGCGGGGGCGGCGTTCGTCGTTCACGGGCACGTTTGGGAACCCCTCGCGTTGGCGCTCGTGCTGATCGTGAGCATCGCCACGGGAGCCGGCATCCTCGGACGCTCGGATCCCAGTTGGGTGGTGGCCGACCGATGAGCACCGGAAAGGCTCCGTCCTGCCCCGCACGAGAGCCATGAGGGAGGATCGGATCGGTGCTTCCCGTTCCCCGGTCGCTCGATGAGCTGACAGCGTCCTTCATGACGCGTGCCATCAGCCGTCGCTGTCCCGGAGCGGTCGTGGGCGACGTCACCGTCGGGGCCGTCGAGGACGGTACCAACCGCAGGGCAGCCGTGAGCCTCCGCTATGCCCGTGGCACGGGTCCAGGCTCGGTCTTCGTCAAATCGCAGGGCCGAATGCTGAACCGCATGGCGCTTGTCGCGTTGGGCGCGCTGGCCACCGAGGCGCGTCTCGCCGACTCGGGGATCGTTCTCCCGCTCGAACACCCGCGCCCGTACGCCGCCGGTGTCGACTGGCTCCGCCTCGCGACGGTCGTCGTCATGGACGACGTGACCGAGAGCGACGGTCGGCCGAACGACGCCACCACCCCACTCAGTCTCGAGGAGGCGAGGAGCGGTCTCGACGGACTGGCTGAGCTGCACGCCACTTACTGGGACACTCCCCTCCCGCCTCGGCTCGCCTTCTTGCGCCCGTGGCGCCTGAGGAGGAGCTGGGCCATCGTTTCACGGGCGAGCCTGTGTAGAGGGATACGCCGGCTCGAGCAGACGGAGCATCTCGAGCGGCTTCCGCCGGCTGTGAACGCCCGCAACCTCGAGGAGCAGTTCCGGCGGAGCGCCACCCTTGCCGCATTCGGACCGCGAACGGTACTGCACGGCGACCCGCATCCCGGCAACACGTACTCCTTGCCGGGATGCCGCACCGGCTTCTACGACTGGCAACTCGTCCGCACCGGAAACTGGTCGCACGACGTCGGCTACTTCCTCGTGAGCAGCCTCGACGTCAGCGATCGCCGGACCCACGACAAAGAGCTGCTACTCGGGTATCTGGAGACGCTTCGACACTCGGGCGTCGACCCGCCCGGCTTCGCTCACGCCTGGGCGCGCTACCGAGCGACGCCGGCCTTCGGTCTAGCCACGTGGTTGCACACCCTGTCGGCCGGAAGCTTTCAGCCAGTCGACGTCTGCACGACCACGATTCGTCGGTTCGCGACTGCCTACGAGGACCTCGAGACGAGCCGCTCCCTCGTCACGGGCCGGTCGTGACCGACACCTTCCAGCGCTCAGGACGAGGTCACGTCCATCCGACACGCTCGGTGTCCGCCTTGCAATAGGGGCAATTCAGCCGGTTCACGCCCACCGGGAAGGTGACGCCCCCGCCGCAACCCCGGCACGTCATCTGGGCGCCGCCGACGTCGAGCGTGTGACCGCAGCCGTTGCAGACCACGGCCTTGGCTCCTGGCAACACGGTGAGGTCACCGCCGCAGACGCCACAGTGCCGGCTCTCGCCGTCGGCGATTGGCTCGATCTTCGTGTACTCGCCGCCGATCCCGAACTCCGCGATCAACCAGCCGGCGTCGTCTTCGTTCAACATCGGGAGCCAGCCCTGGCTGAACAGCGACCGGAACATCCGTTGTCGCACAGGTTGGGGGGCGTGGTCCGGGTCGAGCTCCATGAGCCCGTTGGAGGCGGCCAGCTTGTCCGCCAATGCGGACTGCCGCATGCAGACGTCCACCAAAGCTCGGAACGTCGCGCCGCCCGTGCGGCGCTCCATGAGACCGCCTGTCCACTCGAGGGTCGCCGCCTTGGTCTTCATCTCGTCCATGACGGCGGAGAACGCCGGGTCGAAGTCGTTGACGACCGACGACTCGGCCAAGTAGTCCACGAGTTGTGCCGAGTAGGCGGGATCGCCGAGGCGGTGGGAGAGCGCCTTCGGGCAGGACTCGGTGTAGCCCGTGAAGATCTGTTGCTGGAGGGACCGGTAGCCCGCCCGGTCGCCCGCCGCCTTGGCTGCCTCGAGCTTCGGCCGCGACGAGTTCAGGAGCTGTACATAGGCTGGGCCCGGCATTGCCGAGGCAGCGTCCTCGCATGCCCGCCGGAAGTCGTAGTCGGCCAACGCACCGCAGTAGTCGCAGTAGAGATAGGCGGTGGCGGAGGGGAGGCGCTTCGGCGCGCCACACGACGGGCAGTCGGTTCGCTTGACGTAGTCGGTGCTGTAACGCATACCGAGAGCGGTCATCAGCGCCCCGATGCCGCCGCCGCTCTGCTGGACCTTTGCCACCTGCGCCATTTGTGCCTGCGCCTGTGCTTGGGCCTCACGTGCCATCTCCACGAGGCCCTTCACGTTGCCGAGCGCCGGTCGTTGCACGATGAGGTCGTCCACACCGCGGTCTTGTCGTTTGAAAAGTCCCATGTCAGCTGCTCCCACTCGGCTCGGCAAGGGACGATCCCCGCCACGAACAGCATCGGCTCGAGTCGCTCGCTTGTAACGAGTAGGTATTACTCAATTCGGTTGGCCGGGCTCCGTGCGAGACTTGCGTGATGACCTCCGAGCCGGTCGCTGCGGCTGCCGCGGGTACCTGGCAGCTCGGCGATCGGACGGTCAACCGGCTCGGATTC
>JBEKMC010000208.1:0-2808 GCA_050008715.1 Acidimicrobiales bacterium | reverse complement strand
CACGTTCGGCGAGCCGGCCGATGATGGGGACGCTCGACGGCACCACGATGACCTGGTCGACGACGGCCGCCGCGAACACCGCCGCCAGCAGCCCGATGGCGATCCCGACCATCGTCATGCGGGAAAGTTGGCTGAGCCGCTTGCTCGCCACCCAGGCAGCTGCGACCGAGCAGAGTACCGTCAGCGTCACGCCTCGTTTGGCGGAGAAGGCGATAAGCAGGACTGTGCCGAGGACAAAGCTCACGGCGAGTAGCTTGCGGCTAGGCATGCCGGACACGGCGGCGAACGCCCCGGCGATGCCGAGCTCGAGCCCGAACGCCGACGGGATCAGATGGTGGCCGTGGAGAACGAGCAGACCGAGCGGGATGGTCGGCAGCACGAGGCGTGGGAGCACTGACAGCAGGCGCTCGAGATCGATCCGCTGTGAGGCCCAGCCGGCGATCGGCACGGCGAGAATCGGGTAGAGGGCGAGCACGAGGCCCTTGATGGCGTCGGGGTAGTGGTGCTCTCGGCCAACGAGCACGCCGTGCATCATCAGCACGCCGATGAGTACACCGACGACGGCGAAGACTTCGAGGTGACGCCACTTGGCCCGCCCGAGTGCGATCGCCGCACAGATCGTCGCCAGGAGATCCGGCAGGTAGATCGGGTTCTTCCCGACAAGGGCATAGGTCCTGCTCAGCATGAAGAGCGGGAGCACGTACAGCAGGAGGAGGGAGGGCAGAACCGAAGGTGGGTCCGTGCGGACTTTGGGCAGGCGCCTCGCCGACACGCCCCGCACGATGAGCGAGACGACGAGCAGCCCGAGCAGTCCTCCTGCCACACCGACCGCCGGCACGGGGGCGGCGGCGGTGGCCGCCCCGGCAAAGACCGCCGCGATGGCGAACAGCAGAAAGCTTGCCGGCCGGCGAACCGAGGACAAACCTCCCGGCGATCCCTCGGAGCCGGACCACCCCGGAAGAGCTCGATGATGGCGCTGGCTGCGCTCCTCCGCGGGGAAGGCGAGACCGTCAGGGCCTGTGCCCTGCGGCGGTCCCGGCGGCATCACGTCCCAGTCCGCCGCGCCCTCTCGGCGTCGGACTCAGTCCCGCCCGCGCCCGCCTGCGAACGCTTCCGCTTCTTCGAAGCGCCGGAGCGCTTCCCCTCGCCTTTGGAGGGCTGCGCCCCGTACGCGCCGTACTGCGCGTACTTGCCGTAGTAGCCGTACGCGTCTGCCCCGCGAATGGCGGCGCCGTTGATCATGCTGCCGAGCACCTGAGCGTTCACCTGGGTGAGGAGGGCATGCACGCGCAGCAGGCTGCGCCGGTGGGTTCGGTTCTGCGCCACGACGAGCAGCACGCCGTCGAGGTACCTCGACATGACGACGGCGTCGGTCACCGGCAGCACGGGGGGGGCGTCGATGATGACGATGTCGAAGCGGTCCCGCAGGTCGCCGATGACCTCTTCCAGCTTCGGGCTGCTGAGGAACTCGGCCGCCCCTGCCGGCAAAGGCCCCGTCCCGAGGAACGACAGACCCGGGACTGCGTCCACACTCTGGATGGCCTCCTCCGGCGTGGCGATCCCGAGGGCGAGCGAGCTCAGCCCGACGTCTTCCGACAAGCCGAGGAAGGTACCGAGGCGGGGACGGCGAAGGTCGGCCGAAATGATGAGCGTGCGCTGGCCAGAGCCGGCGAACACGACGCCTAGGTTGGCAGCCGTCGACGTCTTGCCCTCGAGACCCATCGAGGACGTCACGAGGATCGTTCGCACAGATCGGTTCAGTCGGGCGAACTCGACGGCGGTCCGCAGGGATCGATAGGCCTCCGAGGCCACGGCGAGCGGGGCCTCCAGGGTGACGATGTAAGGCCGGCTCGCGTCGTTCCAGCCCTCCACCATGGGGATGACCCCAAGGTGCGGCAGGTTCGGGTAGGCCCGATCGACGTCCTCCTCAGACCGGATCGAGTCGTCGAAACCGTCGATCACGAAGGCCAGCACGATCCCGAGGATGAGGCCCACGACGATGCCGAGGCCGACGTTGCGGTCGGTCTTCGGCGAGCTGGGCGTCTTCGGCAGAGGGGGGGTGGCGACGAGCTCGACACCGCCGGTGGCGAGGTTGGAGTCGGCGGCGATGGTGTTGGCCGCTTGATCGAGGGACTGGATGTTGTGCTTGATGGCAGTGAGCGAGCTTTCGGCCTGGACCTGAGACGGCGTGGGATCAGGCGCGCCAGTCTTCGGGTTCGTGGGGATGTGGGCAAGCTGTGCCTGGAGCGGGGCCTCTTCGTTCAGGTCGCTATTGATCTCGCCATCGACGGCGGCAGTCGCTGCCTTGTAATTCGCGAGCGCCTGTGCCTTCTGCAAGATGATGAACTGCTGTGCGTAGGTGAGGGCGAACAGCGCTGCCAGCGCCGGCGTCTTCGCGCTGGAGGACACCTCGAGGAGGTTGCTCGTGCTCGAGACCGTCGCCGACACCGGCGGCGGAGGCGACCCCTGCGGCAGATCGTGCTTGGAGATGAGGTAAGCCGCCACCGCCTGCTTGACCTTCTGGGTGACGATGAGGGCGGCGTCGGTCTGCGCCTCCTGACTCAAGGTCTGTGGCGACGCGGCGGCCCCGCCACCGTTCCCGGTCGTCGACTGCACGACCTCGGGCAGCACCTGCATCGAGCCGGTGGCGGTGTACTGCTTGGTCTCCGTGAGGGAATATCCGAGCGCGGCGACGGTCACGACGACGGCCGTGCCGATCAGCCACCACTTCCGCCGACGCAGAGTACGACCGTACTCAGCGAACGGATTCCCCATCACGGACGGATCCTGATTCACGGGCAGAAAGCA
>JBEKMC010000207.1:0-2869 GCA_050008715.1 Acidimicrobiales bacterium | reverse complement strand
AGGGCTCGAACTGAGACTTCACGGCGGCACAGCCGGCTCGCAGACTCCCGAGAGCTCGACGACGACAACGACGACCACCACGACCACCACCACCCACGCGCCGGCATCGACCACCACGTCGGTGGCTGCTGCCGCGGCGAAATTGCACGCGCACGCCACCACGCTGACCAACCCCACGTCGCAGACTCAGCCGACGTCGCAGACACACCCGACGACCGTCACCCACCCGACGCCCGTGCCCGCCTCGACGACCACGACGTCTTCGGCACCACCGCCGAGCCCTTCCGCCGCTGCGCAAGTGCCGGCGGGCGGCCCGGTGTTCGGGATCAGCGTTCCCGATCTGGTCGCGCAGACGCCCGCGGTCCAGGCCGCCTGGCTGGCCGACATCAAGAGCCTCGGGCTCACGTCGGTGCGGATCGAGGCGGATTGGGCCTGGGTCCAGCCCGACGGCCCTTCGACGTACGACTGGTCCGGGCTGGATCCAGAAGTGGCGGCGATCCGTGCCGCCGGGCTGTCGGTCGACATGATCATCATCGGGGCCCCGTCCTGGGCGGCCGTGCCCAGCGCCGCCGGAGGATCGTCTCCGCAACCCGCTGATCCGGCGACGTTCGGCACCTTCGCGGCGGCGGTGGCCGCACATTACGCCCCACAGGGCGTCAGGGATTTCGAGATTTGGAATGAACCGAACAACGCCATCTTCTGGCAGCCGGCGCCCGATCCGGCTGCCTACACGGCGGACCTGATCGCCTCGTACCATTCCATCAAGGCCGTGGATCCCTCGGCCGTGGTGATCACGGGAGGGCTCGCACCCGAGACGAACGACGGCACGGACATCAATGCGATCACATTTTTGCAGGACATGTACGCCGACGGTGCCAAGGGGTCGTTCGATGCCGTGGGCTACCACCCCTACAGCTACCCGGCGCTCCCTGACACCTATGAACTCTGGTCCGGCTGGTCGCAGATGAGTCAGACGCCCGTCTCCATCGAGAGCGTCATGGCGGCGAACGGCGATGCCGGCAAGCCGCTCTGGTTGACCGAGGTGGGTGCGCCGACGAGCGGGCCTGATGGCGTCGGCACAGCCGCTCAGGCCGAGGACCTGACGCAGGCCATCGCGAACGCGAAGGCGTCGAGCTCGATCGGCGCCCTCTTCATCTACACGTATGAGGACAGCGGCACCGATACCACCACCGATGAGGACTGGTTCGGCCTCGTCACGGCCAGCGGCGCGGAGAAACCGTCCTATGCTGCGGTGGCGGCTGCGCTCAAGTAGGGGCCTCCGTCACGGGGTTCATTACCCGGGCGTAGATTTCCTCGAAGTCCTGGCCGACCGCGTCCCATGTGAACCGCTCGGCACTCTTGCGGGCCGACTCGCTCATGCGTGAATACTCTCGGTCATCCGAGACGAGCTCGAGCAGCGCCCGCCGCATGGCGGCCGCGTCGCCGAGCGGGACGAGACGGCCGTTCTCACCGTCGAGGACGACGTCCCTGCTGCCCGCGATGTCCGTCGCCACGGTGGGCAACCCCATGGCCATCGCCTCGAGGAGGACCAACGGCATTCCCTCCCGTTCCGACGGCAACACGAAAAGATCGGCCTGACGGAACAGATCGATGAGATCGGCGCCGTCCGCCCGCCCATGGAACCGGACGTTTTCGAGGTGCAGCGATTCGGCCAGTGCCTTCAGTTCGGCACCGAGCTCACCGTCGCCCACCAAGACGGTCTCGAACCGCTCCGATATGCCATCGAGTGCATGGAGGAGCAGGGGTATGTTCTTCTGCACGGCCAGTCGTCCCACGAACAGAAGCCGCGGCCGTCGCCGCCGCACCCTGCGCTGAGTCGAGAAGAACGCGTTCTCCACGCCGTTCGGGATGACTTCGATGCGGCGCGGATCGATCCGGTATTTCAACCCGATCGCCCGCCGCTGCTCTTCGGTGAAGACCACGACGACCGCAGCCCCTCTGAGGACGGGACCGAGGATGAAGGGCTTGTAGGCGTGCAGAAGGAAGCCGGCCGACCCGGAAGGGCCGACGTCGATATGCATGTGCGCCACATAGGGGACCTTCTTCACCAGGCCGGCCAAATAGACGGCCTCCGATGTGAAGGCCTGCGAGACATGGAGGTGCACGACCGCGTTACCCCCCAGTCGGAGGAGTCGGGTGACGAGGGACGGCATGACGGTGGTATGGGCAACGCTGAAGGAGCCGAGGCGCTGCACGAATTCGGCGTCGGCCGCCTCGTCCGCCCGATCGCCGGTCTGCGACGTGAGCACTTCCACCGGGAGGCCCAGCCGGTTGCGATAGGAGGCCAGTGACTGCACCACCTTTTCCAACCCACCGAGATACGGCGGGTAGTGGGCGCAGACGTGGATGACTTTGGACGGCTTCATCACGTCGCGCCGCGCTTGGCCCGCAGGCGGCGCCGTGTCTCTGGTCGGAAGGCCAGGGTGAGAAGTCCCTGCCCGATGCCGGCCGTCCAGGCGAGGTTCTTGGTCATCCACGCCGGGAACGTCAAGACGGCTATAGAGGGCGGGCAGCGTCGGTAGAGGACCACGAACAGTGCTTCGGCGAGTGAGAACGGCACAATGGAGAAGGCGATCCACCAGGGTCCGACGGTGGCGGCCACCGCGATGCTGGCGATGATCAAGCCGAGCGGGACGAAATCGAGCCAGCGTTGCATGCTCTCGGCGTAGCCGAAGTACAGCTTCATCAGTCCGTACCGGTGCATCTGTCTCCCGTATTGGCGGAATGTGTCCCGGCTCGTGTGGTAGATCGTCATCGTCGGTATGTAGGCGGTCGGGTGTTGGCGCTGCACCCTCGCCACCAGCTCGAGGTCTTCGGCGGCCGGGAACTCCTCGTCGAACGCCAGGTT
>JBEKMC010000206.1:0-2871 GCA_050008715.1 Acidimicrobiales bacterium | reverse complement strand
ATCGGGTATGTGCGGCCCGTTGCCGACGCGGTCGAAGGGCGGCGATACTCCCGCCGTTTCTTCGCGGGGCTCAACCTCTTCGCCTGGGCGATGGCGATGGCGCCCGTCGTGAACAGCCTGGCTCTCCTGTGGGTAGCGATCGAGGTGACGACCGTCGTCTCCGCGCTGCTTGTCGCCCTCGATGACACCGACGGCGCCTCCGAGGCCGCATGGAAGTACGTCCTCATAGCCTCCATGGGTCTCGGGATCGCGCTGCTGGCGACACTCGTGATGTACTACGCGGGCACCTCAGTGCTCGGCAGTTCTTACGATCTGTTCTACACCCAGCTCCTCGGCGCTGCCCACCACTTCCCTCCCGAGGTCGTCCGCCTCTCGTTCGGGCTCGCCGTGCTGGGCTTCGGCACGAAGATGGGACTCGTTCCCGTGCACACCTGGCTGCCGGACGCTCACTCCGAGGCACCCACTCCGGTATCGGCGCTGCTCTCAGGGGCCCTCCTTACGGTCAGCTTCTACGCGATCCTGCGCTTCTACCAAGTTACGGTTCGGGCGATCGGGCCGGCCTTTCCCCGCGACGTGCTCCTCATCTTCGGCCTCGCCTCGCTCGTCCTCGCGGCGCTCTACCTCGCCAGACAGAGAGACCTCAAGCGGCTCCTCGCCTACTCGAGCATCGAGCACATGGGCATTCTCGCCATCGGAATGAGTTTCGCGGCGCCCGTGGCGCTCGTCGGGGTGCTCCTTCAGGTGCTCGCTCATGCGGCCGCCAAGTCGACAGCCTTCTTCGGGGCGGGAAGCGTCATCCGAAAGTTCGGCACGAAGGACCTCGACAGAGTCCGTGGCGGTATCAGCGCGCTGCCGTGGACTGGCCCGATGTTCCTTCTCTCCGTCCTCGCACTCTCGGCCCTGCCGCCGTTCGGAATCTTCAGGAGCGAGTTCCTCATCATCGAGGGCGGTCTCCGGTCCTCCGCGACGGCCCTCGCGGCGGTGCTCGTGGTACTCGTCACGATCGCCTTCCTCGGGCTTTCCTGGTACGCCAGTCAGGCGATGCTCACGCCGATGCCAGCCGGCGTCGTCCGCGGGGAGACGAGCGCCTGGATGGCGGGCTCGATGGCGATCGGCGTGCTCGCCCTCGTGTTGCTCGGAGTCCACCCGCCGGCTCAGTTGTCCGAGCTGCTCGTGAGGGCGGCCAACGAGCTCGGAGGCGCACGATGATGAGGGCGCCGAGGAGGCTGCGGCTCGAGGCTGGCGAGCTCGCTTGCACCGTCGCCGACCGTGTCGCGATCGGCGGCCGGTTCGCCGGGCTGATCGCGTCTGCCGGCGATGACGGATCGACGGTCCTCCGGGCGCTCGTCGCGCGCGCAGGCTCGCTCGAGGTGATCGAGGCTGAGCTCGTGGCCGGAGTCGCCGAGTACCCCGCACTCACGCCAGTGGTGCCGTCGGCCGCCTGGTACGAGCGAGAGATCCACGATCTGTTCGCCATCGAGCCATTAGGTCATCCCCGTCTCGATCCGCTCGTCCTCCCGCTCGCCGGCCAGGGACCGCGCCCTCGGCCAGGAGCCTCCGCCGACGTCGGCACCGTCGTGCTCGATACCTCAGCCCTCGCGTCCTACGTCACCGGCCAAGGTCTCTTCACGATCCCGTACGGACCGGTTCGGTCCGGGGTTTTCGAATCTGTGGAGTACCTCGTCGAGAGCTACGGCGAGGACATCCCACACGTGCGGACTCGCGTCTACTACAAGCACCGCGGCATCGAGCGCCGCTTCGGCGACCTCGACCCTGGCGATGGCGTGCTGCTCGCCGAGCGGGTCGAGGGCACAGCTTCTGTCGCAC
The DNA here is from genome assembly GCA_050008715.1 of Acidimicrobiales bacterium. Lineage (GTDB taxonomy): Bacteria > Actinomycetota > Acidimicrobiia > Acidimicrobiales > Bog-793 > JAKACA01. The sequence goes on along the minus strand of JBEKMC010000206.1, from coordinate 1,044 downwards.
ATGCGATGGCGTTCTCGCAGGCTGTCGAGGGCCTTGCCGGCATCGACGCACCTCCCGTCGCTGCTCTGGTGCGAGTCGTGCACGCCGAGCTCGAGCGTGTCGCCAATCACCTCGACTCGGTGATTCGCCATACCGAGGGTGCCGGCCAAGCGGTCGCCCTTGCCCGCATGTCACTGCACAAGGAGCGGCTGATGCGGCTCCGGGCGAAGCTGTGCGGGCACCGTTTCGGTCGCGGTGTCGTCATACCGGGGGGTGTCACCGGCCGGCCGCTCCTCAGTACGACCGATACCCTCCAGGCCGTCGCGACGCTCGAGCTCGCCATCGCCGACGATGCCCGCGTCCTCATGACGACGCCATCGTTTCTCGACCGGCTGCGTCGAACCGGCGTCGTTCCGGCCGAGATCGCCGCCGCCCACGGAGCCCTTGGACCGGTCGGGCGCGGCTCCGGGCTCTCTGAGGACGTCCGCCTGGATCGCCCGTACGGTGCCTACGGGTTCCTCAGCTTCGAGCCGGTCGATCCTCAGGAGTCCGGCGACGCGCTCGCTCGCCAGCTCGTTCGCCTGGACGAGATCGCCGGTGCGTTCAAGCTCGTGCGGCAGGCCCTCCACGAGCTCGGCGAACCGGGCGGGGCGACCGCTTGGCGCAACGAGCTGCCACCATCGGACGGGGTCGGCCTCGGATGGGTGGAGGCACCGCAAGGCGAACTCCTGTACCTGGTGGAGATATCCGACGGGCGCATCACGCGCGTGAAGCCGCGCACGGCGTCGTTTCATAACCTCGCTTTTTTGCCAGAAGCGTTCCGAGGCGACATCCTCACCGACTTCGTCTTCATAGAGGCGAGCTTCGGGGTCTCGATGGCCGGGGTGGCCGGCTGATGCCCTGGGTGTTCCGCGGCCTTCGCGAGGGTATCGTGACGACTCGCTACCCGAGGCAGCCCGACGACTACGGGCCGAGCTTCCGGGCGTCGGTCTCGGTCCTCGACCCCGTAGTCGCTCGTGAGGACGGCAAGCTCGCCGCCCTTTGCCCGACCGGTGCGATCTCGGT
>JBEKMC010000205.1:0-2939 GCA_050008715.1 Acidimicrobiales bacterium | reverse complement strand
TCCATCGTCGCTGCCCGGTTCCTGCCGGCTCGAGCCACGAACGATGCACCGCGCACAGCCCAGGTTGCTGTTGCTGTCGCCAGGCCGCTGGAGTTGGTCGCGGTTGACGCTGCGTAACTCGCCGACGCGCGAGTCCCAGGATCGCTGAGGCAACTCGGTCCGGCTGCTCCCGCGGGACGAGGTGGCCGAGTCCGGGAGTACTGCTACCTCGGAGGATGGGATCGCTGTCGCTTGCCAGTCCCATGGGACCACCCCCGTTGCCAGAAGCATGGGACCACCTCGCGTCCACAACGACCGGCTGGGGTGATGATCTCGGCGGCCGGCCGGATTGTCAAGTGCGCCGTCGCCGGCGTGTCACCGAAGGCTCCGGTGTGTCCTCGCCGAGGGTGGGCTTCTCGTGCTGGCGGTACGACTCGCCTTCGATGACGAGCTCCCAGGCGGCGCTCTTCAGCCGGTCGACGGCGGACTGGGCGAGGAGCGGATCGGCCATGAAAGCGAGCCACTCGCTCGGGTCCCTGTTGGAGGTCAGCACCGTGGCGGCGGAGTGGTGCCGCTCGACGCAAATCTCGTAGACGTCCGCCGTTTCGACCGCGTCGAGATGCTGCAGTGCGAAGTCATCGATCAAGAGCAGTTCGACACCGATGAGCTTTCGCATCTCGGCGTCGTAGCTGGCGTCGAGACGGGCCGCCTTCAGCCGCTTGTGGAGCCGGTCCGCCCGTTCGAAGTGCACGCCGACGCGCCGGCGACAGGCGATGTGGCCGAGAGCGGTGGCAAGGAACGTCTTTCCGACCCCGACAGGTCCGAGAATGAAGGCGTTCCGTGCCTGTTCGACAAAGCGAAGCGACACGAGCTCTGACCACACCGCCCGGTCGTAGCTGATCTTGGCACCTTGGTCCCAGGCTTCGAGGGTCATTGTCGGATCGAGCTTGGCTGCCCGCGCCCGACGGCCGGCCGAGTCACCGTCACGGCGCTGCACCTCGTCGGAGAACAGCTGCTCCAAGAACTCCATGTGGCTGAGCTCGTGACTGCGCCCGAGCGCCAGGCGCTCGGGCAGGGTGTCCAAGAGGCGGCCGAGCTTCAGTGTTCGCATGAGGGACTTGAGCTCGGGAGACACGCTCGGTGCCGGGGCGGTCATCGTCCCGCCTCCTTGGTGGAGGCGAACTCCGAGGCGTCACGTGCGAAGCGTCCCTGGATGACGACCGGGCTCGGCGGAACGGCATCGGCGATGTCCTCGCGTGCACGTTCCAGCATGCGGCTCACGAGGTTCACGTCGACTGCCTCGGCCTCAAGGGCCCGGCTGCAGGCGAGCTCGACGCGGCCAGCCCCCCACTTCTTCACGAGGCCTAGGAGCCGGTAGACCTGTCGCATCTTCGTCCACGGAAGCGGTGTGTCGAGGATGGCCGCCGCGTACCGGCCGATCGCCACGCCGTGGCTCTCGGCCACCCACTTGAGCTTGTCGACGTCCCTCGTGGCGTAGATCTCCTTTCCCGTGGGGTAGTCCGCCGGGTCGGTGGAACGCTGGCCGGGCGCCATGCGTGGATGGACTTTGACGAGCTCGCCGCGGAAGTACAGCTTCACCGTCGTCGAGTCCCGTCTCGCCTTCAGGTATTGGCCGACGTAGCGGTGGGGGGCCGAGTAGAGCGCCCGGTTCACTTCGGCGTGGAAGTCCCGGTGCAGCTTCGGTTCTGACCAGACGGGGATATCGAAGGCGCTGCCGGGAAGCGGCAGCAGCTCGGACAGCTCCTCGAGCCTGAAGGCCTCGGCCGGCCGGCACTGGGTGGTGCCGTGAGTGCGCATGCCGGCTGTCTCTGTGCACCAAATCTCAGCGCGCTGGCGACAGTCGTCGAGATCGGCGAAGGTCTCACCGGCGAAGAAGTTGTTCCGCACGTACGGCACAACTCGTTCCACTCTGGGCTTGTCCGTCGGCGTCCGCACCCTGGCGGCGTCCACGAGAAAGCCCCTCGACTGGGCGTACTCGAGGAACACGTCGTTGAAGCGAGGAGCGGTGTTCTCGGCCTCGATGACGATGGACTTCATGTTGTCGGGAATTACGACGGGAAAGACACCCCCGAAGAACCACCAGGCGGCCTCGAAGCCCTTGATCACGTCCTCGGTGCCCTGGCGGAACGTCGGCCACACGAACTGGTGCCGGCTGTAACACGCCGTGAAGATGAGACCCCAGCAGACCCTGCGGCGCTCGCCATCAGGAACAAGCCCGAGACGGCCGAAGTCGACCTGCAGTTCGGTGCCAGGAGGCGGGTCGTCGACCCGCACCGTCGTCGTTCGCCGGCCGGCACCGCAGCGCTCGACGGCGAAGCGGGCGAGGGTGCGATGCGGGACCTCGACGCCGTGGCGGCGAAGAAGTATCCCGATCTTGACGACGGTGAGGCCGTCCTGCACCCAGTCCTTGATGCGCTTCTCTTCGCCGAGCAGCACTCTCCACGCCTCGCCGTGGCCGTCGGGCCGGTGCGGGCGGACCCGCTCTACCAACTGGCCGATCAGCTCGTCGGTGAGCTGCTCCTCGCCACGGTCGCGCTCGAGGCCGAGCTCGACTGCTGCGGCGATGTAGCGCCTCGCCGTCTTTCGGTCGACGCCGATGCCGTCGGCTACCCTGCGCTCTCCCTCACCTTTCAGCCAGCGCCGCAGCGCCTCTTTGATCTGGACCACCGATACCTCCCTGAATGCCATCGGGCCTCCTCGAAAACCGCTGCGGAGGCCCAGCCGAATGTCTTCTCGGCCGGAGGTGGTGGATGCTCAGGGTGGTCCCATAACTGGCAACGCGGGTGGTCCCATGCCGCTGGCAAAACTGGCGGCTAGGTGGTCCCATGTCGCTGGCAAACGACAGGGCCTTCGCTCTTGGCGTGGCTGATCAAGAGACGCTCGTCGCGGCCAAGACTCGGATGCGTGCCGATGCGCGCAGGAACCTCGCGCGGGTGCTC
>JBEKMC010000204.1:0-2970 GCA_050008715.1 Acidimicrobiales bacterium | reverse complement strand
CGGTGCGATCTCGGTGGACGGCGGGGCGGTGAGCCTCGACGGCGGCCGCTGCATCCTCTGCGGGCGCTGCGTAACGGCCCGGCCCGACCGCTTCGCCTTCTCGTCCTCACCGGAGGTGGCGAGCATCGGTCGCGCTGCGCTTGTCGTGCCGAACCGAGACGACGTCGATGAGAACCTCGCTCGCCTTCGCTCCGACCTCGCCGGTCGAGTTCGCTCACTGCGGCGCTCGATCCACATTCGCCATGTCGACGCCGGCTCGGATGGATCGGAGGAGTGGGAGGTGGCTGCGCTCTTCAATCCGGTCTACGACGTCCAGCGCCTCGGGATCTTTCTCACAGCCAGCCCGCGCCATGCCGATGTCCTCCTCGTAACCGGTGCCGGATCAATCGGGATGCTCGGCCCACTTCGAACCACCTTCGAAGCGATGCCGGATCCCAAGGTCGTGATCGCGGCGGGGACTGATGCAGCCAGCGGAGGCATCGTGCATCCGAGCTACGCCACTTCTGGCGGGATCGGAGCCGTCGTGCCGGTCGACGTGTTCGTTCCCGGCTCGCCTCCGAGCCCGTTCAGCCTGCTGCACGGGATCCTCCTTGCCCTGGGCCGACTGCCGGAGGCGAGCGGTCGATGATCGGATCGCTGCTGCTCGCCGCGCTGGTGGTCTGGGCACTCGGCGCTCTGGCCGACCTCGCGCGTGGACCGCGGGATTCCTTCGGGCGTGCCGCTCCCTACGTCGCCGCCATGTGCGGCAGCGGAGCCTCCGCCGCCGCCGGCGTTCTCTGCGTCCTCCACCCGCAAAGCGTCTTCTCCCTCGGCTCGACTCTCGGCATTGGCGAGACGTCCCTTCGCCTCGACGCCCTTGCCGGCCTGTTCTTGACACTTACGGGCAGTCTCGGCGTGTGCGTCTCGGCCTGCATGCTCAGCTGGACGCGCCCGGCGGGTCGCGTCACCGGCCGCGGCACAGGAGCGGGCTACCTCCTGCTGCTCGGCTCGGTCACGGTCGTCGTCATCGCTGGTGATGCCTTCACCTTCCTTTTCGGCTGGGAGACTTTGACCGTCGCCTTCTACGTGCTCGCCGGAGCCCGCCGCGCCGATCGCGCCGAGGCCCGGGCGAGCTGGGCCACGCTCGGGGTCGGCAAGGTGAGCGGTGCCGCCCTTCTGATCGGCTTCCTTCTTCTCGCCGGCAACACCGGCAGCCTCACGCTGTCCTCCTTTGCCCACGTTCCGACCGGGGCGCTCCATGACGGTGCCTTCGCGCTCGTCGTCGTGGGCTTTGCCGCCAAGGTGGGGCTCATGCCGTTCCAGGTATGGATCCCCCTCGGTTACCCGGCCGCACAGGGCCCAGCCAGAGCGGCGATGGCGGGGTTGGCGGCGAACGCCGGTTTCTACGGTTTGTGGAGATTTCTTGGCATTCTCGGGCGCCCACCGATCTGGCTTGTCGTCGTGGTCCTCGTCGTCGGCGGGGTGACCGCTCTCGTCGGGATCGCTTTCGCCGCCGTGCAATCGAGGCTGAATCGCGCCATCGCCTACTCGAGTGTCGAGAACGCCGGACTCATCGCCGTGGGCTACGGCGTCGCCCTCGCCGGAGCGGCCACGGGGGACCGAGACCTTCTGGCGGTCGGCCTTCTCGCCGCCAGCCTTCAGGTCCTCGCCCACGCCGTCGCGAAATGTGGCCTGTTCGCCTCCGCTGCCTTTTTCACCTCCGACGAGGGGACCGACGACCTCGAGCTGCTGCGCGGCGTCGGGCGGCGCCACCCTGTCAGTGGTGCCACCTTCGCGCTCGGTTCTCTCACCCTCGCTGGCCTGCCCCCGACGATCGGCTTCGTCTCGGAGTGGTTCCTCCTCGAGGCACTCCTGCAGGAGTTCCGCGCCCACGACCTCGCGCTCCGCCTCGGCATGGCAACAGCCGGAGCCCTCGTAGCGCTGACAGCAGGCGTTGCCGCCCTTGCCTTCACCCGACTCGTCGGACTGTGCATCCTCGGTCGCTCCGAGCGTGAGCCAAGTCGTTCCGGCGCACTCGACGGGGGCGTGGCCGGTCGTGGTGGGCTGGCCCTCCTCGCTACCTCCTGCCTCGCGCTGGCTGCCGCCGCACCCTGGGTGGTCCGATATCTTGCCCTCGGGCTCACGCCCGTCGTGGCACACTCGGCGACGTCGTCAGCGCTCAAGTCGCCCTGGGTGCTCCAACCGGTCTTCTCGAGCTTCTCGATCCTCTCGCCGTCGTGGCTCTTCGTCGTGATGCCGAGCGGCTTCGTCGCCGTCGGACTGATGGCGGTCGTTCTCTCGCGAGGCCGCTTTCTTCGAGTACGGCGAGTGCCCGCTTGGAGGTCGGCGAGCGGGGGTGTCTCCGGGCCCGATCGCTACACCGCCTTCGGGTTCGCCAACTCGATTCGCCATGTGCTCGCCAACGTGCTCGGCTCCGAGCACTCGTCGCACTCGATCGAGCGCCGCACTGCCGGCGAAGGCGAGTCGGCAGAAGACGAGCCATACATCGAGGTGCGCTCCGTCGTCGTCGAGCCGGTAGAGGACTTTCTCTACCGACCGGCCGGGGCCTTGTTCCTTCGCCTCGCCAGTGCTGCCAAGCGCCTCCAGTCGGGGCGGCTCGACGCCTACATGGCCTACATGCTGGTGGCGTTGCTCGCCGTGCTGGCGGCCGTGGCGGCGCTGCATTAGCGCCAGGCATGCGGACAACCGGACATGGCATCGCTGCCGGAGGTCCTCTCCAAGGGCGTCCCCGGAGCTCGCCCAGGCCGGAGCTATACGGCTGATCCACGACCGGTGGATCGACAAGTACACCGAGCGACACGCGTCGGCGCTCGCCGACCTGAAGACCCACCTGGAGGCAGAGAAATGAGTACGGCGACCACGTCCGAGACGGTTCAGATCTACCGCGTGTACATACGGGCGACGCCCGAGGCGATCTGGGAGGCCGTCACCAAGCCCGAATGGACGGTGCAGTACGGCTATGCCCCTCTC
>JBEKMC010000203.1:0-2977 GCA_050008715.1 Acidimicrobiales bacterium | reverse complement strand
GTGGCCGACTTGGGCCCCTGGGACAGATCGTCGCCGTCAAATGCGACGGATGAGGAACATGTAACAACCGTAGGCAATATTGCGGCTGTGGATCTCCACGACTGCCTCGTCCTTAAGCATCGTGGTGATGGCCAATTCTGGATCTGAACCATCGTGGATCTGAGCGTCGCAAATCCAACCTCGTTGATCGTATGCTCTCAGCACTTGCGGTCGTTCCCGCCATTCGGAGGGGTAACCGCTCGCATCGATCGGCCCAGCGCAGCGGTGGGCATGGGCGAACACAGCACCTATCTCGCGGTATGGGCTAGCTGGCAACAGCGGCTCGTAGCCGAATAGAAGAATGGCCTCTCCGGGTCGCGCATTTCTTAGGCAGCACCTGAGTGGCTCACCACCGGCAGCCCCCAACTCAACTACAGGATTACCCGAGACATCGGTCCGGCCGTTCCGGACTTTGGCGAGCAGTTCCTCGGAAAGAGGAATGATCTGGAAACCGACAATAGTGAGCGTCATAGCTCTACTCTGCCGAATTGACGGCGGGATTGCTGGCGGAAATCGGACGTCCTTGCGAAAGACTTGCCAGAGCTCCGGACCGCGCACGCGACCCGTAATGCTGTGGTTTCGCGATCGAGTGGCTCGTCGACTGCCGGTTTTGGGCTATTCGCCAAACAGGAGCCAAACCACGGCGTCGGCTGCACAAATCAAATGGGAGAGCGAAACGCGTAGCCCGCGTCTGGCCGGCAGCGATCTGGAGCGCAGCTCGCGTCACGTCACTCAGCTAGGGGTCGCTTCTGGGGATGAATCGTCTTGCCTCTGGCCAGCATGTCAACGGATTGTTCGATGCGCCGGGCGCGGGTGTCCGCTCGCTTTGCGCTGGCGATCCGGTGCAGGACGGAGTATCGGTTGGAGCTCGTGAGCTGCTCAAACACCGCCCGTGCCTAAGGATTTTCATTCAAGGCCTTGGCGAGGTCTTCGGGAACTTCGATCGCGGCCTGCCCGGCATAAGCGGCTTCCCATCGCCCATCCCCCTTTGCTTTCCGCACCTCGTCGTCCCCTGGCGGCTGCATTCGACCAGCTGCGGTCAGCTTTTCGACGATGGCGACGTTCCGTTGAGACCACGGGCTTCGAGCTTTTCGAGGCGTGAAGCGTCGACGGAAGGTTGCCGCGTCACGCCGACCAAGTTGGCCGTCAATCCACCCGAAGCAGATTGCCTCCTCGAGCGCCTCGTCGTACGAAAGCGTTGTCGGGTGGGTGGTACCGCTCTTGGCCAGCACGAGCCACACGCCGTCTGAGTCGGAATGATGGGCGCGCAACCAGGCTCGCCATTCCGTAATACTGGCGACGACGAGCTCTGGGGATTCCACCGCTCGACGGTATCCCTTCCGTGTCGGTTCAGGCGGCGCTCGCCCTAAGCACCTGTAGCTCGTCGTACCGCTCATCGAACTGCTCGAAGTACTCATCGCCCCGGTCGGAGATCGACTCGATGAAATAGCCGCGGTTCTCCAGTTCGAATGCCAGGATCGCCGGACCGTGATCAGCTCGCACGAGCTGCAACTCGGGCACGCGCGGACTCTAGTGAAGCGCAGCCAGCCCGCCGGAATGTGCATGCAGAACGTTCGGTGACGGCGCGAGAGTGATGCAACCTTCTTCCGACCTGCGGGGTGTGGATGGTGAGACGAGGAAAGGCCGTCCCGATGCCAAGCGCTGCCGCGTTCGGTGAGCTGTACGTCGCCAGCCGAGACCGGTTGGCCCGGCAGCTCTACGCGCTCACGGGCGACGCAGAGGGGGCAGTCGACCTCGTTCAGGAAGCGTTCGCCAGAGCCTGGACGAGGTGGGACCGGGTATCCGGCTACGACGATCCGGAGGCGTTCGTCCGACGAGTCGCCTTCAACCTAGCGAAGAACCAGTGGCGCCGTGTCCAGCGCACGCTCGTGCGCAGCACGGTGCCGGATCGTTCGGCCGTCGACCCGGATCCCGCTCAGCACCAGGATCTCGTGGCGGCGCTTCTGACACTGTCATTCCACGAGCGAGAGGCAGTCGTGTTGCACTACCTCGCAGGCGAACGCATCGACGACATCGCCCGCGACCTTCGGGTGCCGCCCGGCACCGTGAAGTCGTGGCTGTCGCGAGCCCGTGCACACCTCGCCAATCGCCTCGCCGTGGACGACCCCGAGGAGATGAGCAACCATGGCTGAGCTGAACGACTGGCTGGGCACGGCCCTCCAGGACCTACCGGCAGGCGAGCAGCGCGAGTGGCCGGCGCCTGAGGAGCTGCAACGGCGTGGCTCGCGCCACCGCCAGCGCCGGCTGATCGCCGCCTCCGGCGGCACGAGCCTGCTTCTCGCCCTCGGCCTCGTCATCGGTCTGGTGGCTTCGAGCTCCACCTCGCCCCCGTCGAACCCTCGGGGCACGACGGCCATCCGTTACCTGCCCGCCGGCGACGGCGCCCTGCAGCTCGTGGCCGACGTGAGTCGCGCCAACCCCAACGCCAGCCCGCAAGAAGTCGCCCGTCTTGCCGCCGCAGAGGAGACCTTCGGTATCGACCTCATGCGCCTCCAGCTGGCCGCCTCGCCCGACACGAACGTGCTCCTCTCGCCACTTAGCGCCCACCTCGACCTCTCCATGCTCGAGCTCGGTGCCGCCGGGCCGACGACGCAGCAGATCGCCACGGCGCTCCAGACCGCCGGCCTGTCGGCCGACGCCCAGGCACAAGCGTGGAACAGCCTCAGCCAGGAGCTGCTGGCGGCCGAGTCCTCCGGTGAGCTCCACCTCGCCAACTCCCTGTGGGTGGCTCGCGGTCTGCACGTCGAGGCGGGTTTCGTCGAGGCGGCTGCCCGCAGCTTCGGTGACGACACCTACCAGACCAACTTCCGGACGGCGGCAGCCACCGACGCCATCAACGCCTGGATCGCCCGGGAGACCGGCGGCCGCATCCAGCGGCTCCTGCAGCCCGGCCAGCTCGCGCCCTACACGGAAGTCG
>JBEKMC010000202.1:0-2980 GCA_050008715.1 Acidimicrobiales bacterium | reverse complement strand
GCCACCTACATGGACCCCATTTACACACCTTGTGATCAAGATGCGCTCCGGGTTGAGCGCTCATCGATTCTCGCGTTCCGCGATCAGCGAAAGTCGCGGTTGAGGCTCGCCTGGTTCTCCTCCTGTTGACCATCCACCAGCCGGTCTGACGGCTCCCCCAGTCTCGCGGGCGACCAAGCACCGTGGGACTGGAGGAGCCACCGGCATGATGACTCAGGAGGAATACGTGAACGAGGTCTTGGCGCTGAAGCGCCAGGGAAAGACCATCGTCGAGATCGCCGACGAGCTCGGCTACCACCCGGCGACGGTCTCGAAGTGGCTCCGCACAGGCGGCCCGCCACCGGCGCGGACGATGCAGCCGGCCGCTCGAGTGATCGACGAGTTCTGGGCGGGGCGCATCAGCGAGCTGATCAGGCCGCCGGCAGAGAAGCTGCTGGCGAAGAGCGCCTACGAGATCATCAGGGCAGAGGGGTTCTCCGGCTCCTACCCGAGCGTCGCGAGGTTCCTTTGTGACCTGCGCGGCCCCCGCTTTCGGCCGGCGCCGACGGTGAGCGTGCCGATCGAGACGGCGCCGGGCGAGGAGTGCCAGTTCGACTTCTCCGACTGCTCGGCCTGGACCGAGCGCTGGGGGCTCGGTGAAGTGCAGTGCTTCGGCGCCATCTTGTGCTGGAGTCGCTGGCGGCGTTGGTGGTTTACCGGCTCCATCGACGCCGAGCACACCTTCGAAGGACTCGTGAGCTTCTTCGAAGCCGCCGGTGGCCTGCCCCGGATCGGCCGTACCGACCGGATGGGCGCCCTCGGCCTCTCCCAGGGCCGGCGCTTCAAGCTGCACCCGCCGGCGATCGAGTTCGCCCGCCATCACGGCCTCGAACTAAAGGTATGCCAACCACGAGACGCCAAACGCAAAGGGAAGTCGGAGCGGCCGTTCCGGGATCTGAAAGAGACGTTCCTCACCGAGCTTGACGCCCTCGGGCCGCCCGGGAGTCTCGCCGAGCTGAACGTCCGCGGCGAGTGCTTCCTCACCGAGCGCGTGCATGCCAGGGCGCACTCGACAACGGGCGTGGCGCCGGCCGAGCGGCTCGAGATCGAGCGGCGGTTCCTCTCGGCCCTTCCGCGCCGGCGCTTCGACACCGCCTATGTGGAGCCTCGCCGTGTTCATCCCCGTCTCCCGTTGGTCGAGTGGGAGGGCGTCCCGTACTCGGTGCCGCCCGAGTGCGCCGGCTCGAAAGTGATCTGCCGAGTCGAGGTCGACTCGAATGTGCTGGAGGTCTCGTTCGGCCCGACGGTCGTGGCCCGCCATGAGCTTCGCCCGGGTGCGACCGAACCGGTGTGGGACCCGGCGCACCGCCAGGCGGCCGCGGCGATCGCTCTCGGGCGTAGCCGGCCTTCGCTCCGCCTCCTCGCGACGCCGGAGCCGGCTGTGCCGACGGGAGGCCGCCTCGAGCTCGGCGAAGGCGATTACGACGTCGACCCGGTCGACCTCTCCGCCCGCTACGGCGCCTGCGGCTGCACGGGGACGGGTGAGTGATGGCTGAGACAGGCATCTACGAGCAGTTGAAGGCAGATCTCGGCTATTTACAGCTCGGCCGGGCGGCCGAGTGCTTCGCCAGCCTCGCCGAGGAGGCGAAGGCAAAGGACTGGAGCCACGTCGCCTACCTCGCCCGCGTCATAGCCGAGCAGAGCTCTGCCACCATCAACCGCCGGCTCGCTGCCAGGCTCCGATACGCCCGCTTTCCCTACCGGCGCTCGGTCGATGAGTTCGACTTCGACTTCCAGCCCTCGGTGGACCGAAAGCTCGTGGAAGACCTCTCGAGCCTGCGCTTTGTGGCCGAGGGACGCTCGATCGCCTTCTTGGGCCAGCCGGGTTGTGGGAAGACCCATCTCGCCGTCGCCCTTGCCATAGGTGCCGTCGAGGCGGGCTACCGGGGCTACTTCACGACCGCCGACGACATGGTGCACGCCCTCACACGGGCGCGGGTGGAGGGAAGCTTCTCCTCCAAGCTGCGTACCTACACAGCGCCGTCGGTCCTCGTCGTCGACGACGTCGGCCTCTTGCCGATGGGCCGAGACGCCGCCAGCTGCTTCTTCCACGTCGTCTCCCAGCGCTACGACAAGGGCGTCCCGACCCTCGTCACCTCAAACCGGTCGCTGCCGTCGTGGGGCGAGCTCTTCGGCGACGACGTCGTGGCAGCCGCCATCCTCGACAGGATCCTGCACCGGGCCGTCGTGTTCAACATCCGCGGGCCTTCGTGGCGAATGCGCGAGCACCAGGCCCTCGCCGAAGCCGCCCGTGTCCCCGACGACGATGGCTCGAGTCCGAGCGGGGGGCGCCGTGGCCGTTGAAAGCCACCTCGGCGATGCTCTCAACTCAGCCGAAGGAGGTGATTGCTAGCCTCACACCCGGAGGAGCGCCAGGTCCTCGACCGCGACTTTCGTTGATCGCCGATCGCGACATTCGATGATCCTGGAACGCGACTTTCGGTGATCGCCAACACCTTGCCGGTCGCCTGCCAGATGTTCACGTCCTGGCTCAGGTTCCGAGCGTCGTTACAGGCAGCAACGGTTGAGGCTGGCGTGGTCGTCCGCCTTCGGGCGCCGGTTTCATCTTCGAGATCATGTGCTGGAGGAAGAGGAACGATCCGTCGTTGATCCGGGGCAGCCCGGCTCCGGAGCGCCCTCGGAAACCGAGATTGTTGTGCTCGGACCGGATGGTGTCCTCCACCTTCTTCCACTCGACGCCGAACGGTGGATTGGCCAGGCAGTAGTCGAAGCGACTCCCGGCATGGCCGTCCTCGTGAAGGCGTTCCCCCAGGCGATGTGGGAGGCGTCCTGGCCCTTCAGCATCATGTCGGAGCGGCAGATGGCGTAGGTCTCGGCGTTCAGCTGCTGACCGAAGACTTGGAGGCGTGCGTCGGGGTTGAGGCTGCGGAGGTGGTCCTCTGCCACCGACAACATGCCGCCCGTGCCACAGGCCGGGTCG
>JBEKMC010000201.1:0-3083 GCA_050008715.1 Acidimicrobiales bacterium | reverse complement strand
GCGTGACCAGGCCGTAGTCCAAGGTCACGCGGGGAAGCGTCTCGAGTATCGAGGTGCGGTCGGGCTCCTCAGCTGCGACGAATGCGTAGAGTGCCGCGTCGGCGAAGAGCTCCATCAGCCAAGAACGCGGGAACATGATCGGGACGCCGTCATGGAAGGCGTGCGCCAGTTCGTGGACGACCAGCATGTCCGCGAACGGCCCCAGGCGGCCGGAGCTCGTGCCATAGACCTGGCTCAAGATCTCCGCTGCTCGTGGGGGTGCGGAGCTTACGACCTCCTCCAGCACCGCGACGAGATCCGAAGGCTCGCCCGCCAGGAAGAGGTTGCCTGCGTCGTAGTACGGCATGCCATAGAAAGGGGTCGACGCACGTTCGGGCCAGTCGGAGCGGTCCAGGACGAGGAGTGCGCAGTCCGGCGCGAAACCCAGCAAATCGCCGAGGTACGAGTACGCCCTGGCACAGCGGTCGGCCAAACTGTGGGCCTGCTCGCGCGTGGACTCGCTGGTGTGAACCGCGAAGGGGAAGCCGGAAAGCGCAGCAAGCCCTGCATGCTTTGTCTCGTCATTCATGTGACGGCCACCCGATCGAGTCGAAGATCGCGATCGGGTCGAGATAATCCCGCCACGCCGTCACTTTGTTGTCCTTGACCGTGACGATGGAGACGAAGCGATTGTTGTATGGACGTCCTGTCTGCGTTGATTCGCCGTGTACCTCGTACTCGAGGACCACGACCGACGCGTCCGCGTCGCGATAGACACGGAGATTGTCGGCACTCCGCACAGTCATAAAGCCGTCGTAGTCGCCGTACAGGTCGATGACGTTCTGTCGCCCTTCGACCCGTCTGGGGTAGCCGGGCACGGAGATGACGTACTCGAATACGACATTGTCAGCCAGCATGTCGAAGTAGTCCTCGCCCTCTGCGAGACCGTTGAGCCCTTCTCGAATGATGTGGAAGAAGGGTCCGTCGGCTCCGAAATTCGAGCCGTCCTTCGTGTACTTGGTCACTTACCCTCCTGTCTGGACCCAAATAGCGACCTCGCTGTGCAAATCCTACGAAGCTGGTGGCTCGTCAGCGACGACTTGCGTGCGACCGTATGCTGTGCGCGTGCACCTGAGCCTTGAGCAGGGACGCCTGATCGGCTGCCTCATCGAGAAACAGCTGACGACTTCGCAGCAGTATCCCCTCACACTCAACGCCCTGGTCACGGCATGTAACCAGTCGTCCAACCGGGACCCGGTGGTCGCGTACGACGAGCACCTCGTCGAGCAGGTGGTTACGTCACTGAAGGACGCCGGACTGGTTCATTTCGTTTACCCCTCCCACGGTCGCTCGGCGACCCGATATCGCCACGCCCTCGACGAACGACGGGGCCTCGATGAGCGGGCACTTGCCCTCGTGGCCGTCCTCTTGCTGCGCGGTCCCCAGACCACCGGAGAACTGAGGGCTCGGACGGAGCGGATGGCGACGTTCGACGGGATCGGCGCTGTGGAGGCGGAACTCGGCGCTATGGCCCGCCTGGCGGAGCCGCTCGTCCAGCAACTTCAGCGCCGCCCTGGGCAGAAGGAAGAGCGATGGGCGCAACTGCTCGCGCCGATCGACGCGACGGCCGGCCTCATCGTGGGCGACACGGAGGGACAGGCGAGCGGCCGTCGTGAGCCGAGCCCCTCTGTCAGTGGCGGCGCGTTACCTCCACCCATGAGCGACGCCAAGGAGCCCGGCCAGTCGATCGGGCGGTCCCCCGCGGAAGCTTCTGTCGAGTGGCGCCTCGGTGCCCTCGCACGCGAGGTCGCAGCGATGAGGGTCGAGGTAGCCGCGCTGCGCGACGCGATAGAGCTGCTGAACGCCAAGTTGTCGCTCTGAGTCAAAGCTGGCAGGGCCGAACTCGGCTGTGGCAGGAGGTCGGCATCCATCGACCGAACGCCGAGCTCGGTGTCATCCCGGTCGCTTAGGAGAGTGCCAGCCGCTCGAGGACCCGGCCGAACAGTCCGTCGCTGACTGATTCGGGGGCGACGTATTGCTCGATTGCGAGACCGTTTGACAGTGCCAACACGAGGGTGACGACCTCGTCCACGGTCATACCGGAATCGGCCGGCGCCCTCTCTAGGACCTGTTCAATGTTCTCGGCGATCGCACTGCGAAGTGCTCGTCGATGAGCAACGAACTTGGCGCGCACTTCATCGTCTCGAAGGGCGCGGCGCCAGAAGTCCAAGAACACGAGACGCCATTCCCGTTGTTCGATCAAGGCCTCTGTGAGCAGACCTCCGATAGCTCGCAATGTCTGTCGCGGTTGTATCTCCATCGGCAGCACCGACAGGACAGTTCGAACCTTCTCGACCCGGTACAGGATCTGGTCGCTCATCATGGCAAGAAAGAGGTCGTCTTTGCTCGCGAAGTTGGAGTAGACCGCTCCTTTGGTCAGGCCTGCGGCCGCAGCAACTTGATCGACGCTTGCGTTGTCGAAGCCAGATTCGGCGAAGACGCCCAGCGCCGCGTCCAACAGCCGGCGGCGCACCGCCTCACGACCGGGTCGTCGGACCCGCGCCGGCGGCGTCGCGCCTGGGCTCGCCGCCGCTCCTCGGTTAAGGGCCGAAGTGCTCTGGAAGTCGCTCATTCAGTAGAGCATACTGATCAGTATTCAAGACCGAACAGTACTGGAGCGACGATGAATACACGCCGCGGGCCTGCGCTGGCTGTTGTGTGCGCGGCCGCACTGATCATCAACATCGACAACACCATCCTGAACGTGGCACTGCCCACTCTGGTCCGGGACCTGCAGGCATCGTCGAGCGCACTGCAGTGGATCGTCGCCTCCTACGCGATGGTGTTGGCGGGGCTGCTGTTCGTGGGCGGCAGCCTGGCAGACCGATTCGGACGTCAGCGGTTGTTCCTTCTCGGGCTCACGATCTTCGGCGCCGGGTCGACCGCTGCAGCGTTCTCTGGCTCCGTCCACTTGCTGATTGCCTGCCGAGCGGCGATGGGCGCTGGTGCCGCCTTCACGATTCCGGCGTCTCTGTCGATCATCAACGACATCTTCCGCGATCCCGCCGAGCGCGCCCGAGCGATCGGTACCTGGGCAGGCACGA
>JBEKMC010000200.1:0-3115 GCA_050008715.1 Acidimicrobiales bacterium | reverse complement strand
GGCCGCCAGATTCGCAGGAGACGTCACGGTCATGACGGACTCCCCGT
Source organism: Acidimicrobiales bacterium (assembly GCA_050008715.1). Classification (GTDB taxonomy): domain Bacteria; phylum Actinomycetota; class Acidimicrobiia; order Acidimicrobiales; family Bog-793; genus JAKACA01. Next base: position 3,068 of record JBEKMC010000200.1, on the reverse strand, counting down.
CAAGCGCGTAGCCGGTGTTCTTGTCGAGCAGCCCAGCGGACGCATCGGTCGTGCTCGCAGTGCCCCCCGTGAAGTTCGTGCCCGGTGGGGCGACGACGAAGATATCGCCGGTGTTCACGGCGAGCGTGCCACCGGACGGGATCGTGAAGGTCAGCGTCATGTCGATGTGGCTGGCGCCTGCCGACGAAGAGGTGACGTGTGCCGTCGGGTCGACGACCTGGCCGAGTGAGTGTCCAGCGCCCTGTAGGGCAAAGGGCGCCGTCGCCGGCTGCAGATCCGACGAGGTGTAGATCTCGAGGCGCTGTGACCCCGCCGTCGGGGCGTTGGTCACGCCGGTGAACTTCAGCTGCAGGCCCGCGCCCGCCGGCACCGCCACCGGCGGTGTCATCACGAAGACGGAGCCGCCGGCGGCAACCGTGCCACCCCACTCGAACGCCGGCGTCTTCGATCCCACGAGCGAGACCACGGCGGAGCTCGGAAGGATCGTCCCGGCGGGCGCCACGATGGTGATGGATCCCGCGCCGGCGACGAGGGCGCCGTCGTTCGACATCCGGGCGGTGACCACATAGCTGACCCCGGTGGCGCCGGCGGACGGCGACGAGATGTGCACGCTGGCTGACTGGAGGCTGCTGTACGGCGACACGCCGCCGGCCCTTGCGGCTTGCGGCTGCGTGCCGGAGCCTATGACGATCCCGCCAACGACGGCGAGCGCCGCGAGGATCCGAGCGAGAAACCTCACGGCGGAAGGCGCCTGGGCGCGTGCGTCATTGCGTGCGGACATGCGCCATTCGTTCGCAGCTGGCACCACGCACGGCATCGCCCCCTGGCGGCGTCGCTCGCTCGTCACCAAAGCTTGCTCCACCGCACCCGTTCGGGATGGTATGGACGCTTTGCCCGGGTCGTCAAGTGTCGCCAAGTGCAGGGGTCCGGCCCCTGCAGGATGCTGCGCCGGATGGTGGACGCTGCAACACTGGTCGCCGTGAGTGTCTCGTGGTGAGCGTCGTGCACGACGTCGTGGAATTCCTCCGTCTTCACCCACCTTTCGACGGCTTGCCCGTCAGCGAGGTCGAGCGAGCAGCCGCCGGGACAGAGGTGGAGTTCCATCGAGCCGGCAGCGTCATCTTCGAGCAGGGCGACGGCACGAACGAGTACCTCCGGGTGATCCGCACCGGCGAGGTCGAGATCCTGAACGACGGGCGGATCCTCGACCAGCTCGGTGCCGGCGAGATGTTCGGGCATGCGTCGATGCTGTCAGGGCTGCCGCCGGGTTTCTCCGCCCGCGCTGTGGAGGACACCCTCGTCTACCGAATCCCGGCAGAAACGGCCTACTCGCTGCTGGGCAACCGAGCGAGCCTCCGGTACGTGGCCCGCTCCCTGCTGGAGGACCGGTACCGGCTTGCTTCCCGGCACAGCGCAGCCGAGCGCGACCACCTCGCGCAGCCGGTCGGCAGCCTCCTGCGCTCGCCGGCGGTGGTGTGCGCGCCGGACACGCCCGTTCGGGAAGCCGCCGGCGAGATGACGGCACGGGGCGCTACCGCCGTCGTGATCGAACTCGGGTCGTCGCTCGGCATCCTCACGGACCGGGACCTCCGGTCCCGGGTGCTCGCAGCCGGCCGCTCGCCGGCCACGCCGGTGTCGGAGGCGATGACCTCGCCGGCCGAGACCGTGCCGTCCGACCGGGCCGCCGGCGACGTGTTGCTCGACATGCTGGACCGGGGCTTTCGGCACTTTCCCGTCTGCTCGGCGACCGGTGAGGTGATCGGCGTCATCTCGGACTCCGATCTCGTGGCGGTCCAGACCCACTCGTCGTTCTCGCTGCGCCAGGCCATCAGCCGGGCGGGTGACGACGGCGAGCTCGCTGAGGTCGCCGCCGAGCTACGCCCGATGTTCGTTCAGCTCCATCGCTCGCACATGGCACCGCTCGACATCGCCGCCGTGTATTCCGTAGTGTGCGACGCCATCACCCGGCGAGCCCTCGAACTGGTGCTCCGAGAGCACGGTGAGCCGCCGATCCCCTTCTCCTGGTTGGCGTTGGGGAGCCAGGCGCGTCGTGAGGCGTTACCGAGCTCGGATCTGGACTCGGCCATCGTCTTCGTCGACGAGGGTTGGCGCGGCGGCGACCCGGGAGACCTCCGTGCGTACTTCTCCGTCCTGGCGGATCGCACGATGGCGATACTCGTCGCGTGCGGATTCCATCCGGACACGCATCGGGCGACTGCTTCCGACCCGCTCTTCGTTCGATCGCTCGAGTCGTGGCGCAGGGCGGCACAGTCGTGGTTGGAGGATCCGACGATGGACAAGGCGCTCGTCCTCGTCTCGGTGCTCGTCGACAGCCGGCCCGTCTTCTCCGTCGGGATGGCGGAATCGCCTGCGGACGTGTTCCGGGCGGCTACCGAGTACCCCGCACTCCTGCGTCAACTCGCTCGTTTCTCCCTCTCGCATCGTCCCCCGACCGGCTTCCTCGGCGGCCTCGTCGTGGAGGATTCCGGGGAGAACCGCGGGCGACTGGATCTGAAGACTGGCGGCGCTCTCCCGATCGTCGACCTTGCCCGCTGGGCCGGTATGGCCGCCGGTGTGACGTCCGCGCCGACCTCGCAGCGCCTCGCCGCCGCCGGCGACGCCGGCGTTCTCGGTCAGGGTGACGCCAGCATCCTGCTCGAGTCGTTCGAGCTCGTGTCGGGGCTGCGGCTCGACCACCAGGCCGCTCAGCTCGTCGCCGGCGAGGAACCTGACGACTTCCTCGACCCGGCAGACTTGAGCCTGCTCACCCGTCGTTATCTGAAGGAGGCATTTCGCGCCGTGGCGGCCGTGCAGCGGCATGTCGCCGGCGACCTTGCGCTGTCGCCCCGGTGAGCGCCAGAGCCGACGATGCGTGGCGCGCTGGTCGCCGATGAGCGGTCGCGTGCGAGCGGCCGCGACCGGTGGGCGGCTGAGCTGGCGCGAGGCGGAGTTCTGCGTCGTCGACTTGGAGCTGACGGGCCTCGACCCGAGAACCGACGAGATCGTCTCGTTCGGAGCCGTCCCGGTCGACGACGCCCGAGTCGCCGTCGGGCGCGCCGTGTACGGCC
>JBEKMC010000020.1:0-36125 GCA_050008715.1 Acidimicrobiales bacterium | reverse complement strand
TCCCCTCCCAAGAAACCCAGCCGGCAAAGTCCTCAAGCGCGAGCTACGCGCCCAGGTCCTGGCCGGTGCCGAGGTGGAGGGATGACACGGGAGGAGGGTTTCTCGACGCGAGCCATCCACAGCGCTCGGACACCGGATGTGCGACAAGTCCCGGCGAGCGTCCCGATCTACCAGACGGCCACATGGCAGTTCGAGACCCAGGAGGACTACGCCGAGGTACTTGCATTCGCGCGCCCCGGGCACAGCTATGGCCGCGGGTACGGCAACCCCACAGTCGAAGCGTTCGAAGGCGTCTTGGCAGACCTCGAAGGGACAGAAGCGGCTTACGCCTTCTCGTCCGGCATGTCCGCCATCCATGCCCTCTCGCTGACCCTGGCAGGTTCAGGGGACCGCGTCGTCGCCAGCCAGGAGCTCTACGGTGGCGTATACGCCTTGTTTCTGAAGGTGCTACCCCGATATGGCATCTCCGTGCAGCTTGTCGATCCTCACGACATGGAGGCGGTCCGATCTGCCCTTCCCGGCGCCGCCTTCTTCTACGTGGAGACGATCGACAACCCCTTGTGCGCTGTGGCGGATCTGGATTTGCTGGCCGTAGCGTGTCGCGATGCGGGCGTGCCATCGGTCATCGACAACACATTCGCTTCTCCGTGGCTGTGCACACCGGCGGCCCTCGGTTTCGATTTCGTCGTCCACTCGGCGACCAAGTACATCGCCGGCCACAGCGACGTGATCGCCGGCGCCGTCTGCTGCTCGGCGGCGGACCGGTCGCGCCTGCAGCAGCTCGCCATCGAGATCGGCGGAGCCATGCAGCCTTTCGATGCGTGGCTGTCGATTCGTGGCGTGCAGACCCTCGAGGTCCGCCTCGAACGTCAGTGCCGATCCGCCATGGCCGTCGCAGAGATGCTGTCAGCGCAGCGTCACGTCCTCGCGGTCCACTACCCAGGACTCGCCACGAACCCTCATCACGAACGGGCGGCGAAGGCATTCCGCACCGGCTACTTCGGCGGCATGATGGCGGTGGAGCTCGCCGGTGGCGTCGACGGCGCGGCTGCCTGGTGTGAGCGGCTGTCGACCGCATGGATCGGAGCTTCGCTCGGCAGCACTCACACCCTCGTGACCCATCCGGCTTCGACGACGCATCGCCAGGTGGCGCCCGCCGAGCGGGCCGACAGGGGCCTTGCAGACGGGCTCGTCCGCATCAGCATCGGGCTCGAGAACGTCGAGGATCTGCTGGGCGACTTCGCCCAAGCCTTCAGGACACTCGACGCCAGCTGACGCCGAGGACCTACCGGCTAGGGCGTGAACCCGAGGACCGCCAGGACCTGGCCGGCCACATCGGGATCACCGCGAACCCCGACATGCTGCTCGTCCGCGTCAGCACGGCCGCAGGCGAACGCAATGAGGTCCCCGAAGGAGATGATCAATGTCGTGACGGGATCGTTGGCGGCGTCCCCGACCGTAATCGTTCGGACCGGCACCCCGACATCCGACACGACCTCGATGACCACGCCACGGCCGTCGAGACCATCGAGGCGACGAGGCAGCAGTCCTGTGAGTGCCCGGGCCACGAAGTCGCCGACGATGGCGGCAGCCTTGCCGTCGAGATTGCCGGGACGCCCGACGGCACGCCGGATGTCCTGTTCGTGGGCAAAGCAGTCGAACGTCCGGAGGGTGAGGAGGCGCCAGTACGGCATCCGGGTGCCGAACGGGCCGTCCACGACCTCGTCCGGCGCTCTGTCGTCCGAGCGTCGTCGCTCCAGCCCTCGGGCCGTCGAGGAACGGAACTGCCACAGAATCTTCTCGGGCGCTGTCGCCCGCCTGGAGTCGACCTGGATCTCGAAACGCCGCGTATCGCCGTCCATCCCTTCATCGAGGCCCTTGGGGAGCTCGTGGTCCGGATCGGGCTGGCCCGCGAGCTGATCCTCGAGGCCGATGATGTGGCTCACGACGTCCTGGACATCCCAGCGAGGGCAGCCGGTCGGCCGGTGCCAATCCTGTGGGGGGAGCGTGGCGAGGACGCCGTCGAGCGAGCTCGTGGTCTCGGCGAGGGCATCGAGGATGTCAGCGATGGACGGGGGCGACGCTGCGGTCATGCGACAACTCTTACCTCAATCGCTCGCCTCCGCGACCGGCGTTGCAGCGGCGAGACGGGACCGAAGACGACGATTCTCGAAACAACCACCGGATGTGTGAGACCGCAGGCGGATCGACCGAGGCGCCCGGCGCTCCGACGACCGGTTGCGTCAGGGTAGGTTTCCGGGTCGCCTACGATTCAGGCGTCATACGGCAGATCGGGTCCCGATCGGCCGGCATAGCCCGCCCGGGTAGCTCAGTGGTAGAGCAGCGCACTCGTAATGCGCAGGTCATGGGTTCAAGTCCCATCTCGGGCTCCGAATAAGTCCTGGTAGATGGGTTTTTCGAAGGTCGGCTATTCGGCTTTGGAGCGGTACCCAACCCCTCTCAAGTGCCGATCGGTTGACGCTCGAGGGGCGTGGTAGGCGGCCTTTGGCGGTCGGCAACCGATGGTCCTGGACAATCTGGTGGCAGGGCGGGCACCTGCCGACCGGCTGAAAGAGGGCCATCGAGCACAATAGGGGCGTGAGGCGAACACCACCGACGCTGTATGTGATGGTCGGGCTTCCGGCATCAGGCAAGAGCACTCGGGCCAAGCAGATCGAGGAGGAACGTCGGGCCCTGAGGCTGACGCCCGACGAGTGGATGATCCCGCTGTTCGGCAATCACAATGCTGACGGCAAGCGGGACGTCCTCGAGGGGCGCTTCGTATGGCTGGCGCTCCGGACCTTGCGCAAAGGCATCGATGTCGTCTTGGACTTCGGCGTCTGGGGCAAGGACGAACGAACTGCCCTCCGAGCCCTGGCCGCTCACGTGGGGGCGTCGTGCGAGCTCGTCTACCTCGAGATCGACGAGGACGAGCAGCGACTTCGGCGTGATGGGCGAGCGTCGAGTGATGGTGAGACGACCTTCAACATCAGTGACGACGACCTCGCTGCTTACCGGCTCCTCTTCCAGGCTCCGGGCGATGCGGAGCTCGGTGGAGCCGAGTTCGACCCGCCTCCCGGTGACCACGCCAGCTGGAGCTCGTGGGCGTCCGAGCGGTGGCCAACATCGATCGAGTAGCCCGTTATGCGCTCGCCAGGGCGCGTGGCGCTACCGGAGCGAAGGTCGCCGCCGAGATCGCCCGGATGGGCTGATCACTACGTCGGACTGCCGAGCGATCGGCATTGACGAGGGATGGTTTTTCGCCGCCGAACACGCGTCGAGCGCTTCATGACCATGCCTCGCACGCGTGCGATGTTCGAAACTCCGCGACGATGTGGCCAATGGGATGGGAGGCACTCGACCGGTGGGGTGACGACGCCGTTCGCATCGAACCGCTCGCTGGCGGCCACAACGACGTGTGGAGCATGCGCGTGAAGGGGCACCTCGCGGTCGGTCGTCTCGGTGGCAGGAGCGACGATGATCTCGCGTGGGAGACCGAGCTCCTGCAATACCTCGACCGTGAAGGTCTGACCGTTCCGGTGCCGATCGCGACGACGGACGGCCGGCTGTTCGCCGACGGGCTGGTGGTGATGACCCGTGTCGAGGGCGGACCGCCGGAGACGGAGGCCGACTGGCGTCGCGTGGCCGACACCCTCCGCCAGTTGCATCGGTTGACGCACGGTTGGCCGCAGCGCCCGGGCTGGCGATCGTCGACCGACCTCCTGCACGCTGAGACGGGGACGAAGGTCGACCTCGGCGCCATGCCGCCTGAGGGGGTTGCTCGATGCCGAGCAGCGTGGGCTCGGCTCACCGGACGTGAGACATGCGTCGTGCACGGCGACCCCAACCCGCGCAATATCCGCATGACTGCGGATCGGGTCGCGCTGATCGACTGGGACGAGGCGCACGTCGACGTCGCCGACCTCGACTTGGTGCTGCCCCACAACGCCGCCGGTCTGGACGACGGCGCCCACGACATCGCTGCGCAAGCGTCGGCCGCATGGGGAGCGGCCGTCTGCTGGGACGACGAGTACGCAGTCGAGCGGCTCGCCGAAGTTCGAGCGGTCTGAGCAGCGGCAGCGAGTCGACCGCCGTTCAGTCTGCCTGGCCGCACGAGCCCGACGCACCCGCACGCCGCAACCAGTAAATTGAGGCCGCCGTAGGAGGTGGTTCGTCATGAGCACTCCGGAGCGCTACACCAGTAGCCTTCAGATCGAGCGTCGCTCGATCGACCCGATTCCCCCCTCGGAACGGCATGGCTCGCCGCACCGGCTGTTCTTCATCTGGTTCGGAGCGAACATGCAGGTGACGGCGGCCGCGGCCGGCGCTGTCGCTGTCATCATCGGGCTGCCATTGCCCTGGGCGCTGCTCGCCCTGCTCATCGGCAACCTCTTCGGCGTGACGTTCATGGCCGCCCACTCCGCCCAGGGGCCGACGCTCGGCATCCCACAGATGATCCAGAGCCGGGCCCAGTTCGGCTTTTACGGCGCCATCGTGCCGCTGGTGTTCGTCCTCTTGATGTACGTCGGCTTCTTCGCCGCCAGCGCGATCTTGGGCGGGGCGGCCCTGGCCGCCTGGTGGGGGATAAACGTCAGGCTCGCCACGGTCCTCGTGTCCATGCTGTGCGCGGTACTCGCGATCTTCGGCTACCGGATGATTCACCAGTACGAGCGGTGGATCAGCCTGTTGTCCGGCCTGGGCTTCGTGTACCTGACGATCCGGCTCCTGACGGTGCACCACATCGGCTCCGTATGGCACTCCGGGAGCGTGCCCTACGGCACGTTCCTCTTGGGCGTCACGATCGCCGCAACCTGGCAGATCACTTACGCGCCGTACGTGGCGGACTACAGCCGCTATTTGCCGGCGAACACCAGCAAGGCGGCCACGTTCTGGTGGACGGCCGCCGGCTCGGTCATCGGTTCCTATTGGGTGATGGCCTTCGGTGCCGTCGGGCTCGCCGTGGCGCCCAAGCTCTTCAACGGCGGGAGCGTGAGCTTCTTCACGGGTTTGGGCAACAACCACACCGGTTGGCTGATCGCGCTGATCATCATGGGCGGCATCGTGGCAGTCAACGTGCTGAACCTCTACGGGATGTTCATGTCGGCCACGACGACCATCACGGCGCTGAGCCGGATGCAGGTGCGCCGCGGAGCCCGAACGGTCTTCGTGCTCGTCGCCGCGCTCATCGGCACGGTGCTGGCGATCGCCGCCACGTCGAACTTCCTTACGAACTTCGAGAACTTCATCCTCTTCTTGGCTTATTTCCTGATCCCGTGGACGGCGATCAACCTGACCGACTTCTATTTCGTGCGCAAGGAGCAGTACGACATCGCCTCGGTCTTCAGTCCGAGCGGGATCTACGGTCGACTCGATTGGCGGACGATGGCGGCTTACCTGATCGCCATCGGAGTAGAGGTCCCGTTCATGAGCACGACCTTCTACGTCGGTCCCATGGTCTCCCACCTCGGCGGCGGGGACATCTCATGGATCCTGGGGCTGATTGTGGCGAGCTGCCTGTACTACGTGTTGCACCTCGGGGTGGACATGCTGCCCCCGGCGGCTTCCGAGGCGCCTGCTCCGTCGTCAACTTCGGAGGGACAGTTTCACGCCTGACCTCGACGCCGGCGGAATCCTCTGGCGTTGACAAAATGCGCCCGGCAGAAAGGGCTCGTATGCACGGCTGAACCGGCCCTCCCGGGCGCTTCAGCCAGCAGAACCTCTATTCCGCTGAGGACCCGGCCTGATCGAAGACGGTTGCGAGGCCTCCCAGCAACAAGTTTTGCCATTCCGGCGGAACCGAAGCTGGCATCGGGCCCCGCATGCTCAACGCTTCGATCAGGTCGATCGCCTCGCCACGAAGGCAAGGCGAGCCGCTCGGCGGAGTGCCCTCGTGAACATCGACGCAGTCGCCCACTTCGAGCCAGAAACGCCCCCCGGGATCGCTCGCCTCAACGCCGAGGGTCGCTGGAATCGCAGTGCCGGCGGTGATCGCGAACGCCGCGCTCACGGCAGCTGCATAGCGCAGGCACGACACGATCTCGTCGGGCTCGATCGACTGAGTCGCCCCAAGTGGCAGCAGGATGTCACGTTCGTGGACCCAGCAATCCCAAAGTGCGTGCTGCACAACGAGATGGATCGGGACGTGCCCGGCGGGGGACTCGGCCAGCGCCGCCCAGCCTTGTTGGTCGAGGTTGGAGATCGCGTCGAGGAAGGGCTCGTTGGTGGCTACGAGGTGCTCCACTACCTCGGCTGGTGCGAGCGATCGCATGGCGTCGACCATCAGCCCTGGTGTTCGGGCCGGATCAAAACCCGCCAACACCCGGGTGGGCGTTCCTGCGATCCCGGCGGCCACCGAGCCGTGCCAGAAGGCGTTCACCCCGACGAGATGGGCGGCCACGTCCGTGACCGTCCAACCATCGCAGCGACTCGCGGCTCTGAGCTGCTCGTCCGACAGGCTTGACAAGAGTGCTGCAAGGCGGCGTCGCTGGCGTGAGGCGGGAGCAAGCTGACCGTCGACAGGACCGTCGATCACGATGACCGGCGCCAGGTCGTAGCGCGGGCTCAGCTGCATGCCGTCCGAATGTACTTGAGCGCCGTCGCGGTCCGAGCCTCGTCGCGACGCTGATGTCACGTCCGTCGTGGCTGGGCAAGACTAGGAACTACTCCATGAACAATCTCAGGAGCGCTGCACGATGAGCGACGGGATGATCGAGGGGTTCTCGGCTCAACGCCTGCCCGGGGACGGACTCGAGATCGACGTCCTCGTCGGTGGGTCGGGACCCCCGCTCCTCCTTCTGCACGGCTTCCCGCAGACGAGGCTGTGCTGGCGAGACGTCGCAGTCGAGATGGCGTCAGCCTTCACGGTCGTCGTACCCGACCTGCGCGGTTACGGGCGGAGCGACAAGCCGCCCGGCGACCCGGATCACGTGATGTACTCGAAACGCGCCATGGCCAAGGACCAGGTCGCCGTCATGTCCGCCCTCGGCTTCGAGCAGTTCGCCGTTGCCGGACACGACCGTGGAGGTCGGGTGGCCTACCGCCTCGCGCTGGACAGCCCCGGCGTCGTGACCCGGCTGGCGGTCCTCGACATTCTCCCGACGGGAGACTTCTGGGCGTCGATAGACGAGGTCTCGTCGGTCGTGTACTGGCACTGGTCGTTTCTCGCCCAACCGTTCGACCTTCCGGAGCGGCTGATCGGGGCGGATCCGGGTTTCTTCTTCAGCTGGATGTTCGAGAAGTCGGGCGGCTACAAGTTCCCCCCCGACAGCCTCGCCGACTACCTGGAGTGTGCCCGCGATCCGCGTTCGATTCACGCCATGTGCGAGGACTACCGCTCCGGTTGGACGACCGACCGCAGGATCGACCGGGGCGAGCAGACGAAGATCACGGTCCCGACCTTGGCGCTGTGGGGCGAACGCGGCCTCGTCGCGCTGTACGACCCGCTTGCCAAATGGGGTGCGTGGGCCGATCAACTGCAGGGAAACCCCCTCCCGTGCGGGCATTTCGTCCCCGAGGAGGCAAGCGATGCGGTGGTGTCGGCCTTCCGCAGCTTCTTTGCAGCCGGGACCTAGCAGCTAGTGAGCCGTTTGTCGTGAACCTCCTGCTACGTTTCACCCAACATTTCACCCAAAGCCCCTGCTGTCGAACCCATAGTTGACCGCCCACAGCCTTGGTATCTGCGGACAACCATCACGCTTGCCGGCGTAGCTCCGTTCGTGGTCGCGGCGATCCTCGAGCTGCTCCGAGGCTGGCGACCGACAGGCGACGACGCCGTCATCACCTTTCGGGCGTGGGGGGTCTTCTCGTCCCATCCGCCACTCCTCGGCCAGGCCACACTCGCACTCTCGTCGGGGCTCAGCGCTCGAGACCTCGGACCACTCGAGTACTGGCTGCTCGCGGTACCTGTTCACCTAGACCCTTCGCAGGGAGCCCTCTGGGGCGCAGCGCTGATCTGTGCCGCCGGGGTGGCGATTGCGGTCAATGCCGCCTTCACCCTGCGTGGGCCGATCGCCGCCATGATCGTCGTGGGCATCGTGGCCGTCGTCATCACTCAGCGCCCTCAGGTGGTGCTCGACCCGGTCTGGAACCCGGACCTTGGGCTCGTGTGTTTCATCGTGGCTGGGGTGCTCGGTTGGGTCGTCGCCAGCGGGCGGTTCGCGTACTGGCCATGGATGGTGCTGTTCGCGTCTGTGGCGGCACAGTGCCACCTGATGTTCGCTTTCGGGGTGACCGCCTGCTGTCTCGTCGCTCTGGTCCTCGGCCTCCTGCGAGCGAGGAACTGGCGCTGGACCGTGGCGGGCCTGGTTGTCGGCGTGGCTTGCTGGTTGGCGCCGCTCCTGCAGGAGGTGAAGCACGGCGACAACGGCAACATCTCTCGGCTCTCTCAGATGGGTGGTGGGCCGCACGCTCTCGGTCTCGGTTACGGACTGAAGGCGTTGGCCTCCGTCGTGACGCCGCGGCCGACTTGGATGCATGGGGCGAGCCTGTCCAATCTTCGGTGGCTGTTGGGTACGATCGACACGAGGTCGCCGGTGTTGGGCGCCTGTGTGGTCGTGTTCACCGTCATCGCCACCGTGATCTACACGCTGCTGGGGCGACGGTCACAAGCCATGATGTACGCGGTTCTCGCCACGCTCGCCCTTTCCGTCGTCGCAACGGTGGCTTCGTACCCGATCCAGAATCTCGGGACGCTGGCGGCGTTCGGCTACGTGGACACCATCACGTGGCCGGTCGGCCTCGGTGTGCTCGCGGGCCTTGCCTGGGTGCTCTGGGATGTCGGGGACTGGGCGATCCGGCATCGCTCCGAGCACACAGCCGGACGCAGACGGTCCAGCCGCTCGTCCTGGCAGCCAGTGCTCCTCGGCATCGGGGCGCTCGTCCTCCTAGGACTGCCGACCGGCTGGACGGCCCACGACGAAGGGGCAAACGACCACATCGTAGGGAGCTGGCAGAACATCACCACCGTCCGGACGACGGTCGCTCGCGTCGAGGCTTCGGTTCCTCACGGACGCATCGATGTGATGGTGGGGAGCATGAGCAGCGGCTTCAGCGGCTTGAACGGCTACGGCGTCCTCGTGGGCCTCCTCTGGGAGCTGTACGCGACGGGTTACCGCCCGGCGACTTCATCCTTCTTTCTGAGCCTCATCGGTCCGCAGGCGTCGGTGCTGTCGGTCTCGTCGCTCCCCGAGCCTCCGATCGTGCTCGTTTCGGCTCCCAGCCTCGATCAGGTGACCGCGAGCGTGATCCCACGTGCAAAACCGTGACTGATCGACTCAGTCTGCCCCCTCGCCAGTAGGATTCTCGAGAAGGCCAACAAGGAGCGGCCGTGCACACGTCCTTCTCTCGCTCGATCGGCGTTGCCGGGGCGACCGGTCTGCTCGCTCTTGCGACCCTCGTCGCTCCGGTTGGCTCCGCCAACACGCCATTCTCGCCAACCTCGCCCTTAGCACGTCCGTAAGGCGGCAGCCCTGGTGCGGGCGGGTCGACCGATCTCATTGTCTCTGCCCGTGAACAAGACGGCCGGGCCGGACAACCCGAACCCGGCCATTCATTACATGGCGACCGGGCACGACAACGACATCGGGTCCGGCAGCCTGCGTTTTGCCACCGACTTCATCGGCATGCAATTCCACGGCGACTGCCACACCCACATCGACGCGCTCTGTCACATCGCCTACGGCGGGAAGCTGTACAACGGGCGCCCGGCGACCGCCGTGACCACGTCCGGCTCGTCGGTCCTCGACATCACCGAGTATGCGCAAGGTGTCGTGGGCCGTGGCATTCTCCTCGACATCCCGCGGTTGCGGGGGGTGCCGTGGTTGGAGCCAGGTACCGCCGTCACGCGCGCCGAGCTGGAGGAGGCAGAGCGGGCCGAGGGTGTCGAGCTCGGTGAAGGTGACTTCTTCGTGTTCCGCACCGGCCACAACGCCCGCCGATTGCAGCTCGGTCCGTGGGACAACGGTTACTCCGGCGCCGGCAAAGCGGGCCTCCACGTGGACGCCATCACGCTGCTGCACGAGCGGCACGTGGCTGGATTCCTGCCCGACGGCGACGGCGAGACCGTGCCGAGCACCGTCGAAGGGATCGCCTATCCGATTCATCCGCTCCAGATCACAGCGATGGGCATGCTGGCGTCGGACAGTCTCGATCTGGAGGGGCTGGCCGCAGCTTGCGACGCCGAACAGCGCTGGGAGTTCATGGTCGTGCTGGCCCCCTTGGCGATTCCCGGAGCCACCGGCTCACCCTTCAACCCGATCGTCGTGATGTGACGAAGAAGGAGTCGCCATGACGGAACTGTTCGGTTCACACCTCGACAGGACCGAGCTCACACGGCGGGTCGGCCGGCTCGAGCAAATCGCCGGTGTGCGGCTGGTGACGCTCGGTGACGGGATCGAGCGAGGGGTACGAGTGCTGGAATTCAACAGCGGGAGCGGGTTTCGCTTCGACGTCCTCGTCGACCGGGCCTTCGACGTCGGCCCGTGCAGCTTCAACGGGCGCTCGCTGACGTGGTTGTCCAGCACCGGAGTGGTGGGTCCTTGGTATGCCGAGCCGATGGGTCTCGGCTGGTTCCGCAGCTGGGGCGGAGGGATGGTCGTCACGGCCGGCCTGGATCACACACTGCTCGGTGGCAAGGACTCCGCCACCCACTTCCTGCAGGACGTGCAGCCTGAGATCGAGTACGGGCTCATGGGGCGCATCGGGATGCTCCCGGCGCGCCTCGTCGGCTACGGCGAAGAGTGGCGCGGCGACGAGTGCATCTTGTGGGCGGAGGGCATCGTCCGCCAGGCGGCCGTCTTCGCCGAGGCCCTCGAGCTGCACCGGCGCATCGAAGTCACTGTCGGCGGATCGGCCTTCCGCATCGCAGACCGTGTGACGAACGTGGGGTTCGAGCCGACGACGCACATGCTGCTGTATCACGTCAACGTCGGGTATCCGGTCCTCGACGAGGGTTCCCGACTGCTCATCCCGGCGCCGCCCGGGATCCCTACCGGCAACTACCACCCTGCCGACTACCGATCGATGACCGCCCCGACACCGCACTGCAGCGAGCAGTGCTTCGAGCACGCCGTGTCAGCCGAGCCGGACGGCACGGCGCCGGTGGCGCTCGTCAACGACGGACTCGGCCTCGGCGTCTATCAGCTCTACGACCGGACGGCGATGCCCTTCCACACGTTCTGGCGCATGCTCGGAGAGGGCACCTATGGCGTGGCCCTCGAGCCGACGACGAACCGCGACGCCGGGCGGTTCGACGCCAAGGAACGCGGCGAGCTGCAGTGGCTGCAACCGGGCGAGGAACGGGCCTATCGCCTGGAGGTCGGTGCCCTCGTCGGTTCGGCCGAGATCGCCGGCTTCTCGGCTCGCGTGGACGCCCTGCAACCGGGCACCTCAACTGCGTGAGTCCCTTCCCCACCTGATCGGCCCGGAGCAGACCAGCCACACCCGACGAGGCGCCGTCCTCTACGAGACTGCCGGTCCGAAGCCTTCGTCCGCTACACAGCCGGCCGATCGACGAAGAACGAAGCGGCGAACGGCGGCGAGCAAGCTGGAGGATGTGTGCGCCTGGCGCCGTGTGCGCACCGTCCGGGCGCCTTCAGCGACGAGGGCTCGCTCGACCTGACGATCGACGTCACGTCGATGAGCCTTTGCAAGGTCGGGCAATGACATGGGGAACATGTGAGACACCTCCTGGATCGCTGTGTGTCAAGCTACTTGTATAACAGCTTGTTGTCAAGTAACTGGATACAGAGCAACTGGGCGTCAAGGTGTTTCTCAAGTAAGATAGGGAAGCGATGGGTGACGGACCGAGACAGCGAGGCGGAAAAGCCGGCTCTTCGGTAGATGACGCGCCGTATCCGTGCGACGACGACGACTACGACGAGCACGCTCGATGGGCGGCGAAGGCGTGGCCGGAGATCGACGAGGACGTGGAGGCGATCGTCTCTCGTGTGGAGAAGGCGCAGCGTTATCTCGAACGGGCGGCCGTGGATACGCGGGACCAGGTCGGGCTCGCCCACGGGGAGCTCAAGATCCTGCTGCATTTGACTCGGGGGTTCCGCAGCCAAGGTGCACTCGCAAAGAGCCTGCTCGTGTCGACCGGCACGATGACGAATCAACTCGACAAGCTGGAGGCCGCCGGGCTGGTCGTGCGGCTCCCGGATCCCGGTGACCGCCGTGGCAAGCTCGTGGAGATGACGGCGACGGGCCGGGAGCGCCTCGACAACTACATCAACGTGCAGGCCGCCCGTGAGCGACATCTCCTCGGAGGCCTCAGCTCCGAGGAGAAGCGCCAACTGAACGCCCTCATGCGCAAGCTCCTCGCCTCACTCGGAGAAAGCCCGGCCGTTCCTGCCAGCTCGCCTTGAGCTGCCGGCTCAATCCTCCCCGGTGGTCGTGCGCAGGCTTGCCAGCTCGGCCCGCACCTGGCGGACGCCGCCGAACCGGTCCATGACGCGCCAGACCACGTCGTGGGCGGAAGCCGCCGTCGTCGAGCGTGCGAGCACGGTTGCCGCCTCGACGACGAAGCCGCAGGCGACCGCCTCGCCGCCTGCGACGAAGGGCGGGATCGCCACGCCGTAGAAGGCGGCGGCCGTGAGCTGGTGCTTCACGGCGCCGGCGAGGTAGTCACGGGCTGCCTCGAGCCATTGCAGCGCTCCGACCACGACGTGGTACGTCGCGTCGCCGGAGCTGCTGCTCTCGACGGCGTTCGTGTCGGCGATGAGGGGCGAGGCCCCGAATACCGCCACGCTCGAGTCGAGCTGCTTGTAGCAAGAAGCGAGCCGAACCGTCGAGGGACGGTCGAGCTCATGATTCGGCCTGCTCAGGATTTGGCTGATGACCCGTCCGTCGGGCACATAGTCGTCCCGCAGGCCGGCCAGGTACATCATCGTCGGCTGGATGTCGGTCTCGTCAATCCATGTGCCGGGGTTGTTGTTCTCCACTGAATCTGCGAGATAGTTGGCGATCGTCTGGCTGCCACCCGCGTAGGGGTTGCTCGCCGTCTACTTACTTACGCTTCGTGCGTGACGGGCGGGTGAACGAGAGGGAAACTCAATCTGAACAGTTGGTGAACGGGCCCGGCGCCGGTCTTGGCTCGCTGGCGAGGGAGCCCAACATCGACGAGAGGGCGCTCACGTAGCCGTTCGAGTCGTACCGGTCGTGCACCAGCGCCGAGCCGGCAGCGGCCACCGCCTGTCGCGTCGCCACGTCGGTGTCGAGCACGCGGCGGCGACGTGCGCCGACGAGAACCGCGACGCCGGCCAGGAAGGCCACGCAACCCAGCCGGTTCCCGGTCACCCTGGCTCCATGCCGTGCCCGCGCATGAGGTCGAGCTCTTGCTCGGTCGTCGGCGCCTCGGCTCGGTGCCAGAGGTCGTGCAGATCGGCGAAGTAGCGATCGAGGGGGGGAGCATGTAGTACGAGCAGGCGAGCGGGGTCGGCCGAGCGGTTGCCGAACGTGTGTGACGTGCCGCCGGGCACGAGTACCCACCAGCCCTTCCCGCCGAGATGCTCCGAACCGTCGAGGAGGAACGTCACTTCACCGTCCAGCACGTAGTACGCCTCGTCGCAGGCGACGTGACGATGAGCCGGCGGCATGCGTCCGCCAGGGGGCAGCGTCCGTTCCATGAGGGAGAAGCGTCCGCCGGCGCTCGAGGCGACCGCCTTGAAGCTCATCTCGCTGCCGCGAGCCTCATATTGCACGCCTTCGCCGGGGCGGAGGACGAGCGGATGCGGTCGGTCCGTGTCGCTCACGGCCCCATTCTCCTGCGTGGCGGGAGCGATCGGGGCTCGCCGCCTGACGTGGCTGTGGTTTGGGGGCGTATCCGCCCCGAAACCTATGCCAGCACGAGGATTCCTCGGCCTGCATAGCGTCGGCCGGCGTCTCGCAGGAACGAAACCCCCCGCCGGCGACGGCGCTCCTCGTCCCGTGCTGGGCGCCTGCAACAGGACGATGGAGAGGCTGCTGGTCTAGCGTGGTGGCGTTGCCGTGAGCAGTTGACGAGTGCCGAGGGGGCGACCGGCGGGCGAACCCCGCCCTGGTCGCCGTGCTCCAGGAAGGGTCCCGGATGATCAGGAGACTTCACGCAGCAAAGGTCGTCACCGCAGCGTTGATCGCGACGACGGTGTTGCCGGCTGCCGTCGCGCTCGGCACCATCGGTGCGCCGACGGCGTTGGCCAGGACGTCAGACGCCCGGGGAGCATCGGCGTCGGCCTCAGAGCTCTGCAGTGGCTACGCCGCGTGCACCGCTGGCGGCGATTCGTCGCACGACTACCAGGACCACAGTTGGAACTCCTACTGGAGCATGGACGCGGGCGACGAGTGCACGAACTACGTGGCCTATGTGGAGTCAGCCGTCTACAAGGTCGCAACGCCGACATACCTGCTGGGCAACGCCAGCAGCTGGCCGGCCAACGCTCGGGCACACGGCGTCGTCGTGAACCACGTTCCGAGCGTCGGGGCCGTGGCGGAGTGGGACGGCTACTCCGCCGGGATCGGCCCCTCCGGTCACGTCGCCGTCGTCGAACGTGTCGGGCCGAACGACAGCTGGATCGACGTGTCGCAACAGCACATCGCAAGTGACGTCGACGGCTTCGACTGGGAACGAATCCCAATAGGCAACCAGGGCTGGGAACCGTGGCCCAGCAACTTCGTCCACTTCAGCGTGCCGTCCGAGCACGTTGCCGTCCACGTCAACAGCGGCGGGCGTATGCAGGCGTTTCTCGTCGGCGTTTCCTCGCACCTGTACACCGAGTGGCAGTCGAAGACCGGGACGTGGTCGGGTTGGCGCAGTCTCGGTGGCAGCTGGCCGGCAGGAGATCCGATTGCCGTCGGGTTCGATCCGGATCGCCGCCTCGAGGTCTTCCTCGTCGGACCGGACTCTCGGATGTACACCGCGTGGCAAGAGGCCTCCGGGCGATGGACTGGATGGAAGAGCCTCGGTGGCAGCTGGCCGATCGGCGGTTCGATCGGCCTTGGCACCGATCCGCAAGGCCACATGCAGCTGTTCGCCGTGGGGTCGGACGGCCGGCTCCATACGCTGTGGCAAACTCCGCGTGGACCCTGGTCGGGATGGCGCACCCTGGGCAGATCCTGGCCGAGCAGCGACTCGGTCACGGTCGGAGCCGACGGGAGTGGCCGGCTTCATGTCTTCCTCGTCGGCGGCAACTCGCGGCTCTACACGCTCTGGCAAATGCCGAACGGGGCGTGGTCCGAGTGGCACAGCCTCGGTGGTGACTGGCCGGTCGGCAGCTTGATGGAGCTGACGAGCCAACACACTGGACGGCTGCAGCTGTTCGGGGTCGGGTCGAACTCCGAGCTCTACACGCGCTGGCAGACGACGACCGGTGCGTGGTCGTCGTGGCAAAGTCTCGGTCGAAGCTGGCGGACCGTCGCCTCCATGGCCGTGGCAAGTGATGCCACCGGGTACGCGGACGTCTTCGTCGTCGCCGGCAACTCTCAGCTCCTCACGCGAGCCGAGACGGCCGGCGACTCGTGGTCCGGATGGCGGAGCATCGGCCGGCGCCGGCCCTGGCCCCCGACCGATGCCGTCGCCGTCGCCGTCGGGGACGACGGGAGCGGTCGGCTTCATGTCTTCCTCGCCGCTGGCAACTCGCGGCTGTACACCGCGTGGCAGAGCAAGGCGAACGGTTCGTGGTCCGGCTGGCTCACAATCGGGTGACCTAGCCCTGCGTCCTCGAGCGGTGCGGGCATCGTCGTGAACTTCGTCGGCCACGTCCAGGTTGCCTTGTTAGTGGAGAGCTCGCACGAGGACCGAATCGAGGTTGCCTTCGGCGCCGCACTCCCGGATCTGGCGTCGATGGCGGGTACGCGCCTCGACAAAGCCGGGTTGTCAGGGGGAGTACGAGCCGGAGTGGCGCTTCATCACCGGACCGACGCCGTCTTCCACTCTCTCGTCGAGTTCAGGGCGGGAGTCCAGCACCTCGCCGAGCAGTTGAAGGCGAGCGGCCTCGCCACCGGGCCGTCTCGGGCGGTCGCCCACGCCGGATGGGAGCTGCTCCTCGACGGGTGTCTGCTCGAGCGCGCGGGCGTCGAGCGGGACTTCACAGCCGTGCTGGACGGGGGACCGGATGTTGCCGACGCCGTCTCTCCGGCCGATCCGGAGCGCTGGCGGCGCCTGTTGACGGCGATGCGATCTGAGCGATGGTGGCTCGGGTACGGCGACCCAGAGCTCGTCGCCCGCGCGCTCCAGCGGAGGCTCTCGACACGGAGCCGGCTGTCGTTCAGTGTTGCGGAGCTTCCACTCGTAGCCGAGGCGCTCGTGCTCGCCAAGCCGGACGTCGGCCGTGCCGTGGGACCGATCCTGGAAGGGGTTGTCGCCGGCGTTGCCGCCGTTGACGACTGAGGTTGGCGCGAACCCTGCCGGAACCGCCGGCAGTCGATCGCGACGACCTGGCTGTGGTTGGTGGTCATATGCGACCCGAAACCACAGCCAGGTCATCAAGCCTCGAGTCCCACACCACTGCGTGGCGGGCACGCGAACACCCAGCGGCCCGGCCGCCCCGTGTCCGCCGGTTCCTCGAGCTGTCCGAGAACCTCACCGACCCTGGTCAGGTCGTCTCGGTGTCCTTGTCCGTGCCGAGGATCAGCTCGACACTTTGTAGCTGTAGGGGAGCGCCGCCAGCTCGTCGGCGTCCGGGAGTGCGAGCCCGGTGACGCTGCCGACGACGTAGTCGCTGACGTTCAGCGTGCCGTTCACCGTCGTGCCGACGGCGGCCGTGGGCGTGATCTCGACGGTGATGTTCACGCTGTCGCCGGCTGGCACGTACATCGGGCTGAAGCTCGTCGACGTCAAGCCGTTGGCGGCAGACCAGAGGTCACCGGTCGACGACGTCACCGTCAGGTCGAACGCCCGAGTGACTGCCTTCAGCGTGGCGGTGGCCGTCACCGAAGGGGCGCCCGATGCCGGGTAGGGACCGATCTCGTCCGGGTTGAGGAGCCACAGGCCGGGACTCACCTCGGGCTCTGTCAGCGTCAGGCTCGCCTTGTCGTGGCCAATCGTGCTCGAGACCGGAGGGATGTTGAGCGCGGGCGACACGTCGGGGTCGCCGGGGAAGTACTCGAGATCGAAGGTCACCGGTGCGTTCCCGCTGATGCTCGCCTCGAGCGCGCTCGTGTTCGTCGGCACGTAGTAATAGGGGAAGGAGAGCCCCGGCGGAAGCGGGAGCTTCATGCTGGTGGCGCTTCCGTTCTGGTCCAGCAGCTTCACCGTGGCGTTGTGGTCGAGGCGGGGGTCGACGAAGAAGGCCTCCGGCGCCACGCCGGTGTTGTTGACCGTCACGGTGTACTTGTACGTCTTCCCGTGCTTCAGGTGGACCGTGCTGCTGCGCGGCAGGTCGTTCGTGACGCTCACCTGGTTGAACCGGACTGCCCCGTGGAACGCCTCGGTGAGCTCCGAGCCGGTGACCGGGTTCAGCCAGTCCAGCAAGAGGCGCCACTGCCCGGCAGCCGGGGCGACGTGGTAGATGTCCAGCCACCGCGTCGAGAGAGGCGCGCCGAAGTTGTCCGTCGTGACGTTGCTGGAGTAGCCGACGGTCTGGCCCTGCGGATTCACCAAGAGGGCGATGAGCTCCTCACCTGGGTCCGTGGACAGGGTCACGCTGACGTCGATGTCCTTCTTGCCGCTCGGGACGTCGAAGGCATACGTGTTCGACTGCGCCTGTGCTCCGGCACGACCGTTGCCACCGGTCAACACCCCGGCGAACGTGCCGCCGTCGGTTCCCAGCGGGACGAGTGTGCGGACCGTCACCGGGATCGTCGTGGTGGCTGCGGTCGTCTTGACGACGATCGACTGGTCGCTGTCGCCTGCGGTCGCCGGGCTGGCGATGGTGATGTGGGCGGTGGCCGTCTTGCCGGCACCGATGGCGATCGAGGACGGGCTGATCTTGGCGGCGGCGGCGTACTCATAGGTGCTCGCGTCCCACTGGATCGTCCCGCTTGTTCCCACGCCGCCGGCGGTGGCGCCGTCCTTCTCGGTGAAGAACACCGCCGTCCACTTCCCGGCAGGCGGATCGGTCACTTCGACGTTGCCGTAGTCGCCAAGGCCCTGCGGGAGCGAGTATCCGGCATAGGCGCCGTCCGGTTCGATCAAGGCGAAGTGCAGCAGCGAGTTCTGCCCCGTGAACGGGTAGTCGGCGGCGACCTCGAGTCGCGACGTGCCTGTGGTCGCCGGCACGGTGAACGTCTTGTTCTGGTACACCTCGGTGATGCCGCTCCAGATCTGGAAGCTCCCGGTATTGGCGGGGCACGAGACCGTCGGCGTTCCCGGCTGCATGCAGAACGAGCCGGCGGCGTTCCCGACCTTGTGGGTGCTGAGCGCCCGGCTGGAGAGGTGGACAGTCGTGGCAGGCCCGGCGTTCGTCAGCGTGATCGTGTCGGTCGTGCTGGTGCCCGGCTTCTGGGCGACGTTGATCTGCGTGGGGCTGACGAGAACTCCGCCGCTCGCCGGGCTCGCCGTCTTGATTGACCGAGCAGCCGTCACGGCGGCGAGCACGTTGAGGAGGCCTGCGCCCTGTTCGTCGGCCGGAGCACCGACGTCGGTGGCCGTGCTGACGAGGATCTGCTTGACGAGGGCAGGCGAGGGGTCCACGCGGCCATGGGTCGAGGCGTACGCCTGGATGACGTCGGCAGCCGCGCCCGCCGTCAGCGGCGAGGACTCGCTCGTGCCACCGGAGAGCTCGATGTCAGAGGCGGCGCCGTTCTCGTTCGTGCAGTCGGAGAACAGTGCCTTGTTGGCGTCGCACAGCGCCCAGTTGAGGTCACCCGGGGCGACGAGGTCGACCGTGCGCCCACCTTGGGAGTACCCGCCGGACGACAAGTTGGAGATGTTGTTGTCGACGTAGGTGCCGGTGGCGCTCGGGTCGTTGATCGCTCCGTAGCTCACTTGCTCGTAGGCACGGAACGTCGTCGTGGCGCCGACGCTGATGACGCGGGGGTCGGTGGCCGGCGAGCCGATGGTGCTCGTAGCGCCGGCGTCTCCGGAGCTGACGACGACGGTCACGCCGGCCGCCACGGCTGCGTCGTCCGCTTCGCGGATGGCGTCGGCCGTCATGTCAGGGAACTGGTTCGAGCCGAACGACTCGTTGATGACCTTGGCACCATGGGTGACGGCGTAGCTGATCGCCTGGATGAAGCCGGACGTTGTCGTGTCGTTGTTCTGGCCGAAGATCTTCAGTCCGAGCACGCTGGCGCCAGGGGCCGCACCGACGATCTTGATGTCACAGCCAGCCGGCAAGGAGTGGGCCGTGGCGACGTAGTTCGACAGGTCGTAGACGGTGTTGCCCTGGGCGGCGATGGAGCTCGAGTCGAGGAAGGCTTCGCCTCCCGCGGTGGCAGCGGCCGCGCCGTCTCCGGAGAAGTCTTTCTGGGTGAGCACCGGCGATCCGGTGGGCGATCCTGCCGAGGCGAAGGCGGCGTTGCGCTTGTAGTCGGGGTTCGAGGTCTCGACCCCGTCGGCGAGGTAGGCCACGGTGACGCCGGCGCCGTCGTTGCCGGTGCCGAGCTGAGCCGGCGTGGCGTTGATGTTCGTCAACGCCTCAGGATCGAGCTCGGGAGATCCCGCCGTGCCACAGGAGGGCGAGCTAGGGCCGAGTGGCTTGGACGATTTCAGGCCCGGCGGCACGACCAACGACGCCGGCACGGCCGTCGAGGGGCCCTGGATGACGCCATCGGGAACGACCGAGGCCACGGCCGGATTGGCGGCGAGGATGCGCGCCTCGCCGGACGGCACGGTGGCAATGACCGTGTTGAGGACACTCGTGGTGGAGATGTCGCGCGCTCCCGCCGAGTGAAGCTCGGCGATCAGGGGAGCCTGCTCGGCGCCCACGGCGGCGGCGAGCCGAGCTGATCGGGGCGCCAGTCCGCTGTTCTGGTCCCGCAGGATGAGGATGACCTTCTCCGGCGACCCGGATACCCGAGCGCTGGCGAGCGAGCTTTGCTGAACCGAAGCTACAGCGGTGCCCTGAAGGGCGGTGGCGAGTGCAAGCGCTGGCACAGCTCCGACCGTCAACCACGTCCTGAGCTTGAACGAGCGCATCGATACCTCCAGGTAACACGTGCCGTCGTTGGCTTTCGGCACTCTAGGGCCAGGAAACCGTCGTGTCACCCTGGAGGACCTGCTTGCGGGCGGAGCACCTCCGCACGTCGTCAGCCGCGACGACCGGGCTGGACATGCCGCGCCTATGCGATGATGCGGAACTCCCGAATACACCCGCGAGAGGAGAAGGAAACGTGCGCTGGAACCTCGCCCCTGACCAGATCCCCGAAGCATGGTTCAACGTCGTTCCTCATCTCGCCACGCCGCTCGAGCCGCCGCTGCACCCGGGAACCCGCCAGCCGGTCGGTCCCGACGACCTGGCGCCCCTGTTTCCGATGGCTCTCATCGGCCAGGAGGTCTCGGCAGATCCCTGGATCGACATTCCGGGCGCGGTACTCGACGTCCTCCGCCTCTGGAGACCCACTCCGCTCGTCCGAGCCCGTCGACTCGAGGAGTCACTCGGGACACCTGCCCGCATCTACTTCAAGGACGAGTCCGTGTCTCCCGCCGGCTCGCACAAACCGAACACGGCCGTCCCACAGGCGTTCTACAACAAGACCGAGGGTGTGAAGCGCCTCTCGACGGAGACTGGAGCGGGCCAGTGGGGCAGTGCCCTGGCCTTTGCGAGCGCGTTGTTCGGACTCGAGTGCAAGGTGTACATGGTCCGGGCCTCGTACCAGCAGAAACCCTACCGGCGCGTGATGATGGAGACCTGGGGCGCCGACGTCGTTCCCTCGCCCGTCGACCAGCCCGACCATCCCGGCTCTCTGGGTTTGGCCATCAGCGACGCCGTTCGCGACGCCGTCATGCGGGAGGACACCCACTACTCGCTCGGGTCGGTCCTCAACCACGTCCTGCTGCATCAGACCATCATCGGTCAGGAGGCGAAGCGGCAGCTCGACCTCGCCGGCGAGCGCCTGCCCGACGTGGTCATCGGGTGCTGCGGCGGTGGCTCGAACTTCGGCGGCATCTCGCTGCCCTTCGTCCCCGACGCGGGGGTTCGCCTGCTGGCCGTCGAGCCGACGGCGTGCGCCACGCTCACGAGCGGGAACTTCGAGTACGACTTCGGCGACACCGCCGGCATGACCCCGCTGTTGCAGATGTACACGCTCGGCCACGATTTCATCCCGCCGTCGATCCATGCCGGCGGCCTTCGGTACCACGGAGACGCTCCAATCGTCTCCAACCTCGTCAAGACCGGGCGGGCGGAGGCCTCTGCGTACCCGCAGTCGAAGGTGTTCGAAGCCGCCGTGGCCTTCGCGCGGTCGCAGGGGACGATCCCGGCCCCGGAGACCGCTCACGCGATCCGTGCGGTCATCGACGAGGCGCTGGCGGCGAAGGACACCGGGGAAGAGAAAGTGATCCTGTTCTCCTACTCCGGCCACGGCCTGCTGGATCTTGGTGCCTATGACGACTTCCTCCACGGGCGGCTCGACTCAGACGGAGCTCCGAAGCCCGCATGACCGGCCGAGCAGGCCGACGCACCACATCGCCCCCACGGTGACCCGTCTCACCGTCGCAGCACTCGTGGTCGCCGCCGTGTGCCTGACCGGAGCACGGGCAGTCGTCGCCATGCAACAGCGGCCCGCCGGCGGTGCCCTGCCGCCGGGCACTGGCACGCGGTCACCCGCGAGGGCGGCGCCGAGGTTGCCGTACGTCGCCGTCCGGGGCGACCGCCTCGTCAACGCGAGCGACAAGACCATCCGGTTGCTCGGAGTCGACCGCTCGGGGGCGGAGTACATGTGCCTCTCGGGCTCGCAGGTCTTCGACGGGCCGGTGAGCGCCTCAGCCGTCAAGGCGATGGCCGCGTGGAAGATCGACGCGGTACGGGTACCCCTCAACGAGGATTGCTGGCTCGGCATCAACGGCGTGGCGAGGTCCGTGAGCGGAGCGAAGTACCAAGCGGCCATTAAGGAGTACGTGGCCAGGCTGCAGTCCGCGGGCTTGCTCGTCATCCTCGACCTCCACTGGGCCGCTCCCGGCGGGCACCTCGCCAACCAGCAATGGCCAATGGCCGACGCCGATCATGCTCCGGCCTTCTGGAAGTCGGTAGCCAGGACTTTCAAAGCCAATCACGGCGTGATCTTCGACCTCTTCAACGAGCCCTACATCACATCCTGGCCGTGTTGGCGGAACGGCTGCTCAGTCAGGTTCGTCTCCGTCACGTACGGCTTGGTCACCTACCGGACCGCCGGCATGCAGTCGCTCGTGAACGCCGTGCGCTCGGTCGGCGCATCCCAGCCGCTCATGCTGGGTGGGCTCGCCTGGTCGAGCGACGAAACCCACTGGCTGAAGTTCGAGCCGACCGATCCGGACCATCAGCTGGTCGTGAGCTTCCATACCTACAACTTCTCCGGCTGCAATACGGCCGCCTGCTGGAACGCCACCATCGCTCCGTTGGCGAAGAAAGTACCGGTCGTCACGGGGGAGATGGGCGAGAGCTACTGCACCGACGGCTACATCGACACCTACATGCCCTGGGCAGACCGCCATGGCATCTCCTACCTCGGGTGGACATGGAACTCGACGGGTCCGCCGTCGAACTGGTCCTGCAGCAATGGTCCCGCGCTGATCACGAGCTACGCGGGTACACCGACGGCGTACGGCATCGGGCTGAAGAACCATCTAGCGGCGCTCGCCCGGTAGGCGTCAGCGCTCAGATTGCTCAGCCCCGCTCTGCGCCGCCGTACGATCAGCCGGCTCTGCGGCGCCGGACGATGACCCAGCCCATGGCGGCGCCGAGCGCACCGCCGGCAACCACGATCCCGGCGATGAGGCCGGCCGAGATCGACGAGGACGACCCCTTCGTTGCTCCCGACGTGGAGGTGACCGGCGGGACCGACGTGGTGCTCGCTCCCGGCAGGGTCGTAGTTGTGGTCGTCGGGCCAGTCGTCAGATTCGCCGTGAAGGCGACGATCTGGTCCGCGGTCGGGGCGAGCAAGAGACCGTCCCCCGCGCTCGGGGTCGGGAAGTGGTTGGCGGGGTTGCCGATCGATGCCTGCTGTCGAACCGCACCGGTCGCCGGGTCGAGGCCGTACAGCCGGCCGTCCTGGCCGATGGTCCACACGAGCCCACCGGCAACGATCGGCGGGCCGCCGCCGGTCCCGGAGCTCCAGCGGAGCCGGAGGGCCGGAGGCGAGGTCTCCACGGACACGGCCACGATGCCGCTCAGACACGGGAGGTAGATCGTGGTCCCAACCACGGCGCTGCCACCGTCGATGTCGCCATTGCAGAGCGAGCCGAGCTCAGCCTCCTGGCCGCCGATGCCGCCGAGCCGCCGTCCGTTCAACAGGAACGCAATCCGCGACTTCCCTGCAGCCACGATGTCACCGCCGGCGAGGAGGACCGGCTCCATCGACAAGTCGAGGTCGTGTGCGTTGTCCGAGGGCCACGTGCTCGGTGCGAAGTACTGCAGGAGTCGTAGCGAGGGCGAGAGGTCGAGGACCGAGTCGCTGTCGTCATAGGGCTCGTCCGACGACTTGACGGAACCGTTGCCCGCTTCCACGAGGATGTCGCCAGCGGCGTTGACGGCCGGAGCCGCTCCCCCCATCCAGACGGCGCCTTGGTCGTCACCGGCGGCGGCGTCGACTTCGAAGTCGAGAGGCGTCCCACCAGTCTCGCTGGCGGCGACGACCCACCCGTGATAAGTCGGGCAGTCGCCGTCGTTGCCGCCGAAACCGAAGACGACCTCGTCACCGTCGAGCGCCAGCCCGGTCCGTTGCAGGATGGCCGCAGTCTCGACGCCAGGCGGGTCGACCGGCTCGCTCATCTCGATAGCGCCGCTGGCAAGGCTCAAGCCCACAAGGCGATGGCCCGGGCTGCCGTTCAGCAACTCGTCGGCGATCACGAAGATCTCAGCACGGGCCTCGTCGATCACCGGCGTGCCGGTGATGCCGACTTCGGGAGTGATGTCTCCGCATCCAAGCGAGCTCGAAGGGACCGGCGTGCCGAGGTGACGTGACCACTGGACCGCCCCCGAGGCGCTGGAGAGGCCGTACACGGTGTCGTTCTCGGTCGCCACGTACACTCGTCCCCCGGCCACGAGAGGTTCGCCGTAGATCTGCCCGTCAAGGGTCGGCGAGGTCCAGGCACGACGGGAGGTGACAACCGAGCGGACCGAGGCGACGACGCCAGCGCCGGCGGCGTCGTCGTGGTACACCGTGAACGCATTCGGATCGGGCGTGGCCGCCGGCGCTGCGCCTGCTCCCGTCCCTACGAGCGGCCACGAACCGAGCGTGCCGGTGACGCCGAGGAAGGCCAAGACGGCGGCGAAGGCGAGGCGTTCCCACGCGCGTCGGCTGTGCCCGCTACGGCCGATGTTCCGCTGCCGCAGGGCAGGTGCCGGGCCGGCCGGCGGTCGAACCGCCCCGGCGGGGTGCGCACAGCGTTGCCGCCTCATCGTCACGAGCCGTTCCGGCAGTTCGTCCGCTCCGACCGAGGCGCCCGTCAGGAGAAGTGCGTCGACGGTCGCGCGAGACGGACGCCGTCAAGAGTGATGTCAACTTTCTCGTTGTAGAACGCCACGAGACCGGCGATGCCCGCAGACTCATGAGCGGGCGACCGGTACCACCAGACGAAGTCGTCATAGGTCGTGCCGTCGACCGTGACGGAGTAGTACTCGGCGGTGCCTTTGTAGGGGCAACGCGTCGTCGTGGCAGACGGCGTGAGCAGCTCCAGCCGGACGTCGGTCTTCGGCAGGTAGTAGCGAACGGGCAGTCCGGTCTCGAACAGCAGCACCGGGCGAACCGAGTCGGCCACCTTGACGCCCGCGATCTCGATTTCGACGTGCCGTGAGCTCCGGAGCACGTCGACGCGCCTGTGCGGATCCCGAGGGTGGACGTATACCTGTTCGTCTTCCTCGAACCAGGCGTCCATCGCCTCCCAGCCGAGGCGAATGGCATGCCTGAGCTCCTCGGTCGGGGACTCAGGGTAGGTCCACGCCGCGTCGATCGCCTCGGCCCGGTCGGTCTTCACGGTGAAGAACCTCGCCTCGCCACGGCTCGGTGAACGCTCCGTCTTCGACGACTCGAAGAGGACCGACGGCGTCACGTCCTCTGCCGGGATGTAGTACGCCGGAAAGTACGGGATCTCCCACACGAGGAGGGGACGAATGGTGTCTGCGACGAGCTCTCCGCCCAGGTATGCCCGTACCCGCTTGTGTCCCTGCTCGACTCGCACGCGGCCTCGATCAGTCATCCGCCAAGGTTAGGTGGGACGAGTCCCCCGGCCGTCCGGAGCGAGCAGACCGCCCCGGCTCACCCGCGCCCGCGACTCCGGTGCGCCTCGCGCAACACCGCCACATCGGAGGGCTGCAGGCATTTCAGCGCCTCGGTCAACGTGACGCCCGACATGCGGTCGACCCTCGGGCGCACCCATTCCAGCACCAGTTCGGGGCGCTTTCGCCCCATGTCCCGCAAAATCCACCCGATAGCCTTGCGGATGAAGAACTCCTTCTCGTCGAGCAGACGATCGGCGTAAGAGAAGAAACGCCCCGGGTCGCCGTCCCCCCGTCGCAGCGGCAGCAGCAGGGCCAACATCGCCGAACGCCGGAGCCAGAAGTCGTCGTCGGCGACCCAATGGTCGAGAGTGGAGGCTGCTTCCGGATGCGCCTCGACGATGGAGCCGACCACGCTGGCCGCCAGCGAGTCGACGAGCGCCCAGGTGAGCGACTCCCGCAGCAGGCGCTCGAGCAGCACGAGGTCGTCAAGGCCAAGAGCACCCTTGTGGATCGTCAGGAGCTCCACCGCCAGCATCCGCCGCTCGTGGATGGGGACGGACCACAGCACCGAGACCAACGACACAAGGGCGTCGTGCTCGTCGGCGGCGTATCGCGCACGGACACTCTTGGCCACTCGGCGGATCGCTGGAATGGATACGCCGAGGAACTCCAGGTCGCTCTTCAGGTAGGCCCGCTCGGCTACAGCCCGCTCGACCGTTCCGAGCAGACGGAGCTCGTCGGTCAGATCGTCCGCAACCGTGGCTGCGACACGGTCCGTCATGTCAGCTTGCCGACAGCGCCGATACGGTGGCGGCGAACACCTCGTCCGGCGAGGCCGTGGCGTCGACGGTCACGAGCAGTCGGCGGCGGCGGTAGTAGTCGAGCAAGGGCTCCGTCTGGAAGTGGAAGATCCGCAGGCGCCGTTCGATCACCTCTGTGTCGGCGTCGTCGGCTCGCCCGTCGGCGGAACGCCCGCGCAACCGCTCCCGCGCGACCTCGTCGGGGACGGCCATGTAGACCACGGCGTCGGCTGTGGCGCCGATCGTCTGGGCCCGCGCGAATGCCAGCTCCGCCTGCTCCAACGTCCGCGGGAAGCCGTCGAGGACGTACCCACCGCTGGCGACGGCCGCCGCGATCGGTCCCAGCAGGAGCTCGAGCACGATTTCGTTGGGCACGAGCTCGCCCGAGCGGACGCAGTCCTGCACCTGCCTGCCGAGCTCGGTGTCACCGGCCAGCTCGCCCCGGAGCAGCTCACCCGAGGAGACGTGCGTGGCACCGAAGTGCTTCGCGAGCACAGGCCCCTGGGTGCCCTTGCCGGAGCCGGGAGCGCCGAGGAGGATGATGCGCACGGTCGTGGAGGGTGTCTCGAGGAGGCGGAGCGGCAGCTACCAGCGCTGCTGCGTCGCCCCTGAACTGCTCACGACGTACCCGACCATCTCGGGCCGCCGGAAGACCGACTGAACCGCTACGCGGCCGGGGCCGTACAGCGTCAACCAGGCCGTCTTCGTCTGCATGCGGCTGGACGAGAACCAATAGGCGCCCCCCGGGTACTCGAAGTGCAGCTGCATCTGCACGCTCGGATCCTTGTAGATGAGCGCGCTCGGTTGTACGAGGATCGTCTGGCCCTGGGCGAGGTCGCGAATGAAGACGTTGCCGGGCGAGTGCAACAGCAGGAGACCAGGGCCGCCCTGCGCCGTGAAGCGGTCGAGCATCATGCCCATTGGGTAGTGGGTCTCTTGATCGTCGCCGTTCTGGGTGTTGTACCAGATGTTGCTCTGGTGCCACTGGTAGTTGACGTTGCCGGTCGCCACGAGAAAACGGTGCTCGGCGACATCGATCATCTGATTCGCCTGCAGGGGCACGGCGATCGTCTCACCGGGGTCGTCGTGGCTGAACGCGATGTGGCCGGGGCCGGCTGCTCGCATCATGACGAGCGGCATGCCGGCGAGGACCCGGTTCCATCCGCCCGCCATCGGCAAGGCCTCGGTCCGGATCGTCGGGCTCATGAACAGCAGCACGTGATGGGAGAAGTACACCCAGTCGTCCTCGTGCAGGCCGAAGTCGGCAACCGGCACGTACTTGCCGCTGATCTGGCAGGTGGACCGGCTGAAGTGGAGCCGAGCCATGTCACGAATGGGGGGTTGCTCGCCCCAGCCCGAGTCGGACACGTGCTCGCGCACGTCGACCGGGGCACCGCAGTGCGGGCAGGTCAGGTCGACGGTGTCGCTCGGGATCCGGCAATAGGGGCAGGTGTAGGCACCCTGAGCCGGGGGCATCGCCATCGTTGGCCCCCTACTCCGAAGCGCCGGCGTGGACGTACATCGACTGGATGCCGACCCTCCCGGGCCCGGTCATCTCGGCGAGGTACATGCCGTGGCGCATGAGCCCGGTCTTGACGTTCTGCTGCACGGTGTTCATCGTCACCGCCGAGTCCTTGTAGAGGAAGCCTCCGGGCTCGATGAGGATCTTCTCACCCTCGGCGAGCGTCTTCTGGAAGACGTTGCCGTAACCGTGCAGCAGGAGGAGCCCCGGCTCGTTGGCGGTGACGAACCGGTCCATGTACATCCCCTCGCCTCCGTGCATCACGTTGGCGAGGCCTTTGATCCGCACGAAGGAGTACGTGAGCGAGTGGGTGCCGGCGAGGAAGGCGTGTTCGCGCACATCGATCTCCATCGAGGGATGCAGCGGGAGTACGACCACCTCGCCCGTGGCGTCGCGGGACAGGGCGATGCGACCCGGACCATGAGCGACGCTGATGATGTGGGGCATGCCACCGAGCATTCGTTTCATGCCGCCACCGGTGTTCAGCGCCGACATCGGTACCTGTGGCTCTTTCCACAACATCACGTGATGCTCGAAGAACACCGCGTCGCCCTGGGCGAGCGCCAGCTCTGCGACCGGGACGATCTCACCCTCGATCTGGCAGGTGGAGCTCGAGAAGTGGAACTCCGTCATGTCCCGAAGGCGCGGCGCCTCCGTCCATCCCGAGTCACTGACCAGGTTCTTCTGATCGAGTGGAGCGCCGCAGGTGGCGCACGCCGTACGGTCGGCCTCGTTCTGTGCCTTGCACCATTGACACTCGATGCGCTGCATGAGCCGCTCCTCGCTCTCTGCCGCCCCGGAAGGCGAGCCAGGCGCACTGTAGCGCCGGGGGTGCCGGCCGGTCGGACGATGGTCAGGAGGCCGGTGGTGCCACCCCGCCGGCGTCCCGCACGATGGTCAGGAGGCTGGTGCCGCCGCCCCGCCGGCGTCCCGCACGATGGTCAGGAGGCCGGTGCCGCCGCCCCAGTCGGCGTCCCGCACGAGTCGCAGAACTTGGCCCCCTGCCGCAGTTCGGCCTGGCAGTTACCGCATTTTGCCTGCGTCGGCGTCCCACACGAGTCGCAGAACTTGGCGCCCTGCCGCAAGGCAGCCTGGCATTTCGTGCACAGCAGCGCCTCGGCGGCGGGAGCCGGCTGGGCGGCCTGCGCACCTTGTTCGGCAGCTTGCTGCGGGTAGGGCTGCGGCGGCGCTTGCTGTGGGTACCCCTGCGGCGGTGCCGCCTGCTGCGGGGGTGGCGCGTACCCGGCGCCACCGCCGGCAAAGCCTGGCGCCGGCGGAGGTGGGTACGGTGCCGCCTGCTGGGGCGCCTGCATCATCTGTCCTGCCATCCCGAGACCTGCGCCGAGGAACATCGGCGTGACGGCGCCACCGCCCTGTGCCATACCTTCGCCGGCGCCCTGCAACGCCTCGGCTTGTGCAGCCTGCAAGAAACCCCCCGCCAGCCTGCTGTACGCCGTATCCCCGGCGAGCTTCTTGAGCCGGGCGCTGTCCTCTTCCGCCAGGTTCACGTCGAGGTTCCCGAGGCGGGAGATGGTCACGCCGTAGTTCTCGAGCTGGGCGTCCGCCGCCGGCATGACGGCCGCCTCGATGTCCGGGCTGTGCGCCGAGAGCCCGAGGATTGGCCACGCGCCTGTCATGAGCTGGGTTGTCACGGCCGTGCGGGTGACCTTCAGCAGCTGCTCGGCCACCCAGCCCGTGACGGCGTCGTTGTTCGAGACGTCGACTGTCCCGGTCAGGTTCAAGATGAGCTTTGTCGGATCCGTGATCTTGAGGGAGTACTCGCCGAATGCGCGCAGCGTGACCACGAGGCCGGTCTGGGGATCCTGCACGTCGTCGAGCCGACCGCCGAAACGATTGTTGGGGTACTCGCGCGTCCCGACGAAGTAGAGCTCGGCCTTGAAGGCGTCTCCACCGGACGCCCAGTCGATGAACAGACCGAGGAACGGCAGCTCCCTGGCGTCGAGGGTGTGCTGGCCTGGGGGGACGACGCCCATGATCTGACCCTGGCTCACGAACACGGCGACTGCGTCGGGCTCGACGATGGCGCGGGTGAACTTCCTGATGTTCTGGTCCGGCCATTTGTAGAGGATCTGGCCCTTGTGGGTGTCAGGCACGGCGATGAACTCCCGTCGCGCCTCGTGCATCAGCCCCATGGTGGTACTCCTTCGCCCGTCGAGACCTTCCGGCAGCGTGTCGGTCCGAAGCGTACCGGCTCATGCAGGCACGGGTCGGGCGAGCGCGTCACGATGGAGGCAAGGCCGCCGGAACCCCGGCGGGGAGGAGGTCCGTTCCCGTGGCGTCTGACGACGAGGAGCACTACGTCGTGAGTGACACCGAGCGACAGGAGACACTGGCGTCGCTCGTGCGGGCGGCGACCGCCGGCCAGATGACGCTCGACGAGTTCAGCAGGCGCACCGACGTCGCGCTCGGAGCGCGGTCGCGGACCGATCTCGTCGCAGCCACGTCTGATCTCGGTGTCGCCCTTGCTCCGGGCAGGATCAAACGTCGTTGGTTCGTGCCGTTCGGGAACCGCGTGCGCCGCGGGCGTTTCGTCCTGCCCGAGCACACGAGCGCCCTCGTGCTGGCGGGGGAGATCCACCTTGATCTGCGGGGCGCCACGATCGTCGGGCCTGAGCCGACCATCAAGCTCTGGGTTCTCATGGGCAACCTTCGGGTGCTGGCACCTCGCGGTATTCACGTCGAGGTCGACTCCTCGTCCCTCTTCGGTGGCCGGACGATTGCCTCCTACGGCCCCCCACCAGGGGCGGCAACGCCCGTGTTGCGAATCCGCATGATCGACGTGCTCGGAGCCGTCAAGGTCACCGACGACCCGGCGCTGTGGAGTCCGAACCTGGCCTCTCCCGAGGTCCAGCTGACGCCATCGCATCCGACCACGTCGTCCACGCCGACGCTCCCGCCAGCCTCGCCGGGCGGGCTACCGCCGCCGGGAGCGACAGCGATCAGCCCCGAAGGCTCAGGCGGCCCCGACAGCTCAGGCGGCCCCGACAGCTCAGGCGGCCCCGAAGGCTCAGGCGGCCCCGAAGGCTCAGGCGGCCCCGAAGGCTCAGGCGGCTGAGCGCTCGAGGATGTGGACGCCGCACGCAGAGCCGAGGCCGATGACGTGCGCCAAGCCGACCTTGGCTCCTGCGATCTGCCGATCGCCGGCCTCGCCTCGAAGGTGCGTCGCCACCTCCCACACGTTGGCGATGCCGGTGGCGGCAATCGGGTGGCCCTTGGACTGGAGGCCGCCAGATACGTTGACCGGAAGTGAGCCGTCCCGCCACGGCGCACCGGAGTTGAAGAAGTCGGCCGCCCCGCCTTCCTCGCACAGCATGAGGTTGTCGTAGTGGACGAGCTCGGCGGTGGCGAAACAGTCGTGCAGTTCGACGAGATCCAGATCCTCGGGCCCGACACCCGCCTGCTCGTAGGCCGTACGAGCGGCGTTGCGGGTCAAGGTGTTGACGTTGGGGAGGATCTGGCAGGCCTCGTCGTAGGGGTCCGTCGTGAGGACGGAGGCAGCCACCTTGACCGCCCGGCGTTGCTGGCTCGGAGAGAGCGTCTTCAGCTTGGCGCCGCTCACGAGCACGGCGGCGGCAGCACCGTCGCAGTTCGCCGAGCACATCGGCCGCGTGTTCGGGTAGGCGATCATGACGTCGCCCATGATCTGCTCGAGAGGCATCCGCTTCTGGTAGGCGGCGAACGGGTTCAGCGTCGAATGGGCGTGGTTCTTCTCGGAAATACGTGCGAACAACTCGAAGCTCGTTCCGCCGTAGCGGTGCCCGTATTCCATTCCGATCTGTGCGAAGACGCCCGGCATCGTCTCGGTCCCGATGCGACCGTCGATCGGGGCGACGGCGCCGTAACGCCCCCTCGGTTCCCACGTCCCGCCGTCTACCTTGCGCGACCCTCCGGCGAGGAGACCGGCGCCG
The DNA here is from genome assembly GCA_050008715.1 of Acidimicrobiales bacterium. Lineage (GTDB taxonomy): Bacteria > Actinomycetota > Acidimicrobiia > Acidimicrobiales > Bog-793 > JAKACA01. The sequence continues at coordinate 4,606 of JBEKMC010000020.1, read as the reverse complement.
GCGAGCTTCTCGACACCGACGGCGAGCCCCATGTCCGCTTCGCCCGCCTTGATCGACATCACGACGGTGCGGAGCGCCGTCGCACCTGTGGCGCACGCATTCGTCACGTTGTAGACGGGGATACCTGTCTGGCCGACCTGCTTCTGTACCTGTTGGCCGACGCCGAGACCGCCCATCAGGCTGCCGGCGGCCATGACGCCCATGTCGCTCATGGAGACCTCGCCATCCGCGAGCGCTCCCATGACCGCCTCCGCCGCAAGGTCGACGACGTCCTTGTCCGGGTGCTTGCCGAACTTCGTCATCGTGATGCCGAGAATCCAGATGTCGTCGTGAGCCACGGTGTCCTCTCTCTCAGGCCAACGGCTCGAAGCCAAAGCCGATCGCTTCGGTCCCCGCCTCGTCCACACCCAGCGAGTACGTGGCGAGCCGTACCTTCATCCCCGTCGTCACGTGGTCCGGGTCGGCTTCGACGTTGATGAGGTTGCCACGGACGCTCGTACCGTCGCAGTCGACCACGGCAGCGACGAACGGGACCGGGATGCCAGGGGCAGCCAACGACACGATCGTGAAGGCGCGAACCTCACCCGTTGTCGGGATGTCCACGGATCTGAACTCGGTGCCGAAGCAGCCGGCACAGGCGTTGCGCCGGTCGAAGTAGCGGGCGCCGCACCTTGTGCATTCATTGGCGACCAAGTGAGGATGGCCGCTCAGCTCCAGATAGTCGACATGCGCGATCTGCCCGCCCACTCCGCTCCCCTGTCTCGAGTCGGCCGAGCTTATCCGGCAAGCTCCGGGTTGACGCTGGCGACGTTGTCAAACGAGACGTTGACGGAGTAGGGCGTGCCGGCCGAGCCGCTCGGTGTGAAAACGATCGTGCCGGACCCACCGCACGGCAGTGAGAGCGTCGGGATCGCCTTCGGCACGCCATAGTGCGTGAACGTCACCAACGGCACGAGAACCGCCAGGTTCCCGACTGTGTATTCGAGGACTGCCTGAATCGATCTCGTCTTGTTCCCCGTGTCGCCGGCGTTGCCGGATCCGCCATGGTGCCGGACGACTTCGATGGTCTGGCCCTCGAGGATCTCGCCGCTTCCCCCCGAGAGTGTGCAGACCATGGTGACGTCGGCGTTCTTGCTCTTCCCGTTGACCCGGCCGACGAAGTGCTGGTGAGGCCGGATCCGCTTGGCAGCCGCGCTCGATGCGGACGCCCCGGACGCCACGCCGACGACGCTCATGCTGAGCACGGCGGCGAAGAGTGCCGCCCTGTAGAGGAATCGTGACATCGCTTCCGCCTTTCCTTGGGCATTCCGACGCGCGTTGCGTCTCGTGGTGCAAAGCCCGCCGTGGCGGGTTTCGCGTACTCCGGTCAGGCGCCGCTCACACGAGCCGGCGCTCGGTCGCCCATCGCGTCAGTTGGTGCCGGCTGGAGAGCTGCAGTTTGCGCAGCACGGCGGACACGTGGGTCTCCACTGTCTTTGTCGAGATCGACAGCTCCCGTGCCAGCTCCTTGTAGGTGTAACCGCGGGCGATGAGGCGGAGCACCTCGCGCTCGCGCGGCGTGAGCTGGTCGAGCTCCGGGTCGAACGTCGGTCGTTCCTCCGGCGTCGCCGCGAACGCGTCGAGCACGAAACCCGCCAACCGCGGCGAGAACACGGCATCGCCCCCGGCTACCCGGTGGACCGCATCGATGAGCTCAGGTCCGGAGATCGTCTTTGTCACGTAGCCGCGGGCACCGGCCCGGATGACGGCGATGACGTCTTCGGGGGCATCGGAGACGGACAAGGCGAGGAACTTCACGTCCGCGGCGGCGCCCCCAGCGGCTTTCATCGCTTCGATCACGAGGTTGCCGCCTCCGCCCGGCAGATGCAGGTCCAGGAGGACGACGTCCGGAAGGCGCTCGGCGATGAGCTCGATGGCCGGCTCGACGTCGTCAGCCTCGCCCACGAGCTCGACGTCGTCGCCGAGCTCGGCTCGCACGCCTTTGCGGAACAGCTCGTGGTCGTCGACGAGGAACACCCTGGGCCGGGAAGCGGGCGTCGTCATGTCGTCGCCGCGCTTCGCGGCCGGCGTGCCGGCTCGCGGGACATCGTGAGCGCCACCTCGGTCCCGGCTCCGGGGTTGCTGCGGAAGGCGACAGTCCCCCCGCTTCGTGTCATCCGGCCCCGGATCGATTCGGCGATGCCTTTGCGGTCACCGTGGACGGCATCGGGATCGAAGCCGATCCCGCGGTCCCTCACGAACAACGAGACCGTGCGCGGCTCCACTTCGCCGAAGAGCGACAGCTCCGGAGCGCCGGACCACTTGGCGGCGTTCACCGCAGCTTCGCGGCCGGCGGCCAGCACCGATCTCAGCCCGTCGTCGAGCTCGCAGTCACCCACGACGACGACCTCGACGGCGACTCCGTGCAGCGCCTCGACATCCTCCTGGATCCGGTGAACGCCGGCGGCGAACGTCGCGTCCTGGTCGCCGGCCGAGCCCGGCCGGTTGCCGTCGAAGAGCCACGATCGCAGCTCGCGCTCCTGCGCGCGGGCGAGCTGGATGACCTGCTGGGGCTGGTCCGCCCGTCGCTGGATAAGGGCGAGCGTCTGCAGGACCGAGTCGTGCACGCGGGCGGCGAGCTCCGCACGCTCCTCCGCCCGGGCGCGGGCCTGCCGCTCGACCACGAGGTCCCGGGCGACTCGAAGCCACCACGGGCCGAACACGATGACGATGGCGGCGATGATGAGCAGGAGCCCGAGGAGGGGCCGCACGGCCGACAGACTCTTGTGCCTCACGAGCAGGGCGACAAGGCCGACGGTGAGCAAGCCGAGAGCGGCGGCGCTCCGCATGAGGAGACGCCCTGAGCGGCCGGTGCCGTCCGGGCCCTGCACGAGCTGAACGATGGGTCCGGCGGCTCGATGGAGCGCCGCCTGCTCGTCGGGATCGGCGTTGCGCCAGATGAGCACGAGGCCGGCGGCGCTCACGAGCGCCGGCAGGGCGAGGGTGTTGATCCAGTTGGCGCCGAGGACGGAGCCGACGAGGAGGCCGATGACGATGAGGGGGACGACCGCGAGCGCAAGGGCGATGCCGCGTCGGTCCGAGAGCGAACGCGTGATGATCGGTTCGCTCTCGCCGTCGGCAGGTATGAGCAACCAGGCCAGCACGTAGACGCACACACCGAAACCGCTCAGCGAGACCATGACGACGAGCACCCGCACGACCGTGGGATCCCATCCGAGGCGACGCCCGAGGCCGCCGGCCACACCAGCGATGAGTCGTTCGTCCCGGCTTCGCCGAATCGGGCCGCGATCGCGCTGCCGGTGCCACGGGCCGCGCCCCATCGGGCCTCTCTGCAGGCGGCGATGGCCATGGTGGCCTGCCCATGGGGGGCCGCGGTGGTGCCAGTGCTGCCAGTCCTGGCCACCGGAAGCACCGGCACCACCGGGCCCCGCCGATGCCGGCGCATGGGTGTCGGCGCGATCTTCGATGACTTGATGATCGCGCCCGGAGCACCTCTTTGACCATCAGGTAAGTCCCTTGCATCGCGCCGGCCGTCTCGGGGGAGGTTCAGGGTCTTCCCCGATAGGCACCGATGGCGGTTGGGCGCAGGATCGAAGCATGGAAACGCACACCGAGAACAACACCGAGAGCACCGCTTCGCCAGATCCGTCCGCCGCACCCGAATGGGCGGGCTTCCGGTCGCTCGCCCGGCCGCGCGAGGGCCGCATGCTCGCCGGCGTGGCCGCCGCCACCGCCATCTACTTGGACGTCGACGTGACGATCGTCCGCATCATCTTCGCCGTCCTCTGCCTCTGCGGCGGAGCCGGCCTCCCGCTCTACTTGGCGGGCTGGCTGCTGATCCCGGAGGAGGGCTCGGACATCTCAATCGCCGCCGAGCTGCTCCACGGCCACGGCGCTTACTGACCCAGCTCAACGATCGAAGGGAACCTCACATGACCAATCCTTCTCCTCCTCCGCCACCGTGGGCCTGGTGGCACGAGACGCCTCGGCGCCCCGGTGCCGGCCCCGAGATGCGCGTCTCCGACGCGGAGCGGGCTTCCGTGGGCGATACGTTGTCGAAGCACTACGCAGACGGACGCCTCGACGACGGCGAGTTCAAAGAACGCCTCGATCGGGCGATGTCGGCCAAGACTCGCTCCGATCTGAGCGGCCTGACGACCGACTTGCCCTCGTTGCAGGCTCCGACCCCCCAGCCGGTGCCCCGGCGGCACCCGTGGCACGTCGTGGGAATCGTGCTCGTGGCAGCGCTTGTCATCTCAGCGGTCTCGTCGGTGTTCGCCGTGCCGCATGTGCCATGGCTGCTCGTGGCGGTGGTTGCCCTGCTGTTGTGGCGCCGCCTGTCATGGCGGTCGCGCCACCGTCACCATCACCACTCACACCCGGCGTCTTCGCCGTACGCCTGACTCGGTGGGGGTCTCCGCCACCTTCCCGTGACGCTCGTTCCAGGCCAGCAGCCGCCGCGCCCAGTCGACATTCTGCGAGGGTGATCGCGAGACGTGGGACCCCCCCGGGTAGCGGACGAATTCAACCGGGCGTCCGAGCCGGCGCATCGCGGCGTACAGCTCCTCGCCCTGGCTGATCGGCACTCGGAGGTCGCCCTCCCAGT